>NZ_JBKQOU010000294.1:0-3856 GCF_052145335.1 Rhodoblastus sp.
GAAGCGCGGGTTCGGCGCGATCATCCTTTGCGGGCGATCCGCGAGATCGCCAACACGGCCCTTGCGAAAGCAGCGCCAAATGGCCGGTGAAAAGCGTACACCTGAACCTCAGAAGTCGTTGGCGATCGTGCCGACGATCGTGCACTGGTGCCCGCGAAGCTTTTCCGCCACAGACTTCAAATCATCGAAGCGCGCGTGGTTCTGCCGCCCGACGACGATCGCGGACCCGACCCTCGACGCTATGACATAAGCATCGCTGTAATCCATCGCGCTGGGTGAATCGTAAATGACGATGCCGTAGTCGCGCGCTAATTTGGCGGTCACAGCGACGAAATCGGCGCCGCACAGCAGTTCTTGCGGATTCGGCGGAATCCCGCCGGACGGAAGAATTGAGAGCCCTGGCAGAACATCGCGCACGATCGGCAGATCATCGACCCGCATGCGCAACAAGACGTCGGAGAGTCCTTCACCGTTAGGGTCGACGCCGAACATGCCCGCGATGCGCGGATCGCGCAGATTGGTGTCGACCAGCAAGGTGTTCACCGACATCTGCGCGAAGGCCACGGCGAGGTTGCTTGCAAGAAAACTGGCGCCCTGCCCTTCGCGGGGGCCAACGACGACGAATGACCTTAGTCCCTGCGCGACTGCGGTCGACACCAGCGAGGTTCGTATCGAACGAACGATTTCCGCCGCGGCGCCGAAGGGCTCGTGACCGACCACAAGTTCCTGCGATAATCCCGCCAATCCATCTTCGTCATGGATGATCGGATAATTATATTGCCGGGACAGAGCGGTCATCAGCGTTTCGCGCTTCACCAAGCCAGTGTCTACCGCCGCTTCAAGAAAGCTGATTGCCCGCGCCTTCGCATAGGCGTGTATCTGGCCGATCTGCGATTCGGAAAGTTTGGCGAAACTGACGAGTTCCTGCGCGACATTATCCAAGGTATAATTCATATCCAACCGCGCGGTCTGCGAGCTATTGAGCACATTTGACATTAACCGAACTCCGAGCCTTGCAAAACCGCCGGCGCTTGAACTCTTCCGAAACCGGCCGCTCATTGGCGACTGGCCGACTCTCCTAGCAAAGGCCAGACGCATAAGCGCCTCTCTTGCGCGCCGCAAGCCGTGAATTTTCGCCGAACCCGGGACACACTCGCCAGAGTTCCCGCTGCGGCAGGAAGCAATCCAACCGGACGCGACTGGCTGAGCCGGAACTTGGCTTGGCGAACCGGCGACAAACTAGAGGAGCTCTCCTGCAAAGTACACTGTTTCAATGCCTTGCCGCTGCGTCATCGTGTAATGTCGGGACCCGGCCGGCTTTTGTTGTCGGCAAAGATCATCCGTCCAGAAAGAGAGACTTTTTGTTGCGGATTTAGACGACAAAAGTAAGACTGCCAAATCCGCCGAACTTCGTCACCCAGGTCGTTTCGGTAAACCTGCCGGGCTGCAGAAGGGCGTGACAAAAAAGGCCGAACGAAATCGGCCTTTTTTTATAATGAATTGATCAAAGATAAAGCCGCGGGGCCGCGAGCCTAATTGCTGCCGCCATAGCCGACCAGGCCGAGACCGGCGAAACCGGCCAGCATCATCACCCAGGTCGAAACTTCCGGGACGGTCGCGGTCACGGCCAAGGTGCCGGCGCCCCCCACCGATGGCAAAGTCGAGCCGACAAGATCGATATTATAATTGCCGGCTTTCAGCGTAAAATCATTGCCGCTGTTGATCGAGATGGACTCGGAATAAGAATAGATCGGGTGCGCCTTCGTGCCGCCCGTGGACTTGATATCGGTCGCCGTAGCCGTGTAGACAAGCTTTTCGTTCTTCGAACCTGCTAAACCGCTGTAAATATCCAGCGTCGCGTGACCAAAGGGATAGGCCGTCGAGGAGATCGCATTGTCGCTGAACCCGACGGTCAGCTCCCAAAGCGATTCCTTAGCCGACACACTGAAATTGAAAACGGAATCCAATTTTTTGCTTGTGGTGAAGTCAACCGTTGTATCGACCTCTTCCGGAGCCAGCACGATGACGGGCGTCGTCGCCGAAGCGCCCGTCGCGGCGAGACCCGAGCCGGTGGCGGCCAAAGCCACAGCCAGAGCTAAATTCTTCATAAAAAACCCCCATTGCCAAATTCGTCCAAACAAGCGCGTGACCTGCAGCCCGTCGCGCGCGCTCGGTCAAGAACTTAGCCATGCGCCCGCATACGGTCAAGCTCGCACCATTCAATTTTTCGCTAATAAAACAATATGATCGTGGATCGCGCGGCCCATCGCGCCTTCATATTTCCGTCGTAAAGCTTCATCGCGCCGTCACGCCTTTTTTCCGGGCAGATAGGGCGCTTCAGGCTGGATGCGACCGAACGATAATCACGGCGTAGGCGCTCGCCGCGACGACGAGCGCGCCTGCCAGATATTCATGGCCGGCGTTGCCGAGTTGATTCGCGACGGCGACGGCGACGCCCGAAACGAGCAGCCGACTCACGGTGGCCGGGCGTCGATCCGTCAGGAAAACGAAAGCCGCAACGCCACATAGAAACAGCGTGACCGTAATGATATCGAAAATCGAATTCATGACTTTTCCAGAGTTGAATTAATGGACGCCGCCACGACGGCGACCGGGCTCCGCCCGACGATTGAAATGCGACGATATCACTCGCCGGCGAACGACTTTTAACAATTCTACAGCTTCGCTTATGGCGAAAACAGTCGTATAGAAAAAATGATTGTGATTCCGAACCTTTAGGCAGCCGGGGGGCTAACCCAAAGCCTGACGGCGGCATTGACTTCAAGCCCGATACGCTCCAATCGCAAGCGAGGTCCGATTTGACAGCCAATTCACGCTCCTGCTCCGAAGATGGTTGTAATTCCAAGGGTGAAAGCGTGGCGCGAACCGCTATCCATCTTCCAGTGACCTATCGGGGCATTCCCCTTTTCGCGGCAAGCGCCGACATTTTGATCGTCACCGCCTCCGCCTTGCTCGCCGGAACGTTTTTCCACTTCACGAGCTCGCAACAGGGAGGGCAATTCTCGCGCAATATGGCTGCGGCAGTTTTCGTCGCTGTTCTTTTTGTAGCGGCCATGTGGGCGCGCAAACTTTATGAGCCTTCCCGGCTCGTCGTGCTGAGCGACCAGATCCGCGGCCTGCTCGGCACCTGGTGCGGCGCCTTTCTATTATTGGCAAGCGGCGTTTTCACCTGGGGTGTGGGCAAGGAACTGTCGCGCGGAACAATCCTGTCGTTTTGGGCGATTGGAGGAACGGCTTTGCTTGCGCATCGCCAGATCTGGCGGATGTACCTGCCCGGGGCGCTCGCCAATGGCGCGATCAGAGGGCGCAAAAGTGTGATCGTCCTATGGGACGAGCCGCAATCGGAGCGTTTTTCGAACCTGCTCGTCCGGCACGGCTATCGCGTCATCAAGATTTTTCAGCTCGGGCCAAGCGCCGAGGACAACGCCTCAACTCTCGATGGCGTCATCGGATTCGTGCGCGGCCAGGACATTGACGATATTTTCCTCGCGCCGCGCGCCGGCAGCGTCGTCGATCTCGTCGCCGCCGCCAATGCCCTGCGCGTGCTGCCGATCTCGGTCACGATGATCCCCGACCCCATGCTCGCGGACCTCGTCTCCAATCCGCGATACGAACTCGGGTCTTCAATGGCGCTGGAAATTCAGCGGCAACCCCTTGGAATGGCCGAACGGGCGGCGAAGAGGACCTTCGACATCGTCGTCGCCTTTACCGCTTTGATTCTGTTGCTGCCCTTGTTCGGCGTGATCGCCTTGGCCATCATGATCGATTCCAGGGGGCCGGTGTTTTTCCGCCAGACTCGAAGCGGATTCAATGGGCGGCCCTTCAAGATTTTCAA
>NZ_JBKQOU010000295.1:0-4624 GCF_052145335.1 Rhodoblastus sp.
GACGATAAATAGGATATTGCCGTCGTCCTGAAGCAGTCGCGCAGCGTCGAGCAAGACATGCAAGGCTTGTTTCGCGCCGATGTGTCCTGAGTAGAGCACCACAAACGTGCGGTCATCAATTTCCAATTGTCGGCGATACGGATTCTGGCCCTCGTAGTGGGTCGGACTGATAGCCCGAATGTCCAACCAGTTGCGGATCACTTCGACATCTTCCGAATCGACCCCCTTCTGAATAAGGGCTGAGCGCATTTTTCCAGATATCGTGATGATCCGGTCAAACCTACGCAAAAGAAACCGCTCGAATACCTCACCAACTTTCCTGAGCCAGCGACCCTTGAGGTGTCCAACCCGAAACGCCGCGTCGACCTCAAGGTCCTGCACATGCAGAAACGTGCGCGCGCCAATCAATTTCGCAAGGAGAACGGGGACAGGCGACGCCAAGAGCGTTGGCTCGACGCAAAGCACCACATTTGGACGGAATCTCAACATGCGCCAAAGCAGGATTGGCGCGGCGCTCAAAGCGAAGCTGAGTGGCGCGATCATTCGCCATGCGCCTCCCGAATTTCGCTTCACAATGATCGGACAATGGGTGACGCGGACGTCATTGAGTGTTTCTATTGCGTAACGCCACGCGCGGAACGGAGGGCGCACTTGCCATCCCGGATAATGCGGAACGGCGGAGATTACTTCGACAACATATCCTCGCTTAGCCATGTATTCAGCGAGTTCGCTGGTGTATTTGGCGCAACCGATCGGCTCAGGTACATAATTGATGGCTTGAATAAGCAAGTGGATCGGAGGACGTGGCGATCGCAACGAGTTCTCGGCATTTCGACGGCTGTTAAATCGCATAATCATTGCAGACTCCGTTTTTTCGGCGAGACCGTTCTTAAGAGGCGAAAAGCGATGGTCGGACTTCCACTCGAAAAGGCCCTTTCGGGCCACTGATTCCGCTGCAAAGGACGAATGCACGAAGTTTGAAAATCCGTTATTGGAGAGGGACATGCGCCGGAGATGTGTCGAATTGGGAATGCTTATGGCGATGACGATATTCCTGTCATCATCTAGCGCGCATGCCGCTGCGCCTGACTTTTATGTCGCACTCGACGGCAATGATTCTTGGTCGGGACGTCTCGCCGCAGCCGCTTCGAACGGCATGGACGGTCCGCTCGCCACGATGAAGCGAGCTCAGGAACTCGTGGCGCTGGAGCGTCAACGGCGCCCGCGTCGCGATGGGCCGATTACGGTCGCCTTGCGAGGCGGGGTCTATTACCTTGACGAACCTGTCGTATTTGCTCCGAAAGATTCAGGCTCGGAAAATTCGCCAACGATATACGAAGCTTTCGAAGGCGAGCAAGTCACGCTAAGCGGCGGCCGCAAAATCAGCGACTGGCGTGTCGCGCAGGACGGTTGTTGGCACAAGACCCTTGCGGCTGTTCGCGCCGGAACGTGGTCGTTCAGCCAGCTCTTTGTCAACGGGCGACGGCGCTTTCGCCCACATCTTCCGAAATCCGGATATTTCAAAATTGCGCGAAAAGTGAGTAAGCAGGAATTCGAGTTCCAAGGAAACGACCTGCGCAGCGATTGGCCCGATCTTCATGATGTGGAAATTCTCGCTTTTCACGACTGGGAGGCTTCGCGTTTGCGCATAAAGTCGATCGACGCGGCGCGACACCATGTGACTTTCACAGGGCCCAGCACGACAGAGTTCGTCGAAGGAAACCGCTATTTGGTGGATAATGCACCAGCGACGCCACTCCAGCCAGGCGAATGGCGTCTCGACGCAGCGCACGGCGAACTTATCTATGCGCCCATGAAAGGGGAAACGCCGGATCAGTCGGAAGTCATCGCGCCCCTGCTGGAGCGGTTGCTCGTGTTTCAAGGCGATTTAATGCGAAGGCATTGGGTGGAGCATATCCAATTCCGCGGCCTTGGCTTTGCTCATGCCAACTGGATTTTGCCGTCGGCAGGGCAGTCGTTCGGGCAAGCGGAGATCGGACTAAAGGCCGCGATTGTCGCTTACGGAACTCGTCACCTCACCTTCAGGAATTGTGCGCTGCGTCACGTCGGCGGCTATGCAATTGCGTTCGGCGTGGGGTCGCAGAATAACGCGATCGAAAATTGCGAATTCGACGACCTCGGTGGCGGTGGCGTGAAGATCGGCTACGCCATCGAAGGAACGTGGCAAAACATTTTACGCCTTCCTTCCGATCCCGATTTCGAAGCATCACACAATATCTTGCGGGATTGCCTCATTGCCCATGGCGGACGCCTGCACCCCGGCGCCGTCGCCGTCTGGATCGGGCAAGCGTCATACAACTCCGTAGAGCACAACGACATCGTCGATTTTTATCAAATCGGCATTTCGGTCGGTTGGACCTGGGGCTACGGCCCCAGCGCCGCTCATCACAATGACGTCGGCTTCAACCGGGTGCGCGCGATCGGCCAGGGCGTGACCTCCGATCTCGGTGGCATTTATACGCTAGGCAAACAACCGGAGACCATCATCCACGATAACTACGTGGCCGACATCCGCTCATTCGCTTATGGCGGTTGGGGCCTTTATGCCGATGAAGGGTCGAGCGACATTCGATTTGAGCGGAATTTCGTAATCGGCGCCCAAAGCGGCGGCTACTTCCAGCATTACGGAGCGGACAACCGCGTCGCCAACAATATTTTCGTTGAGGGCGGCGATTGCCAGCTGCACGGAACGCAAAATGGCGCCGACGCTGGCTATGTGTTCGAGCGAAACATCGTTTATTGGAACAATTCGAGTCCGCTGTTTTGTGGCGCCTCCGGCTCTTCACTGGGCTCAACCGATGCGGTGGTTATGGACCGCAATTTATATTGGCGCGCCAACGGAGACGATGCCTTCTTTCCTGGAAGTCTCGAAATCAATTCTTGGCGGCGTGCGAGCCGGCGGGACAGGCAATCGATTGTTGCGGACCCTCTTTTCGCGAATGCGCCGAAAGGAGATTTCCGCCTCCTTCCAGCGACGCCGTCGCATGACATCGGCTTCGAGCCCTTCGATGCTGAGAGCGCCGGCAGGCGGCAGCCTGGGAACGCGAATGAGGAAACGTCGCCGCGAGTCTTCCCCTAGTGCATTGAGGCAAACATAGGATTCACAAAATCTCGGAGGCATGCGAGTCTGCGACCATGGCCCAGACAGTCAACATCCTCTTGAGCGCCACAGACGCCGATCGCCTGAAGCAGATCATCGGCGATCGCAACCGTTCCCTCAAACACGTGCAGCGCGCCAAAATCGTGCTTTTTTCCGGCGACCGATTGCCGGTGTTGGAAATGGCGCGCCGCGCTGGCGTCAGCTGTCGTCGCGCGGATTGTTGCTTTGACTTGCACCGAACCTCCTGGGGCCGTCACCCATTGGACCGGAAGGGCCATGGCGAAAGCCGCCGGCGTGTCGCAGAGTTCTGTTCAGCGCATTTGGAACGCCCATCGTCTCCAACCTCATCGCCTGCGCACATTTAAGCGGTCCAACGATCCGGCCTTCGCCGCCAAAGTCGAGGACATTGTCGGCCTTTACATGGACCCGCCGGCTCACGCGGTCGTCGTCTCGATCGATGAAAAAACCAGATCCAGGCTCTCGACCGCACTCCGCCCGGGCTCCCGTTGAAGCCAGGCAAATGCGGGACCATGACCCATGACAACAAGCGCAACGGCACGACCACCCTGTTCGCCGCGCTCGACGTTCTCCACGGCACTGTCGTTGGGCATTGCATGCCCCATCATCGCCATCAGGAATTCGTCAAATTTATCAACGCCGTCGAGCGCGCCGTTCCCGCCGGAAGGGTCATCCACGCTGTCGTCGACAACTATGCTACGCACAAGCACCCGAAGGTCCTCGAATGGCTGGCCGAAAATCCCCGTTGGACATTTCATTTCACACCAACATCGGCCTCTTGGCTCAACGCTGTCGAAAATTTCTTTTCCGTACTGACCCGCAGGGCCATTCGGCTCGGCGTCTTCAAGCCCGTCGCCGACCTTCAGGACGCCATTCGCGCCTATATTCGGCGTCACAACGACGATCCTAGGCCCTTCGTTTGGACAAAACCCGCAGAAACCATCCTTGCAAAGCTCAGGCGACTGCCTGAACCATCAGACTCACTCGGTTCACTAGATGGAGGCCCGCCGGGGGACGAAATCAGAGCAGGGTCGCGCGCCAGTCCTCCTCTTCGATCACGATCTTTCGGTGTGCGTCGACGTCGGTTGAAACGCGCTCGCGGCTTGAACGCCGCCAGACGACAATCGTTTCTTTCCCCAAGGCTCTTACGCCCGAATGAAACGGAAGCTCATCCGTTTCCGCCGGAACCGTGCGCGCGAACCAGCGCTGGAAACTCTTCCGCCGATCAAGCTCCTCCCCATAGACGGGGTTTTCATAGACGAAAAACATTTCGTGCTCGGCCTGCGGGATTGATTCGAGTCGGTCCAGCACAAGCTTCAGAGTCGGGAGGCCAAAGGAATGGCAAAGGAATACGACCAATGCGCCAGGCGGGAACTGAAAAGCAAGCGCGTTGCCGCAGGCCACGACCGGTGGGGTTTTGAGCCTTTCTTGCAATTGCGGCGCCCTGAAGTTGCGGCGTGCAATTTGACAAAGACCAGGCGACAT
>NZ_JBKQOU010000296.1:0-2718 GCF_052145335.1 Rhodoblastus sp.
GGTCAGGTGATTACGATCGGTCTGGACATTGCAAAATCGGTTTTTCAGGTTCACGGCGTCGATGCGGCGGGAGAGGTGGTTATGAAAACAGCCGTCGGGAAACCCGCGCGACTGGGTAGTCATGCCCCACTGCGGTCGTTTGCGAAACTTACACCGAAGGTCACTCAACGGCACAATGGTTCAAACTTCTTCGGGTCGCGTTGAACGTCCTGATTGACAGCAAAAAAGTCAGGGACATTTTTCCGACCCCAATTCACGTTAATATTTGCGCAGGCTTTCGCGTATCGGAAAACGCCGGTCGACACCAAGGGAAACTCCCATGTCGCGCCTCCTGTTGCTTGCCTTGGCATGCCTGTCGTTTTCGCCTTTTGCCTTGGCGACTGACGTGCGGATCGCCATCCCCGCAACCTACGCCGATGACGTCTTCGTCAAATCCTTCCTGGCCAACACGGTTCCGGCCGAGGCCGGATTGAGCGTCGCGGCGTTAAAATTCCTGAGCGAAGCGGAGGCCAAGCGGGCGGTTGAAACTGGCGCGGCGGAGATGAGCGTTTATACTATTACGGACCAGCGTTTGCCCCAATGGAGAATACCCGGGACGGCGACTTCACTTTTAACACGGCGCTTCGTGTTCCAGTCGGCCGAGGAAGTGTTTCTGGTTGAGGACAGTTTTGTCGGCGCCGCCGCCGCCAATGCTGCCAGCCGCTACGGCCTGTTTCCTTTGAAATTATGGGTTCATGGCGTCACCTATTTCCTTTCCAGCGAAAAGATCGCCAGCGTCGCCGATTTCGCCAAGCTCACGGTTGCGGCGGAAAATGGCGCGCCAGACGTTAGGATTCTCACGGGCGTCGGCGCGAAAGTCGTCGCAAGCCTGCCGAGCGCGACCGCCGGCGGGGCCGATGCCATGGAGACGCAACTCGGCGCGGCGACTGAGGCTTTCGCGCAAAGAAATGGCGGGAAACTCTATGTGACCACGGCCTGGCCTAAGCTTGGCGCGCTGGTGGCGGCGCATGACTTCTGGCTGCAACGCAGCGAGACGGAAAAAAAAGCGCTGAAAATCGCGGCGGACCAGGCGAGGCAAGCGGCCGACTCCGACATTATCTCCCGCAGGGAAGCGATCCGCAAAATTCCCGATGTCGAGATGACCAATCTCGCCTCGCGTGAGGAGATACAATTGACCCTGGACGCGGTACGCATTGCCCCAGAGGCGCGCTCCCAGGAAATGGTCCTGTGGCGCAAGGCGGAATTCGAACTCCGAGGCAAGTACGCCCCGCCGCTCGCGAGCCCGCCGCCGCCTCTCAAATTGGCGATGCGGTCTCCGGTTTTTTTCGTCACCGACCGCAATGATGAGGGCACGCTGGATTACTCCACGCGCTTCGGCGCCCGCCGTCTGGATGCGTTCGAATTCACCTGCGGCTTCCTCGGCGCGCCTGCGCGCAATTCTGGTGAGCCCCATGTTCCGCCGGCGCCAAAGATCCTGATCAAAGGCGCGGATGAATGCGCGAGGCAGATCGTCGCGAAAACCCGCGAATCCGGCGGGTCAAAGATCATGTTCGTGATCCACGGTTTCAACATCCCCTTCCACGGACTGGCCTGGCGGGCGCTGCAACTGGCGTCGGATGTCGATTATGGCGGCGCTGTCGTCGGCTGGAGCTGGCCCTCCGAAGGCTCGGCTTTCGGCTATGCTTATGACGAGGATTCCAGCGTGTGGAGCGAGCCGCACCTGGTGGAACTGGTGAATGCGATCGCCGCGGCGGGGCCGGAGATGCAGCTCGACTTCGCCGCCCATAGCATGGGCTGCCGCATCCTCCTCCAAATGCTGCGCGAATTTGCGCTCGTTCACACGCATTTGCGTATCGGCGCCGCGGTGTTCGCGGCGCCCGACGTGGCGCAGGATGTTTTTCGTGAGCAGATCCGGCTGGCGAGCAAGATCGGCGTCATCCGCACGCTTTATGCGTCGGAATATGATCGCGCGATCCTGATTTCCGAGAGCTATCATCAGGCGCCGCGCGCCGGCAGCGGCGGCGCCGATATTCTGGTGACAAAAGGCGTTGAATCCGTCGACACGCGTCTGACCGGTCATTCCTACGTGTTCGACGAGCCCAAGGCGATACGGGATTTCACGCTGGTTCTCACCAAGGCGACGGCGGCCGCCGCGCGCGGCCTGGAAGCGCGCGAGAAGGCCGGCGAGCGCTATTGGGTCATTGAGCCATAGAACACGTGTCCAGGGAAACGCGCGGCGCACGCATTGCGGGGCTAGCAGCGTACGAAGGTTTACCGGCAAGTTAAGGGTTCATTTTGCAAGCGCCGAATTTCCGCTCATGGGCGCCGAGCGGACAGTTCGGTCGATCGGCAAAGTTCTCAACCTGAACCCTGAGCCGCCGTTCACCAATTTTTCGTAGGTCCCTTTTTTGCATTTGAGGGAATCGACGATCTGTTTCTAATCCTCCCGGCTTATCGGCGCCTCGCAGGCGCGGACCATTTTCTTGACGACTTCTTCCGAGCCTTCGATGCGCTCGAACGGCGGGACAACTGCCGCTGACTTATTGCCTACGACGCTATAACCGGGGCCAATGCCCTTGCGAGGAAGCGCCAAGGGCGCTTTAATTCGGGGTCACGAAACTCCGCGCGAAAAGGCGCAATCCTCGGGGACCCGATCCGGACGTGCGCAGCGAAATAACCCAGTTCCCCGGGACGCAAGGATCGCTGGCCGCCCGGCTC
>NZ_JBKQOU010000297.1:0-6908 GCF_052145335.1 Rhodoblastus sp.
GCCGAACGGGCTCTTCCAGACGCCCGAGCTTTTCCCTGAGAGAAAAACGCGTTCCGGCATCCGCTTGGCTTTCAGGCGCATTGGTCGGGAGCCAGCGCTGTCGTGTCGCAGAGTTCGGCCAGCGCGCAGGTGATATGATAGAGCGAGCTGCCGGGCGCCGGCTCTTCGATCCAGCTGCCGTCCGCGCGCCATTTATCGCGCCATGCGCCGCGTTTCGGCACGTCGAAATATTTCACCAGCCCGGCGAGCGCCAGTTGCGCCTCCACGCGCTCGGCCGTCTCCCCGGTGCGGCGCAGCCGCGCCAATGCCGCTTTCAGCCGCTCCGTTTGCGGCCAGAGCCGGGCGTCGGCGTTGCGGATCGCGCCGTCGGTGGTTACTTCGTTGATGGCGACGCCGCGTCGCGGATCGACGCCTTGGCGGCGCGCAAAGCCGACGAGCCGGTCGGAAATCTCCGCGGCGTGCGGAGTTTCCCATTGCGCCAGCGTTTCGAACAGCCAGGCCCATTCGCAACAATGGCCGGGTTCGACAATCCGGCCCTCGACGCCGGAAAGCGGATACAGCGCGGCGTCGAAATATTCGGTCAGTGCGCCCGTAGCGGGATCAATGAAGAATTTCGCGCAAAGCGCAGCCACATGTTCCGCCCTGGCTCGCCAGCGCGGCGCGCCGGTTGCGGCGTACAGGGCGATGAAACTCTCCAGCAGATGCATATGCGGATTCTGCCGGAACGGCGGGCATGGCGCGATCTCGCCTTCCCAATATCCGCCATGCGGCAGCCGCCAATGAGCTTCGAGCGCGTCGTCGAGCGCTTCCGCCGCCGCGAACAGTTTTTCGTCACCGGTGGCGCGACCCGCATGGGCCAGGGCCAGCAGCATGAAGGCCTGATCATAGAGATCGGCGCGCAGGTCAAGCGGCGCGCCTTGCGCGTCAAAAGTGTGGATATAGGACCCGTCGGGCTTTCGCCCGGCGCGCAGGAGAAAATGGACGCTGGCTTCGACCATTTCGCGCCACGGACCCGTCCAGCCCAGCCGGCCCATTTCGCAAAAAGCGAAAATATGCCGCGCCTGAACGAAAAGGCGCTGCGCACAGGCATCCCTTTCGCCCTCGATCGACAAACGCTCGGGAAACAGGAAAATGTCGCCTTCGGCCCGCGCGGACCACAGCGGCGCCGCCGCCTCGAACAGCCACGCACGGCATTGGACGGCCATTTCGCCCAGACTATTGTCGCTCTGGATCAGCGGCTGATCGGAAAAACGCATCGCGGGCGCCTTCTGCAAGTCAAACGGCTTCATGCTGGGTCGAATTCGCGCCCAGGCCCAATTCGTCGATAAAAGCCATCAGATCGCCGCCGCGAAACAGATGGCCCGGGATCCCGGCCGCCTCGGCCGCCCGGATATCGCTGTCCTTGTCGCCGATGAGAAAGCTTCCTTCCCGCTTGACCGGCCAGTGGAGGAGCAGGTCGTCGATCATGCCGGAACCGGGCTTGCGCCATTCATGCGTCTGGCGGTAGGCCTCGACGGTCCCTTCGGGATGAAAGGGGCAGTAACGCCAATCGTCGATGGCGGCGCCGAAATCGGCCAGTTGCTCCGCCATCCAGCCGTGCAGCACGGCGATGGCGGCTTCGTCGTAATGACCCTTAGCCACGCCCGCCTGGTTGGTGACGACAAAGACGAAATAGCCGGCGTCGTTGAAGGTCTTCACCGTTTCGCGTGCGCCCAAAACCCATTCGAATTGTTCGGGCTTGTGGGTATAGCCATGGTCGATATTGAGCACGCCGTCGCGATCGAGAAAAACCGCCGGACGCTTGCGCTGGCGCGGCACGAGTGAGTCGGCGGCGGCAAGGGTTTCGGGCAGGCCGATGTCGATGAAAAAGCCGGAATAATCGTAACCGCGCAAGCCGCCCCGGCTGACCAGCGCCGGCAGCAGATCCGCCTCCAGCGAGGAGGGACAGCCCAGTCCCTGCAAGGCGCGGCGGGTCAGGTAATAGACGCCGCCATTGATCGTCGCCGTCTCCAGGTCGCGGCCGCGCGGATGGATCCGGGCGACCCGGTCGCCGAGCCGTTCGACGGTTTCATAGCGATCGGGCCGCACCACATGGCGCAGCGACAGCGCCGCCGTGGCGCCGTCGCGCCGGGCGCGGGCGACGAGATCGCGCCAGTTGAAGTCGAACCAGGTGTCGCCGTTCAGCAGCAGAAACTCCTCGTCCAGCAGCGGCAGCGCATTGACCAGCGCGCCGCCGGTGCCAAAAGGAGTCGGTTCGATGGAAAGCTCCACGCGGCAGTCGAAACGCCGCTCGATTTCGCGTTCGGCCAGAAAGGCCTCGACCCGTTCGCTCTTGTGTCCGGCCAGCAGGATGAAACGACGAAAGCCGCGCCGGCGCGCCTCCGAGATCAGCACTTCGACAAAAGGCGTCCCGCCGACTTCGAGAAGAGGTTTCGGCGTAGCCTTGCCGACGGCGCCGAGGCGCGTTCCAAGCCCGCCCAACAGGATGACGCATTGATCGATCAAGCCATCGCTCCATTCCGCCAACAGGCTTGTTCACCCGTTCCGCGACGTTGTCCAGCCTTCCGCTCCGTCGAAGGTCACTTTGGCGGAATCGGCGAGACCTCCGGCGGCGTTCAGCGCGCTGATCAGCCGATAGCGGTTTTCGGGATCGGTCATTAACATGAGGAAACCGCCGCCGCCAGCGCCCGAGACTTTCCCCGCCCAGGCGTCGGCCTTCATCGCCACATCGTAGATTTCCTCGACCTTTTCGTTGGACACGCCGGCGGCCGTCTTTTTCTTGGCCAGCCAGGAATGGCCCAATATATCGGCGACGCCGCGCACATCGCCGCTGAGCAGCGCGAGCTTCATTTCCGTCGCGTCCTGTTTCAGCGCGTGCATGCCGGCAATGGTCTCGGCGTTCAGCGTCTTGAGACCCGATACCTGCTCCTTGATGATCGTGTCCGAGCGGCGCGATTGTCCGGTGAAGCAGATGACCAGCGAAGATTCAAATTCGTTGAGAAAATCGCGCCGGATCCGCAACGGATTGACGATCACCCGGTCCTCGGCAAGAAATTCCATGAAATTCAGCCCGCCGAAGGCCGCCGCATATTGATCCTGACGTCCGCCCGCGAGTTTCAGGTCGTGGCGTTCGATCTCGAAGGCCAGGCGCGCCACGTCATAGGGGCCGAGTGGCAATTGCAGGGCGTTGACGAAAGCCTCGATCAGCGCGACGACCAGCGCGGAGGAGGCGCCGAGGCCCGATCCCGCGGGAACGTCGATGGTCGTGGAAACCGTCAGCGGGACATTCTCGCCGTCGCAATAGGCCTTCATCACATGCTGATAGACCGCCTTGTGGAGCATCAATCCCTGGTGAATCTGCAGGTCCTGGCCCGGCTCGATCTCTTCTTCCTGGCCGACGTCGCGGGCGCGAAAGATCAGCTTGCCATTCGTGCTGGAGAAGACATGGGCATAGGCGAAACGATCGATGGTCGCATTGAGGACGGCGCCGCCATATTGATTGCAATAAGGGGAAAGATCAGTGCCGCCGCCCGCAAGTCCAAGCCTAAGAGGCGCCCGGGCGCGCACGTTGAAAACCTTATGGCTCGACATGAAAACCCCAACTAAATCAACTTGCATTCATACGGACAGGCGAAATTCGGGCGAGCTATAGACTCCCGGTCCGGCGATGGCAAGGCGAAGGTGCTGGGAGCGCGGAATTGCCCCCGCTTCGGGCCGCGTGCTAGCAAACCGGCGGGCTGCCGGGACGCAAGGTATTCATCCCGGAATTCGCAGATGAGTTAAAGCTAAGTAACCAGCATCTTCTCCCTGGGACCTGGAAAAATAATCGACATCTGTTTTAAAAGGTTAAACTCATAAAATATCAAATATTTACAGCATATATCGATACGCTTGGAGATTGGCGCGCAAAAACGTGGGTTTCTTCATCGCGATCGGGCCGCCCAGTCCGGTTGAGGGAAGAAGTGGTTGCTCTTTGGGCCGCGGCGCGCCACCCAACCATTTGAATGACGCGCTCGGAAGGCGCCGAGCGTTCCGGCGCCTGGTGGACATTGCCCTAAAAACTATCTAAAAACCCGCGATGTCTGAATCAGGGTTAACCATCGACGGGTTTTCTGGGCCTTTCCTGATCGAATTGGGCTCGCCTCTGTTTCGGATGAGAAACAGTAGGTCTTGTTTGCAACGTTGTCTAATCCAACTAATAACGAGGGAAGTCTTCCACTCCATGAACTGCGGCTCTAGTGCTAAGAGAATGCAGCAATGTTTCGATGGAGCGCGGGCGATAAGTTCAAATCGTCGGAGCCAAGTTAAGTCGACATTCTTGTTGCCGAGTCGTTGAGCCGATGGCTTCGTTCCGGACCAATTCAACCCGGCTTACGCTCTTCAGTTACTGAAAGTTGGCGATGCTTGATGCTGAGAAAAAACTATCCGTTTCGGGAATGAACGTCGAAACGCAGACCAAAAAGCCGGGTTATGTTTCCTCGTTGGTTGCGGGAAGACCCGCGGCGGAGCGCAGGGCGCTGGCTGCGTCCGACCCGGTCCGCGCCGCGCTGCTTGCCAGAATTGCACAGCTCGGAGACGAGCGGATTCACTTGCTGCGGCGGCTCGACAAGTCCTATCGCAGGCCGTGGGAGCACTTCAATTATTTCGCCCTTTTTTGTTTGCTGAGGGCCCTCGCTCTTTTGACCAAGCCTTTTTCGCATCGCCGCTCCGACAGGTTCAAGCGTTCCTCCGAAAAACGCAGTCCCTGGCGTTTCAGAAAATTGCTCGCCACGGCACAGAAATACAAGCCTGAAGCCATTGCTCGCCGCATCCTCGTCGCGGACTATCGCGTTCCGCGACCAGACCTTTCCGCCGGAGAACGCGCGACCGTTGGAATGTTGAGCGATCTTCGCGCTCTCGGTTATGAAGTCACTTTTCTTCCAACCGACATGAAGGAATCGCCCGGTTACGGCGACCGGATTCGCTCTCTGGGGGTCGCCGTGATCAGCGAGGCGTCCGGCTACAGCCACGTCGGCGACTTCATCGAGCGTGAGGGGTACAGTTTCGGCGCCTTTTACCTTATTCGCGTCGATGTCGCAGAAATCGTTCTTCCGCTGGCGAGAACGGTCGCTCCGCACGCGCGCTTCGTCTTCCATGCGCCAGACCTCTATTTCCTGCGCGCGATGCGCGAAGCGAAAGTCAAGAACGATCGCGTGGCCATGGCGAAAGCCATGGCCACGCGCCTCCGCGAAGTCGAGATGATGGGCGCTGCCGACCATATCGTAATCGTCAGCGAGGCTGAACTTCCCTTCGTGCGCGCCGAACTGCCCAACAAAGGGGTTTCCGTCTTTCCCGCGCTCTACGCTCAGGTGACGAGCGAACCACAGGGCTATTCAAGCCGGCATGATATTTTCTTTCTCGGCGGCTTCGCACATATGCCGAATATCGACGCCGTCATCTGGTTTGCCGAGAACGTCTGGCCGCTGGTTCACCACGCTCTTCCCGCAGTCGTTTTCAAGATCGTCGGAGCTGAAATGCCTCCCGCCGTGGTCGATCTCGGCCAAAAGCCCGGCATAGAAGTCGTCGGCTTTGTGCCGGAGCTCGACCCTATCCTCAACAGCTCGCGGCTTGGCGTGGCGCCGCTGCTTTACGGCGCCGGCATCAAGGGCAAGGTGGCCGTCTTGATGGGCGCCGGCGTTCCCAATGTCTGCACGACCATCGCCGCGGAAGGCATGGGCATAGTCGACGGCGTCCACGCGCTGGTGGCCGACGACCCGCGCGGCTTCGCCGACGCCGTCGTCTCGCTTTACACCGATGAAAAGCTGTGGACGCGGGTTTCGGCCAATGGCCGCGCTTTGGTTCAGGAACGATTCGGCGACGCCGCCAACCGCGCTTCGTTTTTTTCCGCGTTGAACGACGCGCGGGCGCTGTCGATCCCTCTGTTCATCGAAGCCTGCAACAAGTCCGAGCCGATCGGTTTTCCGATTTACGACTCGGCGATCGTTCCAGATGTCTCTATCATCGTGCCGGTTTACAATAAATGGGATCTGACCCTCGCCTGCCTGAATTCCATCGCGCTCACCGGCGCCGACAGCGGCCTGCGCTATGAAGTGATTCTCGCCGACGACGGTTCGACCGACGACACGATGAATGCGGCGCAGATTTTCCCCGGCCTGCGAGTCGTAAAGTCGCCGACCAATCTCGGCTTCCTGCGCAACTGCAACAATGCTGCGGCCCAAGCCCGCGGCCATTACGTTCTGCTGCTCAACAACGACACGATTGTTCTGCCCGGCTGGCTGAAAACTCTTTATCAAGCGATGGAAGCCAATCCGGAAATCGCCATCGCGGGCTCGAAACTGCTCTATCCAGACGGTAAAGTTCAAGAAGCCGGGGCCGCGCTATTCCAGGACGGCAGCGCGATCAATATCGGCCGCGGCCTGGAGCGGGACGCGCCCATCGTCAATATCGCCCGAGAGGTCGATTACATCTCGGGCGCGTCAATACTGATCCGGTCGGATTTCTGGAAATCTGTCGGGGGGTTCGACGAACGATACAAGAACGCCTATTGCGAGGATTCCGACCTGGCGATGTCCGCGCGCGCACATGGCATGGTCGTGTGGTACGAACCCGCTTCCGAGGTCATCCATTTCGAGCACCAATCCTATGTGGACGAAGCGTCCTCGCATAATTTGGCGCTCGCGCTGCAAAAGGACAATACCGCGATCCTCCGCGAAAAATGGGGAGAGGTCTTCAAAGAAGACCATGTTCCGCCCCAGGAATACCAAGGTGCGGTGGGTGATGCCGAGCGCCCAATTCCCCCCTCGGCGCCGGCGCGCCGGAAAAACGGAAAGCCCATTATCGATTAGAGCGTTTTCAAGCGAAGTGGATACCGGTTCGCATGAAGAAAACGCGTAAAAACAAAAAACTAG
>NZ_JBKQOU010000298.1:0-11524 GCF_052145335.1 Rhodoblastus sp.
GGCTTTTCGGGGCCTTCGGCGTTGCGGAAAGGGCGCGGTTTCGCTAGCAATGCTTCATGCAACGCGTCGCGCTCTATCCGGGGTCGTTCGATCCCGTCACCTATGGTCATGTCGATGTGATCCGCGCCGCCTCGCGGCTTTGCGACCGCCTCGTCGTGGCCATTGGCTTGCATCCGGGCAAGACGCCGATGTTCACCGCCGAACAACGCGCGGAAATGATCGAAAAGGTCTGCGCGGCCGAGGCGGCGGAACAGGGTTGCGAAATTGCGGTGGTCACTTTCGACGGTCTGGCGGTCGAAGCGGCGCGGAAAAATGGCGCGACGTTGATCCTGCGCGGGCTTCGCGATAGCGGCGATCTCGATTATGAGATGCAGATGGCGGGAATGAACGGGGTGATGGCGCCCGACGTGCAGACAGTTTTTCTTCCCGCCAGTCCGCAAGTGCGACATATAACCGCCACTCTGGTGCGCCAGATCGCCAAAATGGGCGGCGACGTCTCCGCCTTCGCGCCGCCGCTGGTCGTCGAGGCGCTTCGCGCCAAGGCGGCGAAACACTAAAAGGAATTTCCATGACCGACGAGAATAGGAAGCATTTCGATCGCCGCCAACTGGCCAAAACCCTGTCGCTCGGCGCGGCCGGCGCTCTCTTCGCCGGCCGTTCCGCTTTGGCGCAGGAGGACAAGTCCAATCTCGTCTATCTCCAGCTCAAGAACGGAACGGTAGTCATCCGCCTGCGCCCCGACCTTGCTCCCAAACATGTCGAGCGGATCAAGGAGCTGGTGAAAAGCGGCTTCTACAACGGCATCGTCTTCCATCGCGTCATCGAGGGCTTCATGGCCCAGACCGGCGACCCGACCGGCACCGGCATGGGCGGCTCCAAAATGCCCAACCTGCCGGCGGAGTTTTCCTCCGCGCCCTTCGTGCGCGGCACGCTGGGCATGGCGCGCTCCAGCTCGCCCAATTCGGCCAATTCGCAATTCTTCATCTGCTTCGCCCCGGCGCCCTTCCTCGACGGGCAGTATACGGTGTTTGGCGAAGTCGTCTCCGGCATGGAATTCGTCGACAAGATCAAGCGCGGCGAGCCGCCGGCGGACCCGGACAAGATCATCAGCATGAAACTGGCAGACGCCTGATTCTCAAATTTATCGAAAGAAGGAAACATCATGTCCGACGAAGGCAATCTCCTGACGCTGGAAACCACAAAGGGCGAAGTGGTCATCCGCATGCGCCCCGATCTCGCGCCCAATCACGTTGCCCATATCAAGAAACTGGTCGGCGAAGGTTTTTATGACGGCATCGTCTTCCATCGCGTGATCGACGGCTTCATGGCCCAGACCGGTTGCCCGCACGGCACGGGGACCGGCGGCTCGTCCTATCCCAACCTCAAGGCGGAATTCAACAAGGAGCCGCATGTGCGCGGAACCTGCTCGATGGCCCGCGCCGCCAGTCCCGATTCGGCCAATTCGCAGTTTTTCATCTGTTTCGCCAAGGCCGGCTTCCTCGACGGGCAATATACCGTTTGGGGCGAGGTGATCTCCGGCATGGAGAATGTCGACAAGATCAAGCGCGGCGAACCGGTGCGCGATCCCGACAAGATCCTGTCCGCCAAGATCAGCTGAACGGAACTTATTGTAAAAACCGGGGTTTCGATCCCGGTTTTTTTTGCTCCTGGCCGCTCACAGGTTTGCCAGCGCGACGGGGTTGGGAAAACCGAGGCTTTCGTTAGGTTTTCACGATAGTTTGTTGCAGCTTCGCATTGACGGACGCGAAAAAGAGACGGAAGCTTCGCATTGCAATCCGGCGTCCGATGGCGGCCGGTTCCTGGGGAGCCTTTCATGTCTTATCGTTCAGCACTTATGCTTGTCGGCGCCGTCGCGCTCATCGGCCTCGGCTCCGCCGCCCGCGCCGAGGAATCGGCGATGAAACAATGCGCCGACAAATGGCAGGCGGCCAAGACCGCCGGCACGACCGGCGGCTTGAGCTATCTGCAGTTTTCCTCGAAATGCCGCGCCGATATGAAGGCGGCGCCGGCCGCCGCGGCGCCTGCCGCCCCGGCCGCGCCCGTGGCCGCCGCTCCGGCCAAGCCCGCCAAGCCGGCGGCTCCGGCGTACACCGGTCCGGCGGTATTCCCCACTGCGGTTTCGCCGACCTATTCCAATGAAAAGCCCGGCAAGGCCCGCATGAAGACCTGCGTCGACCAGTACAACGCCAACAAGGCGACTGGCGCCAATGGCGGCCTGAAATGGATCCAGAAGGGCGGCGGCTATTACAGCGAGTGCAACAAGAAGCTGAAGGGCTGAGCTCCCGTCTCGCAAAAAACAACCCCGGGTTTTTCGCCAGGGGTTGCTTTCAGTCCTCAAGCCGAACGCCCGTTCAGCCGACCTTTTCCTGCTGCTTGGCCAGTTCGTGATCGTGATGCTTGGCCAGCATTTTCTTGGCGTGGTCGCCCGCCGCGCGGGAGGAGGCGGAATTGTTGAACATTTCCAGATCGTCGAGATCGCTGTCCTCGACCGGGGTCAACGCCAGGTCCATATAGGTTCGCGCATCCGGCGATTTCTTGAGTCGCCGCCTCAGCCGCGCCAGCCGCAAAGCCATGGCAGCCACCCGCAGATGGTTGACGACGACGCCGGCGACGTATTTTGGATAGAAAGCCAGCGGGTTTTCGAGAGCCATGCCCGGCCGCCGGTCACGGCGCACCTTCCGCCTGAAATAGCCGCCTTCCAGCGGATGAATGTTCTCCAGGTTGATGCAGGCCCAGAACCAGATCAGGAGGAACATCACCTTGCCCGGCGAGTTTCCGGTCGCCGCCGAGCGACGCATCACCGTTTCCATATGTTCCGGGGTGTAATAGGCCGCCCAGGCCGCCTTGTAGGCGCCTTCCCATTGCGCCTTTGACATTTTCGGATGGGCGGTGACCGCATGTTCGAGGTCGTATTTGTTCATGTCCGGGTCCATCCAGACGCCGGCCTTCAGCAGGCGTTGATGGTCTTCCGATCCCGGCAGCGGCGTCAGGAAGAAGAATTCCAGCATGTCGAGCGGCAACTCGCGCTTGATGATTTCGATGTCGCGCGCGATCGATTCCGGGGTATCGGCGGGAAAGCCGGTGATATAGCCGGCGGTGGTGTAACAGCCGGCCATTTTCCAGGCGAGAAGCATTTCGCGGTATTCGGCGATGCGGTTCTGCTTCTTCTTGGCGGCGATCAGGTTTTCCGGGTTGATGTTCTCCAGCCCGATGAACACCCGCCGCACGCCGGCCTTCGACGCTTTTTCGATGAAGCGCGGAATGCGGTGGCTCAAAGTGTCGACCTGGATGACGAAGGACATGCGAACGCCGTTTTCGCGCATGGCGATCAGGCGGTCGAAGATCGGCTCCCAGTTCTTGTTGCGGGCGAGATTGTCGTCGGTGATGAAGAAACTGCTGATCCCCTGCGCCAGATTGGCGCGAATGATCGCTTCGACGTCATCGGCCGAGCGAAAGCGCGACTTGCGGCCCTGTACATTGATGATGGTGCAGAACGAGCACTGGAATGGGCAGCCGCGCCCGGCGTCGAAACTGGTGACGGCGCCGCTGGTGCGCTGGATCACATAAGAGGGCAGGAGCGGCGCGGGCGTGCTCTCGATCCCCGGCAGGTCCTTCATGAAATTATAGAGCTTTTGCAGTTTTCCCGCGTAGGCGTCGCGCAAAACGGTGTCCAGCCGTCCCTCGGCCTCGCCGGCGAACAGGCTGATGCCGAGCGCCTGCGCTTCGAGGAGATCGGCGGGCAATTCGGGCAGCATGGCGAGGCAGCCGGAGACATGGAAGCCCCCCATGGCGACATCGACGCCACAGGCGCGAAAACGCCGCGCCAGATCCAGCGCATGGGGAAACTGGTTCGACTGCACGCCGACCAGGCAGACCAGCCCACGCCCGGCCGCCTTGATCGAGGCCGCGATTTTTTCCGGGCGGATTCGGGTGTTGGTCTCGTCCAGGCCGACGATCTCGATTTGCACGTCGTCGCCGAGCGCTTTTCGCGCGGCGCAATCGGCGGCGAGCCCATGCAGGGCGGCCAAAGTATTGGAAGGAATGGCCGAACGCAGCCACTGGATGACATAGCCCTCGTCGTCGTAATGCGAAGGCTTTATCAGGTAGAGCTTGAATGTTTCGGTCGCCATGAACGCCCTTTTTCGCGCCCTTGGGCGCATGGAACAAAGACTGACTTTGCCGACTTGCACAGTCCATTCCGGAGCGCAGGCCATTAGCAAAAATTTCAAGAGATTGCGACTCGTCTTTCCCTCATGGGAAAGAGCGCCCGCAGTCGGTGCGGGGAGGTCAAGATAGCTGGAAAGATCAAGCAATTCCAGCCGCCGATCCCCGATTTCGCCACGGGCAGGCCCGCTGCTTGATCTTGAACGCTTTTTCCGTCCGCCGCCGCCCGGGCGAGAAATTATCGCGTCGCGACAGGCTGTGGACAGAGGCTGGTCGCCCGCTTATAAAGCGCCCAAGGTCCCGCGAGGACCATGCGCGTCGGGCCGACGGTCCGACAGATTCCTGTAGGCGAGCCATGCAAGATACCGAATTGGCGACTTCTTCCCCCGCGCCTCTCGCCTCGTCCGCGGTTTTGCGGGAAACCATGGTCGAGCGGCAGATCCGCACCTTCGACGTGACCGACGCCGGCGTGCTGGCGCGGATGCGCGCAGTGCCCCGCGAACTTTTCGTCGATCCGAACCTGGCGACGCTGGCCTATTCCGACGCCTGCCTGACCGTCACTGGCGCGCAACCGCGCGAATTGACGGCGCCATTGATCCTTGCCCGCCTGCTCAAGGAGGCGCGTTTGTGCGAGGGCGAGCGGGTTATGGTCGTCGCCGGAGCTTCGGGCTATGCGGCGGCGCTGATCGCCGGACTGGTCGGCTCGGTCGTCAGCCTCGACGACGACGCCATCCTCTCCGCCAAGGCGCAGGCCAATTTTTCCGCGCTCGGCCTGAACAATGTAAAAACGCTGACGGCGCCGCTGGCGCTGGGCGCCCCGGGCGAGGCCCCTTTCGACCTGATTTTAGTCGACGGCGTCAGCCAGGGCGCTTTCGAGGCGCTTTTCAAGCAGTTGAGCGCGGACGGACGACTGGTCGCCATCGTCGCGAATCAGGCCGGCGCGCGGGTTGGCAAGGCGACCTTGTTCCAGAGCGCCGACGGCCATGTCAGCGCCCGGGTTTTGTTCGACGCCTCGGCGGGCGCCTTGGCTTCTTTCGCCAAGCCGCGGGAATTTGTGTTTTGAGCGATGGGCGCCGGAATTCTGTGACTTTTTTGGCGCAGGGCGCTGATAAAACGCGGGTTTGCGCGATGGATTGCTTGCTGTTGCGTCCTTGTGGTTGACGCTGGGCTCGGGATCCATGATTTTGGACGCAGCGTCGGCCCATCTTATTCCCCGTATAGGAAGGGCGCTTCGGCTGCCCTTCGGGATGGCTCCGGTTCGGGCCGGTTAAGGAGTGCGGTTTTGCGGTTTTTCTCTAAGCTAGGATGGGCGCTGGGCGTTTCCGCTCTCGCGGCCTCGGGCGCGTCCTTTCCTGCGTCGGCGGAAACCATGTCGGGCGCCTTGTCGCGCGCCTACAGCAATAATCCGGACATCAACCAGCAGCGCGCCGCGGTGCGCGCCCGTGACGAACAAGTGCCGACGGCCAAGGCCGGCTGGTTGCCTCACGCCAGCGGAAACCTCAACGCCGGCCGTCAGGTCAGCGAGATATCAAACCTGTTCGGGCAAGGCGGCAACACCAAATACGGCGCCTTTCCGCGCGGCTCCGGCGCCCAGGTGACGGAAACGGTGTTCGACGGCATGCGCACCGCCAATAGCGTGGGACAGGCCGAATCGTCGGTGCTGCAGGCGCGCGAAACCATGCGCGAGACCGAAATAACCACTTTGCAGGCCGGCGCCACCGCCTATATGGACGTTTTGCGCGACACGGCGGTGCTTGGCCTTCGCGCCAATAACATCAAGGTTCTGGAGGTCCAGCTCCAGCAGACGCGCGATCGCTTCCAGGTCGGCGAAGTGACGCGGACCGACGTCGCCCAGGCCGAATCGTCGCTCGCCACCGGCCGGGCCGACTACGCCGTGGCGCAATCGCAACTCGAAACCTCGGTGGCGAATTACCGCCGCCAGATCGGCGTTCCGCCCAAGCAGTTGCAGCCGGCGCAGCCGATCGAAAAACTGCTGGCGCGCACGGTCGACAGCGCCATCTTGACAGGTCTGGAAGAGAATCCCACGATTCTCGGCGCCCTGCACCAGGTTGATGCGGCCCAGGCGGCGGTCAAGGTCGCGGAAGGCGCCCTCCTGCCGACGGCTACCGTTCAGGGCCAAGTGTTGCAGACGAACGACACCAGCGGCTTCCCCAATTACAATCAGTGGAGCGTCAGCGTCGTCGGCGCGATCAATGTGCCGCTCTACCAGGGCGGCGCCGAATACGCCGGCGTGCGCCAGGCCAAGGAAACTTTGGGGCAGGCGCGGCTGGCGGTCGATTCTCAGCGGATCGCCGTTCGCGCCGCCGTCGCTAGCGCCTGGGGCCAGTTGCAGGCGGCCCGCGCCCAGATCATATCCTTCCAGGCGGCGGTCAGGGCTTCGGAAGTCGCGCTCAATGGCGTGCGCGAGGAGGCCAAGGTCGGCCAGCGCACCACGCTCGACGTGCTCAACGCCCAGCAGACCCTGCTTAACAGCCGCGTCCAGCTGGTGACGGCGCAGCACGACCGCGTCGTCG
The DNA here is from genome assembly GCF_052145335.1 of Rhodoblastus sp. Classification (GTDB taxonomy): domain Bacteria; phylum Pseudomonadota; class Alphaproteobacteria; order Rhizobiales; family Beijerinckiaceae; genus Rhodoblastus. Next base: position 6,720 of record NZ_JBKQOU010000298.1, read on the forward strand.
CCTCCTATGCGGTGATGGCGGCCGAAGGCCGGCTGACCGCGGAAGGCCTCGGCCTCGGCGTTGTCGCCTATAACCCCGACATTCATTACCAGCAGACCAAGAATCGCTTCATCGGTCTGGACACCCCGGACGGACGCTGAAGCTTCCCTTGGGCAAGAGTGTTTCCCGGTGGGAAACATGAGATTCAGCGGTCACCCGGCGTGATCCTGGCTTGCGCGTCGCATCGAGGAAGCGCAGTTTTATATCTTCCCGATTCGCCTGCGAGCGTCAGAGGCCATGACCGCAAACGCCCCGTCTCATTCGACCGAATTGAGCGCCGAACAGAAGGCGCATGAGCCGTCAATGGACGATATTCTAGCCTCGATCCGCCGAATCATCGCCGATGACGACGCCCTGCCGCTAAGCCGCAGCGCCCGCGCCACCGCTGCGCCGCCACCGGCCGGCGCTGTTCCCGCCGCTGCGGCCGTTCCCGCCCAGGCGGCGCCGGCGAGCGCCGCCCCGGTCGCCGACGCCTTTTTCGGACTTGGCCAGCGCCTTTCGCGCCAGTCCGCCAATGGTTCGCCGCGAACTCCTTCGACGACGGTTCTGGCTGCAGCCTCGTTAAAACCGCCGATGCTGAAATTGCGCGATTTCGCGCCAATACGCGCGCCGGTGCAAGAGCCAGCAAAGCAAGAGCCGGCGAAGGAAGTCGCCGCCCGGAAAGCCGTCGAGGATGTCGCGGCTACCGAAGGCGTGACGCAGGAAACCCCGGCGAAACCCGGCGGCGCCGACTTGCCGTCGGCCATGGAATTGCGGCCGTCGTTGCCAGAAGCCGACCAGCCGGCCGATCCCCCCAAAGCCTCGGTGGTGACTCTGGTCCAGCCGTTGTCGAACGCCGTCGAGTCCCGGCTGAAAATCGCCGCGCGGGCTTTTCGCGCGCCGGCTCCGCCTGCGCCCGAACCGGTTGCGGAAAAGCCAGCCACTTCCGTTGTCGAGAACGCTCGGATTTTCGAGACCGCTCGGACGGAGCCCCGCACCGAACAAGCGGCCCCTCCGCCTGCTGCTCCGTCAGCGCCCGCGGCCGAGCAGAAGACTCTCGAAACGGAATCCGACTCCTCGAAATCGGAACAGGCTCTGGTGTCGCCGGCCAGCGGCGCCCGGATCGGCGCGTCTTTCGAGGCGCTGGCCGAATCGATGCTGCTGCGGGACCCTCGCATGATCGAGCGGCTAGCCCGCGAAATGCTGCGGCCGATGCTGAAGGAATGGCTCGACGACAACCTGCCCAACGTCGTCGAACGGCTTGTCCGCGCCGAAATCGAACGCGTCGCGCGCGGCCGCGACTGAGCCTCGCACCAATCCTCTCCGTTTTGCGCTCCTCACGCCAGCAATTGCGTTGACTTGCCGGTCGCGCTCGGTTTTGTTGCGCGAAATCCGCCGCTCGTGGTCCGATCGAAAGATCGGACCCGAAAATACTGGTTCGCACAATATGATGGACAAGACTTTCGATCCCGCCGCCGTGGAAAGCCGCATCGCAGCGGAATGGGAGGCGGCCGGAGCCTTTCGCGCCGGCAGGCCGGAACGCGCCAGCGCCGCGCCCTATACCATCGTCATCCCGCCGCCGAACGTCACCGGCTCGCTGCATATGGGCCATGCGCTCAACAATACCTTGCAGGACATTCTCTGCCGCTACGAGCGGATGCGCGGCAAGGACGTGTTGTGGCAGCCGGGGACGGATCACGCCGGCATCGCCACTCAGATGGTGGTCGAGCGCCAGCTCGCCGCCGCCGGGGAGCCGGGCCGCCGCGATCTCGGCCGCGAGGCCTTTCTCGAAAAGGTCTGGGCCTGGAAGGCCGAATCCGGCGGCGCCATCGTCAACCAGCTCAAGCGGCTCGGCGCCTCCTGCGACTGGTCGCGCGAACGTTTCACCATGGATGACGGTTCGTCGCGCGCGGTGCTCAAGGCCTTTGTCGAGCTCTATCGCGCCGGCCTGATCTACAAGGACAAAAGGCTGGTCAACTGGGACCCGAAACTGCTGACGGCGGTTTCCGACATCGAGGTCGCGGCGCAGACCGTCAAGGGCTCGCTCTGGCATTTCAAATATCCGCTTGCCGACGACAATGGCGCCGCCACCGATGAGTTCATCGTGGTGGCGACGACCCGTCCCGAAACCATGCTCGGCGACACGGCGGTGGCGGTCCATCCCGACGACGAGCGTTACGCCCACCTGCATGGCCGCAACGTGTTGTTGCCGCTGGTCGGCCGCCTGATCCCGATCGTCGCCGACAGTTATTCCGATCCAGAAAAGGGCTCCGGCGCGGTGAAGATCACCCCGGCGCATGATTTCAACGATTTCGAGGTCGGCGCGCGGCACAATTTGCCGCTGGTCAATATTCTCGACGCCGAAGCGCGGATCATCCTGCGCGAGAACGAGGCGTTTCTCGAGGGCGTGATCGAGAACGACGACCTCTCGGAAACGCTCGACAGCCTGCACGGGCTTTCCCGCGAAGAAGCGCGCAAAGCGGTGCTCGCGGCGATGGAGGCGCGCGGCCTGATCGCCATGATCGAGCCGCACGAGCATCAGGTTCCGCACGGCGACCGTTCCGGCGTGGTGATCGAACCCTGGCTGACCGACCAATGGTATGTCGACGCCAAGAGCCTCGCCGAGCCGGCGCTGGCGGCCGTGCGTTCGGGCGAAACGGTTTTCGTGCCGAAGAACTGGGAAAAGACCTTTTTTGACTGGCTGGAAAACATCCAGCCCTGGTGCATTTCGCGGCAATTGTGGTGGGGCCACCAGATTCCGGCCTGGTATTCGCCCTGGGGCGAGGTCTATGTCGCCGAGGACGAGGAGGAGGCGCTTGCCGACGCCCTCGCCGACGCGGCGCGGCGGGGCATCTATTCCGACGAGGAAGCGCAGGCCATCGCCGAAGACCCGGGCAAGGCGGCGGGCCTGCTGACGCGGGACGAGGACGTGCTCGACACCTGGTTCTCCTCGGGCCTGTGGCCGATGTCGACGCTCGGCTGGCCGGAGGAAAACAACGATCTGGCCCGGCGCTATCCCACCGACGTTTTGGTCACCGGCTTCGACATCATCTTTTTCTGGGTCGCGCGTATGATGATGTTCGGCCTGCATTTCCAGAAGGAGGTCCCGTTCCGCCACGTCTATCTGCACGCCCTCGTCCGCGACGAAAAGGGCGCGAAAATGTCGAAGTCGAAGGGCAATGTCATCGATCCCTTGCATTTGATCGAAACTTACGGCGCCGACGCCCTGCGCTTCACCCTGGCGGCGATGGCGGCGCAGGGGCGCGACATCAAAATGGCGACCAGCCGCGTCGAGGGCTATCGCAATTTCGCGACCAAGCTGTGGAACGCCGCGCGTTTCGCCGAAATGAACGATTGCGTCGGGCGTCCCGGTTTTAATCCGACCAGGGTCAAGGAAGTGCTCAATCGCTGGATTCTCGGGGAGACGGCGCGGGCGCTCAGTGAGGTCGAGACGGCGCTGGCCGCTTACAAGTTCAACGAGGCGGCGCAGGCGGCCTATCGTTTCGTGTGGAATATTTTCTGCGACTGGCATCTGGAGCTGACCAAGCCGCTGCTGCAGGGGCCGGACGGCCCGGCGAAGCAGGAGACGCGCGAAACCATCGCCTTCGTGCTCGATCAGGCCTGCAAGCTGCTGCATCCCTTCATGCCCTTCATCACCGAGGAGCTGTGGGCGATCAAGGGCGAATTTTTTCCGCGCGAGAGCGTTCTCGCTCTCGCCTTGTGGCCCGACCTCAAAGGTCTGGAAGATTCCGAAGCCGAGGCGGAAGTCGGCTGGGTGGTCGATGTGGTGTCGCAGGTGCGCTCCGTGCGCGCGGAAATGAATGTTCCCGCCGGGGCACAGGTTCCGCTGGCCATGGTCGGCGCCAGCGAGGCCGAAGAGCGCCGCGCCGAGCGCTGGGACGATGTTTTGAGGCGGCTGGCGAGGCTGTCGCGGATCGATCAGGTCGCGAAGGCGCCGCCGCAATCGGTGCAGATTCTGGCGCGCGGCACGAATCTGGCGCTGCCGCTGGAAGGGGTGATCGATTTCGCCGCCGAGCGGGCGCGGCTGGAAAAGGGAATCGCGGCGGAGCAGAAGGAGATCGGCAAGATCGACGCCAAGCTCGGCAACGCCGATTTCCTGCGCCGCGCGCCCGAGGAAGTGGTCGAGGAAAACCAGGAGCGCCGCGATCTGGCGGTGGCGAAGCTGGAGAAAATGACGGCGGCGCTGAAACTGCTGGGGTGAGGACGCCATCTTACCCAGCCCGTCGAAGGACGCCCGTCTTCGATGGGTTTGGGCGGCGGATGAGAGTGGCGCCGCTTGAAGGGCGCAGGAGGCCAGCGCCGGATTTTTGGCTGGTGATCGAGGCTTGACATAGGTTCCCGCCAAACGACGCAAAACGGCGGGAAGCGGAAGGCCATGAGCGCCGAGCGAAAGGGCAGGATTTCGCCACGAAGCTGTCGTTGGTCGCGCAATCAGTCCGGCTGTGCAGCGAAAAGAGATTTGCTAACGATCCAAAGCGCATTGCCGATCAAGGAGGAGAATTGTTGCAGCTTGACGCTGATGTAAAATTAGGCGGCAGGGGTCGGGTGTAATCGTTCACTCGCCGGATTGGGAGCGCAGCATGTCCACTGGTGACGCTAAAAAGATTGCAATCGAGATTTTGGGCGCTGTTGATTGCGAGCACATGGTTGACCGCCTGTGGTTTTACGACTGGCGTAAACCTGCTGATTTCTGTGAGCAGCGCGCCAAACTTAGCCAACAAGCCCCCGACACTCTTCATCGGGCGGGGGGAAACAAATGGCTTCGT
>NZ_JBKQOU010000299.1:0-6775 GCF_052145335.1 Rhodoblastus sp.
CACGCGCTTCTCCGGCCGGGTCGACAGTTTCACCACAATGTCGTCGAAGCCGAAATCCTTGTAGATCGACATCACCATGTCGTTGATCTTCAGCGCCTCGTCCATGATCTGGTCTTCGGTGCAGTAGATGTGCGCGTCGTCCTGCGTGAAGGCGCGCACCCGCATCATGCCGTGAATGGCGCCCGACGGCTCATAGCGATGGACGATGCCGAATTCGGCGATCTTCATCGGCAGGTCGCGATAGCTTTTCAGCCCGTTCTTGAAAATCTGCACATGGCCCGGGCAGTTCATCGGTTTCAGCGCGAAGACGCGGTCGTCCTCGGTCGTGGTGATGAACATGTTCTCGCGATAGGTCTGCCAATGGCCCGAGGTCTCCCAAAGGGCGCGGTCGAGCACCTGCGGCGTATTGACCTCGATATAGCCGGCGTCCTGCTGGCGCCGCCGCATGAAGGAAATCAGGGTCTGGAACAGCGTCCAGCCCTTGGGGTGCCAGAAGATCGTGCCCGGCCCCTCCTCCTGGAAATGGAACAGGTCCATTTCACGCCCCAAACGCCGATGGTCGCGGCGCTCCGCCTCCTCCAGCTGCTTGAGATAGGCGTCGAGATCCTCCTGTTTGGTGAAGGCGGTGGCGTAGATGCGCTGGAGCATCGGCTTGGTCGAATCGCCGCGCCAATAGGCGCCCGCGACTTTCATCAGCTTGAAGGCGTTGCCGATCTTGCCCGTCGAGGGCATGTGCGGCCCGCGACAGAGGTCGAGCCAGTCGCCCTGGCGATAGACCGAAAGTTTCTGGTCGGCCGGAATGGATTCCACCAGTTCGACCTTGAACGCTTCGCCATGGGTCTCGAACCAGGCCTTGGCCTGGTCGCGCGTCCATTCCTCGCGGACAATCGGCTTGTCGGCGGCGACGATCTCGCGCATTTTTTTCTCGATGGCGGCGAAATCCTCGGGCGTAAAAGGCTCCGCGCGGAAGAAATCGTAATAGAAGCCGTTTTCGATCACCGGGCCGATTGTCACCTGCGTTCCGGGAAACAAGGTCTGCACCGCCTCGGCCAGCACATGGGCGGCGTCGTGGCGGATCAGCTCCAGCGCGCGCGGGTCGTCGCGGCTGACGAATTCGATCCTGGCGTCGGCGCCGATCGGCGCGGCGATATCGGTGAGCTGGCCGTCGAGCGCCATCGCCACCGTGCGCTTGGCGAGCGACGGCGAAATGCCCTTGGCTATGTCGAGGCCGGTGATCCCGGATGCGAACTCGCGCTGCGCGCCATCGGGGAAAGTGATCGCAACCATGGTCTTCTCCTTGTGCTCACTCGCCGAGACGAGCCGGCGTAAGCTTTTTGAGGGCACGAATTCCTATTACGATTTGCGCCCGCCGCGCAACACGCGATGATTGACGCGCGGCGGGCTGCAGAGCAAAACTGCGCCTCTCTCGATTTCTCGTCGGTGAAAAGTGCGCGTTTTGAAAAAACAGCTTCGGATTGCTCTTCTGGCTCTTGCCGCCGCCCTGGCCGCCGCCTTCGGCAGCTGGTTCCTCGCCTCCGGCGGACAAGTCGCCGAACCGCTCGAACCGCCTCTCTCGGTCAAGCCGGTGACCACCCATCCGGTCGCGCCGGAAAACGACGATGCGGCGTCAAAAATTTCGGACGAAAGCGCGCCGACCGATCCGCAGGCCCAGGCGGCGCTGGAGGAGAAACTGGCGCAGGCGCCGGAATACCAGGCGTTTTTCAGCCGCATGCGGACCCTCTATCCCGCCGATTACAATGCCGCGATCAAGGCCACGCTGGCGCGGGGCGCCTCAACCCAGGACAATGGCGCCGATCTGTTCCTGTCCGAGGCGATGCGGCAATTGCGCCAGACACGAGGCCTGCTGGGCGCCAAGGCGGGCCAGCAGGCGCTTGACCAGCTTTTCAACGCCAATCGCAAAGTTTTGGGCCAATTGGCGGCGAGCGACGCGGCGCTTTGCGTCGATTTTCTCAATGGCGCCCCGGCGGATCGTTTCATCGCCTTCACCGGGGCCAATCGCGCCTTGATGGCCGAGCAGGCTCTGGCGGGTCTCGAAGCCATGGACGACGGCGCACACAAGAAGATCGACCGGGAGGCGCCAGCCACGCAGGATTTCGACGATCTCGAAAAACTGCTGTTGTCAAAGGGCATGGAAAAACCCGCCATCGACCTGCTGCTCGACGGCAAGACCCCCGACCCGCCTTTGACCGACGCCCAGGCCTGCCAGAACGGCCTCGTCTATCTCGACGCCCTGCAGACCCTGCCTGACTTGCAACGGCTGCGGCTTTACGCCCTGGCGCTGGAAGTTATGGCGCATGAGTGAATTGCAACTCGCCTGATCAGCTGTCCTTCTCAACCGGCTCGCGGTGCGGCGGCCCGACCGCGTCGCAGCGCGGCTTCTTGCGCCAATAGCCGTAGCGCCAGGGATGGAGGGCGTCCGCGCCCGCGCGCAATTTAGGCGGAACCGGATCGAAACCAAGGTCGCCCCAGGGATGGCAGCGGCACAGGCGCGACAGTCCGAGCCAGCCCCCGGCCCATAGCCCGTGCCTCGCCATGGCCTCGTCCATATAGGCGGAGCAGGTCGGCAGATAGCGGCAATTGCGGCCGACCAGCCCGGACAGGCTGAGCCGGTAGAGCCGGATCAGGCCGCGCGCCGCCATGACCGGCGCTTTTCGGAGCAATGAAACCATGTTTTCCAATTGTTAACCCCGCCTGCCAACGCCCCGGGACTGTTGCAAGAAAACGACGGCCGTTGCAATCCTGCCGCAAAGTCGTCAGGGCGCTATTCGCCCGTCTTTTCCGCTGCTAGAACGTCAAACACGATTCGAGGGACCTGTTGTGAAATCTTTGCTGCGCCAATTCGTCATTGCGACCGCCGCCGTGTGCAGCGCCGGCGCCGTTTGCGCCGCCGACCTTCCGTCGCCCGCTCCGCCGCCGCCGCCTCCGATTCCCGACTGGATCGTCACCGTTTCCGGCATGCCCAGCGTCGCTCCGCAATATCCCGGCGCCAAGATGTATTCCATTTATGGCGCGGGCGGGATCTCCATCCGCCGCGCCGACCAGCCAGAACGATTCAGCACGCCCGACGACGGCTTCAGCCTCACCCTCTATGAGAATTCCTGGCTGCATGTCGGCCCGGTCGCACGCTACCTCAACGACCGCCCTCATGAACGCGAATTGGCCGGCCTGGCCTATGTCGACCCCGCCATCGAACTCGGCGGCTTTGTCGAAGTCACGCCCTACAACTGGTTTCGTGGACGCCTGGAAGTGCGGCAGGCCGTGACCGGCTATGACGGCCTGGTCGCGACCTTGAGCGGCGACGTCTGGCATCGCTGGGGCGACCTCACCTTGTCGATCGGTCCTCGACTGAATTTCGGCAACAACAAATTCGCCGAATCCTATTTTTCGGTGACGCCGCAGCAATCCGCGATCAATCTCGCCAATGGCGGCGCCTTGACGCCCTATAACGCTACGGGCGGCCTGACCTCGGCGGGGCTGGCCGTGGCGGCGCGCTACGACTATTCCGAGCACTGGCGCGTTACCGCCATCGGCGGCTATCAGGCCCTGACCGGCAGCGTCGCGAACAGCTCGATCACGGAACATACCGGCTCGACCAACCAGTTCACCGTCGGCATCGAAATCGCCTATCGCTTCCGCACCACCGGCTTGTTCGCCTTCTGAAGCGGCGCTCAGCGCGCGCTTTGTTCCGCGGGCAAGGGCCACGCACTCTTCATCCCTAATGGCGAGGAGGACTCGACAGCCCGTTTTTTTACGGGCTCTCGAGGCCGTCTCGAACCATGGGCAAAAGCTCGACCGAAGGCGAGGCCAACGCCCTCCCTCGCCCTTCGAGACGCCTGCTGAAGCAGGCTCCTCAGAGTGAGCGGATTGCAGAAGCGTGGGTCGTTCATAAAAGTGGAAATCAGTTCCGCTTTTTCATGTGCTCTTCGAGATAGACCAGCGCGACCTGCCGGTCGTTGTCGCTGGCCGCCTTCATGTCCTGCTCGTAGAGCGCATTGACCCATTCCTGCGCTTTGCCGGTCGCGCCCTCGCGCGCCAGTGTCAGCCACATCAGGCCGCGCGCGCGACGCGGCTGCACGCCTTCGCCAGCGAACAGCAGATGGCCAAGCAGCGCCTGGGATTCGACATGGCCCTTTTCGGCGGCGAGGTTGAGCCAGCGCGCCGCCTGCCGGTTGTCCTTGGCGACGCCGGCGGCGCCGTCCATATAGAGGCGCGCCAGGTTGTACTGGGCGTTGGAATCGGAAAAATTGGTCGCGGCGTAAAGGAACATCCGCATGGCGGCGTCGGGGTCGGCGCGCAGGCGCGAACCGGGGATGCCATTAAGCTCGAATACGCCGACCGCGACGAAAGCGCTGGCCACCACCGACTTTTCCCGCCAATTGGCGTTGTCCTCGTCGTAGCGGTCCACGATTTCCTGGAAATATTGATAGGCCTTGTAATCGTCGCGCGGCACGCCGTCGCCGGCGGCGTACATTTTGCCGAGCTTCCATTGCGCCAGCGGCTCGCCGCCGGCCGCAGCGTATTTCAGCGCTTCGACCGAAGAAACCGAATTGCCGGCGCGGAAATTTTCGAGCGCCGATTGCAAAGCCTGATGGGGATCCTTGAACATGTCGAGGGCCTGCCCCTCGGGCGCGGACTTTTCCGGGCCGTCGAAGGCGCAGGCCGGCGCGGCGACGCCAAGAAATCCGGCCAAAAATATACGCGCCAACACGGCCATGCCCAAACCTTTTCCGCGCTGGCGACGCCAGACTTTTCACGCTACTTGGCCCGGCTGAAAACCGCGCCCTTTCGCCCTAGATCAAGCGTTCCGTTTATGGCTGAATCGGGGCGCCGTGCTTTCAAACTTCAGGCATTGTGAAGTTGATTTGGCGATGTGGCGCCCAAGCCACAAAAGCGGTGTTCCAAAACCGCAAGGCGGCAAAGTAATACGCAAAAAGGGTTGCTGAATTTCCAATCGGAAGGAAAATTTTCCGAAAGGGCGGCTTCGGCCAAGGTTTCCCTCTCGCCTAACCCAGAGTACTCTTGGAGAAGGCTCTGTTCCGGAAAACCCATGCTGCGCCCCTTGACCGAGCGACCCATCGGCCCCGACGGCTTTTCCGCCGCGCGCGGATCCGTGCTGACTCCCGTCGGCAGCGGATTTTTCAAGCGTTTCATGATCTTCGTCGGTCCGGGCTATCTCGTCGCCACCGGATATATGGACCCCGGCAATTGGGCCACGGCGCTCGCCGCCGGCTCGCAATTCGGCATGCGGCTGCTGTTCGTCGCCGTCCTGTCCAGCCTGATGGCCATTGTCCTGCAGTCCCTGTCGGCGCGGCTCGCCTTCGGCGCCAATCTCGATCTGGCCCAGGCCTGCCGCGCCCACTTTCCTCGCCGCGCCACGATCTTCCTCTGGGTGACCCAGGAGGGGGCGATCCTGGCGACCGATCTCGCCGAAGTGATCGGCACGGCGATCGGCCTGCAACTGCTGTTTGGCCTGCCTCTGTGGCTCGGCGCGGTCATCACGGCGCTGGACGTCGGCTTGATCCTGCTGTTCGAGCGTTTCGGCTTTCGCAAGCTGGAAGCTTTCGTCATCGCCTTGCTTGTGGTGATTTCAGCATGTTTCGCCGCGCAACTATTTTTCGCGCGCCCCGACTGGGCGGCGGCGGCGCGGGGGCTTGCCCCCACCGCCGAACTCGCGACCAACCCCCAAATGCTCTATCTGGCGCTCGGCATCCTCGGCGCCACGGTGATGCCGCATAATCTGTTTCTGCATTCGGGCATCGTCCAGACGCGCTATGTCGCGCCCGATTTCGCGGCGCGGCGCGAGGCCATCCGCTTCGCCCTGGCCGATTCCGCTTTCGCCCTGATCTTCGCCATGACGATCAATGGCGCGATCCTGATCCTGGCGGCGGCGGCGTTTTTCGCCCACGGCCACACCGAGGTTGTCGAGATTTCCGACGCCTATCGGCTGATCGCGCCGCTGCTCGGCGCGCCGCTGGCGGCCAAGCTTTTCGCCATAGCCCTGATCGCCTGCGGGCTGAACTCGTCGCTGACGGCGACGCTCGCGGGGCAATTGATCATGGACGGCTTCATCCGCCTGCGGATGTCTCCCGCCGGCCGCCGCCTGGTCACCCGCGCGCTGACGATCACGCCGGCCGTCGCCACGGCCCTGATCGCCGGCGAGGGCGCGGTCGGGCGCCTTCTGGTGTTTTCGCAGGTGGCTTTGAGTTTCGCCCTGCCCTTCGCCATCCTGCCGCTGGTATGGTTCACCGGTTCGCGGCGGATCATGGGGCCCTTCGTCGCCAGCCGCGCCACGACGATATTGGCCGGCGCGATCGGCGTCGGCGTGACATTGCTGAATATCAAGCTGATCTACGACAGCATTTTCGGGTAATCCTCAGCGCAGGAGCGAAGCGCGCGGTTTAGCTCGCGTAACGCATCTATCGCTTCGTTGAGAAGAAGGGCTGCGTCGTCCCGGTCCGTCCGCAAAGAGGCGAGGATCCGCACTGGAGCGTTTTCAAGCGAAGTGGATACCGGTTCGCATGAAGAAAACGCGTAAAAACAAAAAACTAGAGCCCGGATCTGATTCAATCGGATCGGAAAAGGCTCTAGTAACAATTTGGATCCAAGCATGCGTTAAGGGAAGTGACGCTACCCGATCCGCATTCCGGTTGTCCGCAAATAACGTTTCTTTCGGAGCCGTCCGGCTCATGGAAATAGGACTTGACCCTGTGCGATGTGTTATTGTGATGACTGCATCCAGAATCATCTTTATTAT
>NZ_JBKQOU010000300.1:0-21756 GCF_052145335.1 Rhodoblastus sp.
CCGAAGCCCAGGCCACCGCCGACGTACGCGCCTCCGCCGCCGACGCCGCGATCAAGGCGTCCGAAACGGTGCTGAAGACCCGCCCCTCCAGCGCGGACTTTGTCGGACAGGGCATCTCCAGCCTCAAGACGCTGATCAACTGAGGTTAGCCTCGATAGGGATTGAAAAAGCCGGGACTCACCCCCCACCCTTACAAAGGGGTGTTGATATCAGAAGCGTCCCGAGAGGGGCGCTTCTTTCGTCTCCGAAGGGGCAATTGATGCAGATGGACGCCCATTCTTCGGTGCATTTTTCTGTTAGGGTCGCGCTTCGACTCGCACTTCACGAGAAACTCTATGCCGCAGCCACAGCTATTTCTTGGGTTAAGCACCGAAACATGGGCCATCGCAATCGCGACATTCCTTGGCCCTGTTATGGCAATTGTCATCACACGTTGGCGTGACAAGGTACGAGAAGTTCGTTCTCGTAAGTTGGCGATTTTCCGGACGCTTCTCGCTACACGCAGGCAAATCATCAATGCGGAACATGTTAATGCAATCAACCTTATTGAGGTTGATTATTATGGAGTTAAAAACGTTGAGGATTCATGGCGTATATACAATGCCCATTTGTCAATACCCACCAAAACAACGCCGGACGAGAGGCGCGTTTGGGATGAAAAACGAAATGAACTTCTGGCGAAACTGATATTCGCGATGAGCCAAAAGCTGGGTTTCAAAATGAGCGAGATCGACATTAAGAATGGCGGATATTCACCGGATGGATGGCGTTACCGCGATGATCGATTGGGCGAAATTCAGGAGTTTGCTCTCAAAATCGCACGCGGTAATGTCCGTTTTCCGATTACCGCCGCTATGTATGACTCCCAACCTAGTCCGAACAGCGAACCAAGCATGTAAAGAATGGCGGCTCGCGTCCTGGTCGCTTCGAAGGAGCGAGACGGATGAGGGGGCTGCGCGCCGCGTCTGGCGCCGAGACAGTCGTGAGATTCTCCCCCTCATCCGGCGCTTCGCGCCACCTTCTCCCGCAAGGGGAGAAGGGCTCAACGCCCGGCTGTTGTGTACACCCCGCTCACCCCGTGTTGCGCAGCCCCGCCGCGATGCCGTTGATCGCCAGCAAAATCCCCACCCGCGCCTTGGCGTCGATCTGGCCGGCGCGCCAGCGCCGCAAAAGTTCCGCCTGCAGATGGTTCAACGGCGCGATATAGGCGAATCGATGCGCGATCGAGCGGGCGAGCGCCGGGTTGTCGGCGAGACGCCGCGTCTGGCCGGTGGCGATTTCCAAGGCCTCCGCCGTGCGGTTCCATTCCGCCTCGATTTCCGAGAAGATCGCATCGGCCTCGGCGCGGTCGGGGACGAGATCGGCGTAAAGCCGGCCGATCGCCAGATCGGCCTTGGCCAGCACCATGTCCATGTTGGACAATAGCGTGCGGAAAAACGGCCAATCCTCATTCATCCGCCGCAACAGAGCCTTTCCCACCTCGCCCTCGTGGCGCAGAAAAGTTTCGACCGCCGCGCCGAAGCCGAACCAGCCCGGCAAGGCCACACGGCTCTGGCCCCAGGAAAAGCCCCAGGGAATGGCGCGCAGGTCCTCGATTTTTCGCGTCGCCTTGCGCGAGGCCGGACGCGAGCCGATATTCAGTTCGGCGATTTCGGTGATTGGGGTCGAGGCGTAGAAATAATCGACAAAGCCCGGCGTCTCGTAGACCAGAGCACGATAGGCGGCCATCGACAGGCGTGACAGTTCCGCCGCCGCGTCAAGGAATTCCTGCGGCGGCCGCTGCCCGTCCGAAAGCAGAGTGGCTTCGAGATCGGCGGCCATCAGGGTCTCGAGATTGCGCCGGCCGATATCGGGATTGGCGTATTTGGCGTTGATCACCTCGCCCTGTTCGGTCAGGCGGATCTGGCCGCGCACCGTGCCCGGCGGTTGCGCCAATATCGCCTGATAGGAGGGGCCGCCGCCACGACCGACCGCGCCTCCGCGTCCGTGAAACAACCGCAAGCTCATGCCGGGCAGCGTGTCGAACAAAGCCGCCAGCGCCGTCGAGGCGCGGTAAAGCTCCCAGTTCGAGGTCAGGTAGCCGCCATCCTTGTTGCTGTCGGAATAGCCGAGCATGACGTCCTGCACGCCGCTGGAGCGCCGCATCAACTCCGCCACGCCCGGAAGCGCGTAAAAGCTGCGCAGAATAGCCTCGGCGGCGCGCAAATCCTCGATGGTCTCGAACAAAGGCGTGACGATCAGTTCGAGCCGCGCTTTTTCACGGTCCGCCTCGTGCAACGTGCCGTGAAACAGGCCGCATTCCTTTTGCAGCACCATCACTTCCAGGAGATCGCTGACGCTTTCGGTATGGCTGATGATGTAATGGCGGATGCATTCCGCGCCGATCCGCTGGCGCAGATCGCGCGCGGCTTCGAAAACCGCCAGTTCGTCGCGCAAGCTCTGCGAATAGTCGAGATGGGGCGCGCGCAAGGGACGCGGATCGCCAAGCACGCGCAACAGCAGCTTTACGCGCAACTCTTCGGGCAGCGCCGAATAGTCCGGCTCGATCCGGACAGCGGCGAGCAGTTCCGCGACCACGGCTTCGTGGCGGTCGGAATTCTGGCGCAGGTCGGTCGTCGCCATGTGGAAGCCGAAAATTTCCACCGCGCGGATCAGCGACGCCAGCCGTCCCGCGACCAAGGCCTCGCCATGATGGGCGATCAGCGAATCGCGCACCGTGCAAAGATCGGCGCGAAGCGCGGCGGCGTCGGGGTAAGGATCGCCGGGCGCCGCCGCGTGGCGCATGGCCACGCCGCCGGTCAGCGCCGTCAACGTGCCGGCCAGTCGCGCGTAAACGCCGATCAGGGCGCGGCGATAGAGTTCGTCGGCGCGATGCGGGTTGAAGTCGCCCGAGGCGTCGGCCAAAGCCTGCAGTTCCGGCGTGCAGGCGACCAAAGTGTTCGACATCGACAATTCGGCGCCGAGATGATGGGTCTCGAAGAGATAATGCCGCAGGATCACGTCGCAATGCGCCTTGGCCGCGATTTCCAGCGTCTGCGCATCGACATTGGGGTTGCCGTCGCGGTCGCCGCCGATCCAATTGCCCATGCGGAAAAACGGCGGGACAGGACGGCCCAGCCTTTGTTCCAGTTCGGCGTAAAGCTTCGGAATTTCGCGGACGAAGGTCGATCGGTAATAGAGCAGCGCGTTGTCGATTTCATCGCTGACGGTGAGGCTGGCTGTGCGCAGGATGCGCGTCTGCCAGAGCTGAACGATGCGGGCGTGGAGACACGCCTCGTTGTCCTGGAAATCCGCCGGGCTGCGGCAGTTTTCCCGCGCCGCCAGCAAATCTGCGACGGCGCGTTCGGCATCGAGCGTCGAGCGCCGCTGCACCTCGGTCGGATGGGCGGTCAGCACCGGCGAGACATAGGAATTCTCCAACGCTGTGGCGATTTTTTCCGCGGAAACGCCCCCCGCCGAGAGCCGGGCGAAACTGTAGCCCAGGCTTCCCGGCTGGGCGCTCGGCTCATGGGCGGCGCGGCGGCGGAGGAAATGCCGGTCCTCGGCGATATTGGCGAGATGCGAGAAATAGGCGAAGGCGCGGATCACCGAGACGGTTTCCGCCGGGGTCAGGCTTTCCAGCAGATGTCCCAGCTCGCGCGCCGCCGCCCTGTCGGAGTGGCGCTGGTCGGCCACCGACAGCCGGCGGATGGTTTCGACCAGTTGAAAGACCTTCTCGTTTTCCTGCTCGCGCACCGTATCGCCGAGAATCTGGCCGAGCAGCCGGATGTCCTCATAGAGCGGGCGCTGCTTGGCGCTTTCGGCCTCGTCGTCGGCCGCGATGCTGGAAGATAGGTTCATCGGTCTTTCTCCTGCGAACAAAACCGCCCGATACGACCTTACCAGATCGCGTCGGGGTCGGCCCCGTGCAAATATTCGGCGATGCGGGCGCGGGTCGAAGCCGTGGCGTCCGGCGGCAGGGCGTCGACAGCAAAGAAACCCGATTCAGCGATCTCCCAGTCGGGCGGATGAATTTCCGTCTGGCGTACATTTTTTGCCAGATATAGGGCAACATGATCGCGGCGCGAATGGCGCGGGTTGTAGTAAAAACCGATCAGGCGCGGCGGCTCGCTCATTTCCAGCCTGCCCTCTTCCGCCAGTTCCCGCGTCAGGGCCTGCAAAACCGTTTCGCCTGACTCGACGCCGCCGCCCGGCAGATAAAAGCCCGGCATATAAGTATGGCGCACCAGAAACACCCGTCCGGCGCCGTCGAGGGCGATAGCCCGCACGCCCAGCGTCATCGGCCGCCTGAAAAGGCCAACAATTCTCTGCCCTTGCCGCAGGATTTTTTGCCAGACCGCCATTTCCGACATCAGGACGCCTTAAACTGGATTCGCCGGCCTTTTCACTTTAGAACTAAACCAAGCCGCCCCTTTCGACCAGTATGGATCAGCCCATCCTCCAGCGCTTTACCATCCGACGGGATCGGATTGAAAAGGCGCCGATATTTGTTTCGACGCGTTTTATTCAGGCGAACCGGCGTCCGCATCGCCTGGAAACGCCGGCAAGGACGAACAAAGGCATGAGTTTGAAGAATTTTTCCGACCTGACCGAACGCGAAGTCCTCGCCATAGCCATCGCCTCCGAAGAGGAAGACAGCCGAATCTACATAGGCTTCTCCGAGGAACTGGCGGAACGCTATCCGGCCACCGCCAAGGTATTTCAGGAAATGGCGGCGGAAGAGGATGGCCACCGCCGGCAATTGCTCGAACTTTACCAGCAGCGTTTCGGCCAGAACCTGCCCGCTATCCGCCGCGAGGACGTCAAGGGCTTTCTCAGCCGCCGTCCGACCTGGCTCTTGCAAAATCTGCCGCTCGACGCGATCCGCAACCAGGCCGAGGCGATGGAGAAGGATTCGCAGCGCTTTTACGTCACGGCGGCGCAACATTCGAAAGACGTCGGGGTCCGCAAGCTCCTCGGCGATCTCGCCATGGTCGAACGCAGTCATGGCGAAAGGGCCAGCGCGCTGGCGGAAGCCATTCTCACCGAAAGCGCCCGCGACGAAGAGGGGAAGACGGCGCACCGCTTTTTCGTGCTGCAATACGTGCAGCCCGGCCTCGCCGGCCTGATGGATGGCTCGGTCTCGACACTGGCGCCCCTGTTCGCCGCCGCCTTCGCCACCCATAATAACTGGAGCACGCTGCTGGTCGGCCTCGCCGCCTCGCTCGGCGCCGGCATCAGCATGGGCTTCGCCGAGGCCCTGTCCGACGACGGCACGGTCACCGGACGCGGCGCGCCCTTGATCCGCGGCCTCGTTTGCGGCTTGATGACGACCGCCGGCGGCCTCGGCCATTCCCTGCCCTTTCTGGTGCCCGACAGCTGGCCGAACGCCTTCTGGACCGCCACCGCGATCGCCGGCGTCGTTGTTTTTATTGAGCTGTGGGTCATCGCCTATGTGCGCGCCCGCTACATGGATACGCCTTTCCTCAAGGCGGTGGCGCAGATCGTGGTTGGCGGCGCCATCGTGCTCGCCGTCGGCATTTTGATCGGCGGGGCCTGATGAGTTTCCCAATGTTCCGCCTCGCTCATCTCTCCGACCCCCATATCGGCCCGCTGCCGAAGCCGCGATGGCGCGAACTGATCGGCAAGAGGGCGACCGGCTATATCAACTGGCGTCAGGGGGGCCGCTCGCGCGCCCATGACATGCAGGCGCTGTCGTCGCTGGTCGCCGACATGCGGGCGCATGGTCCCGACCATGTCGCCATGACTGGCGACATCTGCAATATCGGCCTGCCCGGAGAATTCCCGCTCGCCGCGCAATGGCTGGGCACTTTGGGCTCGCCGTCGGAAGTCAGCCTGGCGCCGGGCAATCACGACGTCTATCTGCGCTCCAGCGTGAAGCATATGACGCGCGAACTGAGCCCATGGATGCGCGGCGACGACGGCGCGCAGGTGTTTCCCTATCTGCGCCGCCGCGACGGCGTGGCCATCATCGGCTTGTGCAGCGGCGTGCCGACCCTGCCCTTCGTCGCCGCCGGCAAGCTCGGCGCCAGCCAATTGATGCGGCTGGAAAAGCTGTTGGGCGACACCCGTGACGAAATCCGCGTCGTGCTTCTGCACCATCCACCGGTCGATGGCGGGGGCGGCATACGCAATCTTGGCGATCATCGCGCCCTGGCGGAAATTCTTTCTCGCGAAGGAGCGGAGCTGGTGTTGCATGGGCACAGCCACGCGATTTCCAGGAAAAGCCTGCCCGGACCGCAGGGTCCGATTCCGGTGCTCGGCATTTGCTCGGCCTCCTCGATCGGCCGTAGTCCACGCCGGCGCGCCGCTTATTACCTGATCGACATAGACGCGAAAGGCCGCCGCCTGATCTTTACTGCCCGCCAACTCGGCGCAGCGGGGCAGTTTCAGACGATCTCGCTCTGATTGTCAGGCGATCACCACAGGACTTTCGGCAGCCGGCGCTTCCAGCGCTCGCCACGCGGCAAGGCGGTCGCCGCCTCCAAACGGTCGCCATGAGTCATATGGCCATGAGTCATATGGCCGTTGGCGTTACCATCGACGCGAATGACCTTTTTCGTCTCGACTCTAGGGGCGACCATGACGCTAGCCGCTGTGTGACGATCCGGCACAGGCAAGAATTCGCGCCGCGCAACGGGAACCACGGGCGCTTTCACTCGACGTGCGACAACGGGCCGCTTGGTTTCCGGCGCTGGGGCGGCGGCTGCTTTCGGCGGCCTGCCGCGCCGCCGCTTGGGCGGATCGACAAGACCGACCGCGACGGTCGAGACCGGCTCCGACACGAGCTGAGGCGCAGGCGCGGGTTCGATTGCGTCGAGAATGCGGCGTTGCGGTTTGGGCGGCTCCCTTGGCGGCGCGGGCCGACGCTCGGCTATCGCTTCCGGGGCGGGCTCTTTAAGCATGGTTGTCGGAAGCGCCGAAACGCCGCCCCGGCGCCCGCGTTTTACCTCGACCACAAATGGTTTTTGAGGACGACCCACCCTGAACTCCATCAATGAGCCGGAAGAAACGAATCAATTTACAATTTTTACTTTAGAACAGTTTTCCTGCCTAGGAAAATAGTACAAACCGGCAAGAGTTTGTTTCCAAATCCATATATTTTTTTAAAAAATCTCCCGGGCGCCGCCCCCTCGCCTCCACGGCTACGCTTCCCTTCACCGCTTTGACGTCTTTCTCGTTTATTGTCGTTGCGCAACCACTGAAAATGCGGAGGATCGTGCGATGACCAAAATCATTTTCTATGAAAAGCCTGGCTGCGCCGAAAATCAAAAGCAGAAGAACTTTCTGGCCGCAGCGGGCTATGAGATCGAAACCCGCGACCTGACGGCGGAACATTGGACGTCGGCTGGCCTTCGCGCCTTTTTCGCCGACAAGCCGGTGGCCGAATGGTTCGATCCTCGCGCCGCAAAAATCATATCCGGCGAGATCGATCCCGCCTCCGCCAATCCGCAAGCGGCGCTGGTGATGATGTCGGTCGACCCGAACCTGATCAGAAGTCCGCTGCTGAAGTACAAGGGCCGCTGCGCTTCCGGGCTCGGCGCGGCGGAACTGGAGCATTTCCTGAGCGCCCGCGGCTCTCCCAGGCCGAACCGGGCGCCGGAGCATTGGACCGGCGAATCCGCCGAGTAACTATTACTCAGGTTTCGACGAAAGCTTTTTCGATGACATAGCTGGCCGGATCGCCGCTCGAGCCCTCTCGGAAACCGCGCTCCTCCAGCATCCGCACCAGATCCTTCAGCAGCCCCGGGCTGCCGCAGAGCATGACACGATCTTCAGCGGGATTGAGCGGCGGCTGGCCGATATCGTCGAAAAACTTGCCCGATTCGATCAGGTCGGTGACGCGGCCCTGATGCACATAGGGTTCGCGGGTCACAGTCGGATAATGGATGAGCTTTTCCTGGACGATATCGCCGAAAAACTCGTTGTCCTTGGCCGCCGCGACAATATCGAGACCATATTGCAGCTCGGAAACCTGTCGGCAACCATGGACTAGAATGAGCTTGTCATAGAGGTCATAGACCTCCGGATCCTTGATGATGCTGGAGAACGGCGCGATGCCAGTGCCGGTGGACATCATGTACAGCCTTTTGCCGGGCAGCAGGTTCGACTGCACCAGAGTGCCCGTCGGCTTGCGCCCTACCAGCACGGTGTCGCCGACCTTCAAATGCTGGAGCCGCGAGGTCAGCGGGCCATCCGGCACCTTGATGCTGAAAAACTCGAGATCGTCCTCGTAATTGGCGCTGGCCATGCTGTAGGCGCGCAGCAGAGGTTTGCCTTCGACTTCAATGCCGATCATCGCGAACTGGCCGTTGACGAAACGAAATGCTGGATCGCGGGTGGTGCGGAAACGAAACAGGCGGTCCGTGTAATGCTGGACTTCGAGCACAGTTTCGCGATTGAAGGCGCCGCCGCTTTTCTTCTTCGGCGCGACGGCCTCGGCCGGCGGCGCCGACAAGACTTCATTTCCGGCGGCATCGCTCATTGTGATCCGTCTCCTAAAGGCTCAACGCCAGAAAACGCCGCAGGTTCGGCGCGGGCGAGGTTCTGACCCGATTGTGGCCCCGATTGCTTGCGCTGGGCGCGGCAGCCGAAGCGTGCAACGCCTGCATCCGATAACACCGTTCTTGCCAGATCGGCGCCTGAAGTGAACACGCAAAAAGCGGCAAGACCGCGATCAGGGGTTTTCACAGGCGCGCAAGCAAAATACGGCAAGAGCGCGCCTCGCCAGCATCGACGACCTATGCGGGGCTTCCTATACCGATGCCGCAAAAATTGCAACTTCGGGGACTCGGTCCTTGTCTTATCCAACATCCACCTCTGGCGTGACATGGGAGGCGGCGGCGCCCTTCTTGATTCCGCCGATCTTGCCATCGCCCAGGCCGCTGTCGCAAAGCCGACAAAGGCTCGCCAAGGCCCCGGTCTCCCGCCTCGCCCCGGCCTTGGCACAATCGTTGCTCCGCTCCGGCAAATGGACCGGAGCCTTTTTTCATGATCAGCCTGACGCCCGACGCCCTTTCCGCCGCCAAGACCATCCTCGCCAATGCCAAGACGCCAGCGGAAGGCCTGCGGATTCAGGTGGAAGCCGGCGGCTGCTCCGGCTTCCAGTACAAGATGGAGTTGGAGACCGAAGCGCGCGAAGGCGACGAAGTCGTCGACGCCGATGGCGTCAAAATCTTCATCGACGACATTTCGGCCGACCATTTGCGCGGCATGAAGGTCGATTTCGTCAGTTCGCTGGAGCGGTCCGGCTTCGTCTACGAAAACCCCAACGCCACGGCGCAATGCGGCTGCGGCAAGTCTTTCGCGTAAGGCGTCATTGGTTTGGAGGGCGGCGCGATGGCGACGGTCTATCTCGATAACAACGCCACGACAAAGGTGGATGGGAAAGTCGTCGCGGCCATGCTGCCGTTTTTCACCGAATTTTTCGGCAACGCCTCCTCGACGCATGAATTCGGCGCCGCTGTCGCCCCGGCGATGAAGGCGGCGCGGCAAAAAGTCCAGACGCTGCTCGGCGCCGAATTCGATCACGAGGTGGTCTTCACTTCCGGCGGAACGGAATCCGACACAACCGCCATTCTTTCCGCTCTCGACGCCTTTCCGGACCGCAGTGAGGTCGTCACCACCGTCGTCGAACATCCCGCCATCTTGAACCTCTGCCAGCATCTCGAAAAATGCGGTCGCGCAAAAGTGCATTTCATCGGCGTCGATGCGGGCGGCAAACTCGATCTCGACGCTTTTCGCGCCGCGCTTTCAGAAAGGACCGCGCTGGTCTCCGTCCAATGGGCCAATAACGAGACCGGCGTGATTTTTCCCGTCGAGGAACTGGCGCAGCTTGCCAAACAGGCCGGCGCGCTTTTCCACACCGACGCGGTGCAGGCCGTCGGCAAGATACCGCTGGCGCTGAAAGGCTCCAGCATCGACATGCTGTCGCTGTCGGGCCATAAATTGCACGGCCCCAAGGGGATCGGCGCGCTTTACGTCAAGAAGGGCGTGAAGCTGCATCCCCTGTTTCGCGGCGGCAAGCAGGAGCGCGGACGGCGCGCCGGCACCGAAAACATTCCCGGCATCATCGGCCTCGGCAAAGCGGCGGAACTCGCCGCGGAAAATCTCGAAGCCGAAATCGCGCGCATCAAAGCGCTGCGCGACAGGCTGGAGGCCGGAATTTCCGCCGCCATCCCGCATTGCCGGATCAATGGCGGCGGCGAGCCCCGCCTGCCCAACACCTGCAATGTCGCCTTCGATCATGCCGAGGGCGAAGCCATCCTGCACCATCTCGACAAGGCGGGAATCGCCGCGTCCTCCGGTTCGGCCTGCGCCTCGGGCTCGATGGAGCCGAGCCATGTGCTGCGCGCCATGCAGGTTCCGCCGCTGGCCTTGCAGGGCGCGATCCGCTTTTCGCTGTCGCGCGACAATAGCGAGGCCGACATCGACCGCGCGCTCACCATCCTTCCCGACCTGGTCGAGAAGACGCGCGCAAAATCGCCGCTGTGGGCGGAAATTCGCCAGAAACAATTTGCGTGAGACCGTTCATGACCCCTGCCGGATCGCACAGGATTTCCATCAACGACACGACGCTGCGCGATGGCGAACAGGCGCCGGGAGTGGTGTTTTCGCTGGCCGAAAAACTCGCCATCGCCCGTGAGTTGGCCGCCGCCGGCGTCGACGAGATCGAGGCCGGCACCCCGGCGATGGGCGAGGAGGAGGTCGAGGCTATTGCGGCCATCGTCTCGGCGAACCTGCCCTTGCGCGTCGGCGCCTGGTGCCGGCTGAACGAAAGCGACGTTGACGCGGCGCTGCGCGCCGGCGTGAAAATGGTCAATATTTCGGCGCCCATGTCGCGCCTGCAAATGCGGGTAAAGCTCAAGGCCGAGCCGCATGAAGTGGCGGCGCGGGTGACGCGCGTCATCGGCTATGCGCGCGAAAAGGGCCTGGAAGTGGCGCTCGGCGGCGAGGATTCGTCGCGCGCCGATCTGCGCGACATCGGCCTGATCGCGGGCGCCGCGGCAAAGCTCGGCGTGTTCCGCTTCCGCTTCGCCGACACGCTCGGCCTGCTCGATCCTTTCTCGACCTATGAATATATCAAGCGCCTGCGCGACGAGACCGGCCTGGCCGTCGAGTTCCACGGCCACAACGATCTCGGCCTCGCCACCGCCAACACGCTCGCCGCCATTCGCGCCGGCGCCAGCCACGCCAGCGTCACCGTGCTGGGCCTCGGCGAGCGCGCCGGCAACGCGCCGCTCGAGGAAGTCTGCGTCGCACTGCCGCGAACCGCGGAGGCGCGCACCGGCGTCGATCCGACCCGCCTCGCCGCGCTGGCGGAACTGGTCGCCCATGCGGCGCGAGACTCCATTCCCCGCGCAAAGCCGATCGTTGGCGCCGATATTTTCACCCATGAATCCGGCATTCACGTCGCTGGGCTTTTGTCCGACGTGCGCACCTATCAGGGTCTCGATCCCGCCATGCTCGGCCGCCAGCACAAGGTGGTGATCGGCAAGCATTCGGGCCTGGCGGCCTTGCGCTCGATCTGCTCGGCCATCGGCATCGAACTCGACGCCAAGGCCGGCGCCGCCTTGCTGGCGCGGGTCAAGGCCATCGCCAAAATGACCAAGAGCCTGGTGCCGGACGGCCGGGTGCGGCAATTGGCGCGCGAGGAAATTTCCAAGCACCAGCGCGGCCGGTCCGACCAGACGGCGCAAATTTCGGGGGAACTATGAGCGAGGCAAACGGCTATTTCGTCGATTGGAACGGAGAACTGCGCAGCGCCGACGATCCGGGCGGCGGCTATGCCTGCGAAGTGGATCGGCCGGCGCGCTATGTCGCGGTGATGAGCAAGGCCGGCGCGCTCGTCCACGAGGCGACGCTTTACAAGACCCTCGCCGATGTGGAAAAGGCGGGCATCAAGGCGCAACTCGTGCCGGGCTCGAAACCCTGGGCCAGTCCGAAGGACGGTTTTTGACCTTTGATTGCAAATCCAGCAGGTTTCACCTGCTGGATTTGATTAGGCGCGAATGCGCCGCCGA
The DNA here is from genome assembly GCF_052145335.1 of Rhodoblastus sp. Lineage (GTDB taxonomy): Bacteria > Pseudomonadota > Alphaproteobacteria > Rhizobiales > Beijerinckiaceae > Rhodoblastus. The sequence goes on from NZ_JBKQOU010000300.1 coordinate 12,024, forward strand.
GCTTATGCGAGGAATTCCATAATCGCGATGTCGCGAGTATGGAAAATAAGCCGATGGAGACGCGCATTTGGTTCCGATGACCATTCTCGTCGATGAAAAGCCGAAATGCGTGGTTCGCCCCAACGACATGAAGGGGCTGCAACGCTTCCTGCGCAACGGCAAGTCCTGGCTGCTGGCTGACCAGCCCGATGGCGCCGTCAGTTATCGCGAGGCCGACGAGCGCGAAAGACAGGCCTGGCGCAACGCCAGCGACCTGCACCGCGCCTGGGGCGGCGACGACGAGGATTTTTTTGGCGTGCCTTTGTAAGTTAAGGCCGACCTTCGCCGCGGTCGTGCGGATTGTCGGCCTGGTTGCGCATCCAGTCGGCGAGCTTGGTCATGTTGGCGTCGAGTTCCGCCCGCGCCGCCGGATCGGCGATGGTCTCGCCAAGCGCTTGTCGCATGCACAACAGCCACGCGTCGCGTTCCGCATTGCCGATAGGAAAGCCCATATGGCGTTGGCGCAGGCGCGGATGGCCCTTTTCCGGCGAATAGAGTTTCGGTCCGCCGGTCCATTCCGACAGATAGCGCTTCAACACCTTTTTCACCGGCCCGAGATCGACGTCGTGCATGTCGCGGATTTTCTTCGCCTGCGGAAAACTGTCCATATAGCCGTAAAAGGCCTCGACCAGACGATCGATCGCCAAGGCGCCGCCGATCCGGTCGAACATCGCAATTTCCGTCGTCGTTTCGCTCACGCCAAATTCCTCACCTGAATTCATTCGGCCATGCTGGGCAGAAGCAGCACTTCCGCCGGCGCGCCACCCTGCGGCTCGACCAGTTCCAGCGCTGCGACCAGCGACAGGCCGCCGTCGCTTTCCATCAGCACCACCGCCTCGACCGGCATTTTCGCCAAGGCTTCGAGCAATTGCGCCACCGTCACGGCGCGGCGCCGTCGAAGGTCAAAACGGTCGGTTCCTCATCGAGCATCAGTATTTCCGCCCGCCGCAGTCGCCCGGCGTCGTCATAATCGTAGGAATGGCTCAGTTCGACATCGCCATAGACGATTTTCTGGAATTCCAACAGCCTGCCGCAGCCATCGTAAAAAGCGCGAATGTATGTGTTGCGATTGGTCAGCGCATCCGGTTCGATCTGATTGAGCAGCTTTAGCGGCAATTTCACGCCGGAGGTGGCGAGAAAGAAACGGCAGTCGCGGGAATCTTCCACAAATTCGTTCATTTTCGCCCTTCAGGAATGGATGGTGATTTCCATCGTATCTTCCATGTCATCGTCATGGCCTCGCGAAAAATCCTCTTCGAGCAGGGCGACGCCATGCACGCAGACATCTCCGTCGAGCACCGCGACGCCGACTTTTTCCAGCTGCGCGCCTTCGCACTCGCCAGAAAGACAGGTTCCGGTCTCAACGGCGAATTTGGCGCCGTGACGTCCGCATTGCAGCAGTTCGCCGGTCTCGTCGAAGAATTTTCCCGCGCCGATGTTCAGCCATACGCCCTGATGCGGACAGGCGTTGCGATAGGCGTGATATTCGCCCTTGCCGTTGCGGGCGATGACGATGCGAAAGGGTTTTGAACCGCCCGAACCATCTGATTCCGCGAGATCAAACGCCTTGGCTTCGCCGCGCGCGATTTCGGTTTCCGAACAGATAACGAAATAGAAGCGGGCCTTCTCCCCGGCATCAACCATGGAACACCTTATAAATCAAGTAGTTGCCTTTGTCCTTCGGGGCCGCTTCCTTATTCGGAAATCGCCCTGGATCCGGAAAATCGGGGAAAAATCCGGAGACGAAAAAAAACCTCAGGAGGACTTTTCCTCCCTTCGTCCTAGCAAGAGGAATGCCAAGCGGAGCGGTCCGGGCCGATTTGTCTTGAGAGGCGGATGAAGGACTTTTCAGGCTAAGCTCTCGCGAGGTTCGGCTCACGAATCGCGCAGATCGAAAAGCTCTCCGGTGTTCCGGCGATTCTTGGGCCAAAGCGGCGGTGGCGACGAGCAGCGCGCCGAGAACGGAAGCGAATTTCATGGCCTTTGTCCGCGCCCGACCAGGATCGCCCCAGTTCACGGCGCTGTATTCGCGGCTTGCAGCGGCAAGCCGACGCCGATTTCGTCACTTGAGCAGGTCAATGGCTTCTAGCCCAGTCGATAGCGCCTGAAGAACCAGCCCTTCACGAAAAAGACGAGGGCAAGATAAGCTGCGGTCACGAGCGCCAGGGCGCCCATGACGGTGGCGGGCAGCGGAACGAACCCAAGCCAGGGCGCCAAGGGTGAATAGGGAAGCGCAACGGCCGTGGCGAAGGCGAAGAGCGTGCTCGCCACCAGCGCGGGATGCGGCGGATCCTGCAGGGGTCTGGCCGTGCGGATGATGAAGATCACCAGGGTCTGGGTGGCGAGCGATTCGACGAACCACCCGGTCTGGAACAGCTTCTCGTTCGCATGGAAGCCCCATAGCAAAAGGCCGAAAGTGGCGAAGTCGAAAATCGAACTCAACGGCCCGAACACCAACATGAATTTGCGGACGATGTTGAGATCCCAGTGCCGCGGCTTCGCCACCATGGAATCGCTGACCCTGTCCAGCGGAATCGTCGCCTCCGACAGATCATAGAGAAGATTGTTCAGGAGGATCTGGGTCGGCAGCATCGGCAGGAAGGGAAGGAACAGAACGGCGCCGGCCATGGAGAACATATTGCCGAAATTCGAACTCGTCCCCATCATCATATATTTGATGATGTTCATGAAGGTCTTGCGCCCTTCGCGCACGCCGTCCGCCAGAACGCCAAGATCCTTGCGCAGAAGGATCATGGCGGCCGCGTCCTTGGCCACGTCGACGGCGGTGTCGACCGAGAAGCCGACATCCGCGGCGTGAAGCGACGGCGCGTCGTTGATGCCGTCGCCAAGATAGCCGACAACATGGCCCCTGCGCCGCAGCGCCGTGATGATGCGCGATTTTTGCGGCGGCGTGACCCGGCAGAACAGCGTGGTTTCGTCGACCCTGGCCTGCAGGGCCTCGTCCGTCAGGACCTCGACCTCCGGCCCCGTCAGCGTTCCGCCGATTTTGAGACCGAGCTCGCCACAGACATGGCGGGTGACCAACTCGTTGTCGCCGGTCACGACTTTCAGGGCGACGCCCAGCTCGGCGAGGGCGTTCAGGGCCTCGCGCGCCCCCGCCTTAGGCGGGTCGAGAAAGGCCAGGAACCCAGCGAAAGTCAGGCCTGTTTCATCGGCGATGTTCGCCTGGTCTCGGTCCGCCTCGACCTCGCGCCACGCGACCCCGAGCCCCCTGTAGCCTTGGGCGCCGAGCCCATTGAACGTCTCCGCGGCGGTCTTGCGCGCCGCGGCGTCCAAGGGGAGCGGCGACGCTCCCTGCTGGTCGTAATAGGCCGACTGGCCGAGAACATCCTCCGGCGCGCCCTTCACGATGAGAAGCCGACGACCCTCGCCTTCGACGAGAATCGAAACGCGGCGCCGTTCGAAGTCGAACGGAACCTCGTCGATCTTCCGCCAGGGCGCCAGGTCGATCTTGCCGACCGCGAGAATCGCTTCGTCCAGAGGACTCTTGAGCCCGGTTTCGAATGCTGCGTTGAGTTGCGCCATCCGCAACACGGCGCCACTGTCCCGCCCGCCAAGGTCCATTTCCCGGACCAGCTTGATGCGGGCTTCGGTCAGCGTCCCCGTCTTGTCGCTGCAAAATACGTCCATGGCGCCGAGATCGTCTATGGCGGACTGACGCTTGACGATCACCTGCTTGCGCGACATGCGGATCGCGCCATTTGCAAGCGTGACCGACACGATCATCGGCAGGAGTTCGGGCGTCAGCCCGACCGCGAGCGCCAGGGCGAACAGGAAGGATTCGAGCAGCGGCCGATGAAAGAGGAGGTTGATCAGGACCACGAACAGGACGAGAAAGATCGTGGCCTGGACGATCATCATCCCGAACTTCTGGATGCCCATGGCGAAGGCGGTCGGCGGCGGCGGCTTCTGGAGCGCGCTGGCGATCGAGCCGAGTTGCGCCTTGCGCCCGGTCGCCACGACCAGCGCTTTTGCGGTTCCGCTCACCACCGAGCTTCCCATGAACACAAGATTGGACGGGAACGCGCTCGCGCTCGCCCCGCCGTTCGCCGGAGCCGCGTTCTTTTCGGCGGGGTATGGCTCTCCGGTGAGAAGCGCTTCGTCGACGTAAAGGTCGCGGGCCTCGATCAGTCGGGAATCGGCGGGCACGAGATCGCCGGCGGCCAGAAGAACGACATCGCCGGGCACGATCCCCGCCGCGGGAACTTCCACCGGCTGTCCATCGCGCAGCGCTTTCGCCGTAAGCGAGACCTCTTCGCGCAGGCTTTCGGCGGCATTTTGCGCCTGATGCTCCTGCGCCACGTCGAGGATCACCGAAAGGAGCACGATGGTGGCGATGATGACGAAGCTGGGAACGTCGCCTGTGAACGCCGATACGCCTGCGGCGAAAAGCAGAATCAACACCAACGGATTGCTGAACCGTTCGGCAATGGCGAACAGCAGGCGCTTGTGCGACGCCGTTTCGACCCGGTTAGGCCCAACCACAGCAAGAATGCCTTCCGCTTCGGAAGCGCGCAGGCCGGTGTCGGAGGAATGCAGCCGCTGAAGGAGGTCGGGGAGCGGAAGCGCAGCGATTTCCGATATTTCAGGCGCCGCAGGGTCGGGAGCGCCTCTGGTCGAGCGTTGCACTGGGGGTTGCGCGGAGGCTGCGTCCGGCCGGACGGAAGGCTGCTCATTCATCGACTTCTCCAGTCGTAATGGCGGGAGTCACAAGCGGAATCACGCATTGAGTTCATGCGCCCGAGGCGGACGCCGGTTCGATCCAGCATTGAAGCCCGGATTTTCGCTCATCAAGCTCAAGTTTATAGCCTTAACATCGCATGACCCCGTGGCTGGAACGCACCGCGACTTCCCGAACCTGACTGATTTTTCGCCGACCCGCTCGTCCCGCCCCGCCATGCGGCTTACTACTTCGGCCTGACCCGCGCTATCAATGGAAAGCTCCCGTGTGGCACGGCAGGCCAAAGCTTGCAGCAGCGTCAGCGGTGCAACGGCTTCCGAAACCATAGCACCGCATCGGGTACAATCGTTCCCGATATTCTGCCTAATGAGCACAATGACCTTCGCATCGATCCAGGGGGATCACCGGCGTGAGGGCTCGGCGCCAAGGATAGGCGCGTTGCGTTTCGTTACGTGGAGCGACCGGCGATGAGGCGTTGGTGCGTCGTGCGCCAGATTAGCGCGGGATGGGCGGGCGCCGGCGATGGCGAGGTCTGCCAGTGGACGCTTCCGTCGGGCTCCCCACCGGAGGACCGAGCGGAATTTAGCCGAACTGGTCGCTGAGGTCTCGACGATCGATCGCGATTGCTGGCGACGGCATTTGCCAAGATCGCGCTACGGGCCGTGACGAGGAGATTGCGCGCGAAATGATCCGGCGCTCTCGTTCTTTGGGGGGCGTAGAACGAGAGCGCCGGGCGGGACATCGGGCTATGCCCGCCGCCCACGGCGTCCTAATTTACGGCCATTTATGTCCAATTGTTGGCGCATGGCCGGCTATTTGACGAATATCCCCAGCCGCCGCACGTTGCCTGCGATGCGTATCGCGCTGGCTTTGACTCGACGATTCCCGGCGACAGATTGCGCCGGCGCCAAACGACCCTTGATTTCGAGGTGGCAGGGCACATCGGGGGGCGGTAAGGTGCACTGGCGGAGATAGTTCGCTACGCACCGGTGATGCTCCCGGAGGATCTCAATGCCGAAACTGACCGAGGATGCCATCTGCAAAGCTATCGCCGCAGGCCCGGCGCCCGGCAAGTCCTACACGATGCTCTTGGACCCGGAAATGACCGGGCTTGGTTTCAAAATCATAACTTCGCCATTGGCGCACAGACCGCCCATCCCGCTCTTGGCTGTTGAATTCGCGCGCGTTTTCGGCGCTCTCATCCTAGGGAGCCTATTTTACTAAGCGTTTTTACTACATGACATTAATATGAATGCAGATAGGCCGTGCATAAACATTGCTCCGCACACTATAGGCGCCATTTTTATAGGCGGTTTCGACCTAGGCTACAGCCATTAATTTGGTTACTTCTCCGTTCCGGTAGCGCGGTTGGGCGCCTCGCCGAACTTGCCTTTGGGCAAATCGGCGCTCCGACCTGGAAAAGCCTGGGGGCGACGATGAAAAGATTTTTGTTGATTCTTTTGACGGCGACCGGCCTGGCGGGCGTCGCCAACGCCCAGAGCCTTCCTAGCGCGAAGGCCCCCGAACCGGCCGCGGAGAAGCCGAGCTGCTTCGCCGACTTCTCGACCTATATGAATTCATCGGTCAAGGACTGCCCGCTGAGCTACGCCGGCGTCACCCTGTTCGGCAATATCGATGGCGGCTATGGCTACGAGGAACATGGCGTCCCGATGGGCTACAGCGCCGACAAGGTTAATTACGCGATCCAGAGGAACAGCAACCGTTCAACCTGGCTTTGGTCACCGAACGGGGCCTCGACTTCGACGGTTGGCGTCAAGATCGAAGAGAAGCTTTTCGACAAATGGCTGTTCATCGCTGCGGCCGACACCGGGTTTAATCCTTATTCGATGAATCTGATCGACGGCCCGCAGTCGCTGGCCGACAACAACCTCAACAAGGCTCTCACCCAGCGGTCGCACTTCGATTCGAGCCGCGCCGGCCAATGGGACAACGGCCAGGGCTTCTTCGGCTTCAGCAATCCCGACTACGGCACACTGACCTTCGGCCGCACCAATTCGCTCGCCTCTGGCGTTCTCGGCTCCTATGACCCGGTGGCTTCGGTCGCCTTTTCGCAGATCGGCTTCTCGTCGGCCTATGCTGGCTTCGGCATCAGCCCCTCGGTGCGCGTGAACACGGCGCTGACCTACCGCCTGACTTACCAGGGCTTCCGCATCGCCGGACAGGCGCAGATCGGCGGCTATGAGCTGGGCAATGCGTCGACCAGTTCGTATCAACTCCAGCTGGGCGCGGATTTCGGCAATTTCTCCTTCGACGTGGTCGGCGGAACAGCCCAGAACTCGGTGGCCTTGTCGACTTATGGCGGCAGCGGCCTGCCGGCCGGCTACGACCCGAATTCGATCCTGAAGGCGACCGTGGGGAACAACGCCGGCGTCGAAGTTTTGGCGAGCTACAAATGGGATAAGTTCAAATTCTATGCTGGCTATATCTACGGTCAAACCAACAATCCGACCAACACCTACTACCCCGGCGGCCTGCCGACCATCATCTCCGCCGGACTTTTTGTTCCTCCGGGCGCCGTCACCACCAACGCCTACAATGTGCCTCGCGATCAGAACACGGTCTGGACCGGCGTCCGCTATTCGGCCATGAAAAATCTCGATCTCTCAGCAGGCGTCTATTGGGAAAGCCAGAACGATTACCTGCAGGGGCCGGCGCTCTGCACGGGGTCGGGAATTTACACCAGCAGCAGCAAATGTTCCGGCGGCCGCTATTCCTATTCCTTCATGGCGGATTGGAAGCCGATTCCTCGCGTCGACGTCTATGCCGGCTTGATGGTCTCGACGGTCTATGGCGGCGTGGCCAGCGGCTTTCTGTATACCCAGAACATCGATCCGATGGTCGGCGTCCGCTTCCGGTTCTAAGGCGCCGTTTAAAAAGGCGGCTTGAACAGGGACGGCGGGTCGCCATCTATTCGCGGAGCCAGCAGGCGGCCGCAGAAAGAAGCCGGGACGTATTTCGACATTGTCCGTCAACGACGACCAAGTGGAGATTTCCAATGAAAACTGCTATCGCCATGGCGTTAGCGCTCGGCGTATGGGCCATGTCGCCCGCGGTCGCGGCTTCGTCCGAAACGACTGAGCCGACCCACCACCATCACCGCCACCACTACAATCATCGCCAGGCCGTCGCGCCGGCCCCCCATTTGGCTCCCGCGGTCGCGGCTCCCGCGGGCCCCTCGTTGAGGCCCTATCCTCCAGGCGAGGGCGACACGGACGGATTGAGCCGCGATCCCGACGATTGCAAAACGGGTTGCATCGGCGGCAATCCGGGCTGACGGAGGTCCTCGAGGCAGCCCGGTCTTTTGCACGATGCCAGGGCGTCGCGCAAAAGACGGTCGCGCTATCCATCAGTCCGCTTGCGCGTTCGCGAGACAAATGTCCGATGAAATTTTTATAGAGCATCCTTCACTAAAAGTTGTAGGATGGTGGACAGGAGTGTGATTGTTTTCCCTAGTCAGTTCCGAACTTACTCTGGTACGTTTTCTGGAAACTAGACAGGCTCCGAACAGCCAACGCAGTTCTCATTTCAACGAACTTTTTGCAGATGGTGACAAGTCTAAAAGCCTCATTTTGAGCGAGAAAACGACAATGATCACACGTCGAATTGCTATTCGAGACTCGCTGGTGGCAGGCGGCGCCGCTCTTCTTGGCTGGACGATCCCGGAATTCAGTGCAAACGCCGAAGAAAACCTATCAATTCATGGGGCTGGGTCGACATTTTCTGCCCCTTTGTATCAAAAGTGGATTGAAGCATATCAACAGGATCACAGACAGGTCTCGATAAACTACGACGCCGTCGGGAGCGGCGAAGGCGTGACACGCTTTGTCCACGGCTCCGTCGATTTCGGCGCGACCGATGTTCTGCCGAGTGAATTGATGCTCGCCGCCGTCAAGCGCGGCGCCATTCCAGTTCCCGTTACCGCAGGCATGATTGCCCTGGCTTATAATCTCCCCGGTATTACGGACGTTCTGAAGCTGCCAAGGGATGTTTACGCCGATATTTTCACTGGACGAATTCGGGTCTGGAACGACCCCAGAATTGTTGCAGCGAACAAGGGCCTTCATCTGCCGGCGTCCGATATCGCCGTTGTGATCCGACAGGACAGCAGCGGGACGGCCTCTGCGTTCACACGCCATCTTGTCGCGATCGGTTCAAGTTGGCAGGCAAACGGAGCGGGGGACGGTTTTGCGATTGATTGGGCGACCGCCGCCATGCTGGCCAAAGGCAACGAAGGCGTCGCGCAAAAGATCAAGATAAGCGAAGGCTCGATCGGCTTTGTTGAATATGGTTTCGCCAAGCGCCTCGGACTAAGCATGGCGACGCTGGAGAATGACGCCGGGAAATTCGTAGCCCCGGGCCAAGCCGCCGGGATGGCGGCGCTCCTGGCATCGGGAAGCGGCTCGACCGCTAATCCACCAGGAGACGCCTCCTACCCGATCGTTACTTTGAGCTATTTGCTTCTTTTTAGGAAAAATACCGATTCCAGGAAAGCGGCGGTCTTGAAAGATTGGGTCAAATGGGGCCTGGCGACGGGTCAGACATTCGCACCAGGACTCGGCTATCTCCCATTGCCTCCTGAAACCGCAGCGCTCGCGGAGCGATCTCTGGACAGTGTTTCCTGATCATAAATGCGCCTGGCGCTAGACGATCTCAGCATCGAACCTTGCCGCGCGCCTGGCGCTACGCCCCAAGTGGCGGCGCCGTTGTAGCCGGCGTCGCGAATGCCCGCTTCGAGAACAGGAATTAAGCCAGACCTCCCTCGGAAGCGGCAAAAAGCCGTCGCGATTCCGTTGCTGTGATCGAAACGCGAAACATCCCCAAGTGTCGAAGCCGATAGCCTGTTGCTTAATGCGCCTGACCCTTTCTCGGCGCCATAACTGGTCGCGTCCATAGCAGCTTTTTTCCGCGCTCTTGACACTCTGGCTATCGACTATCGCAGCCGTCGGCCTTTGATGGACCCTCGCGATCGAC
>NZ_JBKQOU010000301.1:0-13555 GCF_052145335.1 Rhodoblastus sp.
TGAGGCCGACACCCCGGCAGTTGCTGGCCCGCGCCGAAAACTGGCGTCCCTGGCGCGCCTATGCCGCGCAATATTTATGGACGGCTGATTCGTCGCGAGCCTATTCAGATCCGCGAAGCGAAAATGCTTGAAAAAACGTGCCTGTCTGCTTGCCGCCCATGGCGCTATATATGGTGTTCAAACTCGGACTCTTCGTCCCCGTCGGCAAGGACCCAATTCGGCGAATTCCGGTCAAAGGCCGAAGATCTGGTTTGGTAACAGCCGTCATTGCGCGAACTGGCCTTCGGCGGACCCCGACACATGAAACGGCATTTCGGCCGCGATTTCGCGACCACAGTCCCTCATGGTGAGCGCTCCCCTTCTCCCCTTGCGGGAGAAGGGATTCGCCGCCCCAGCCTTTGTTTTTGTTACCGTCATCGCAATGACGGTGGGTCAAGAGGACCGGGACAGGCTCCAGCGGCGCTCGATTCGCGCTCGGGTTGCAAATAAAAGCGAAGGCGGCGGAGGTGAAAAAAATGCGAAAAAAGCGCGGTTTTTTTGATTAATTTGCGAAAAAACCCATCGATTTCCGCTCGTTTTTGTTCATTTTTGCCGCGCTTTGCCCGCTTCAACCGCCAGGTTGTCGTTTACGCCGGCGCGATGAATATTTTTCGGGCTCTCGCGCGGACCGAAGGCAGGCGCCAGAAAATCTTCTTGTTTCAAAGAGAAAGGCGCAACGACGCCAAGCCACGCCAAGCAAGCGTTTCACGTGGAACATAACAAGAACGATGCCCGCCAGGCAAATGGCGTTTTCACCCGCCATTTCCACTTTTTACCATTTCCACTTTTGCCAGAGGCCGGAGTCCGGGGACTGGAAACGAATTGCGCCTCTTAACCCGAAGCGGCGCGTTCGAGTTCTGCAACATCGAGTTTGACCATCTGCATCATCGCCTTGAACACGCGCGCCGCCTGTTCCGGGTCGCCGCTCGCCATCAGTCGCGGCAAAGCCTCGGGCACGATCTGCCACGACAGCCCGTAGCGGTCCTTCAGCCAGCCGCATTGCGCCGGCTTGCCGCCGTCGGCGGTGAGCGCGCTCCACAACCGGTCAACCTCCGCCTGGTCGGCGCAGCTGACGGACATCGAAATCGCCTCGGTGAATTGGAACTGCGGCCCGCCGTTCAGCGCCTGGAACTTCTGCCCCGCCAGCGTGAACTCGACGAGCAGGACTTTTCCCGCCTGCCCCGCCGGGTAATCGCCGGGCGCCCGGTTGATCGCGTCGATCCGCGAATCCGGCAGCAGCGACACATAGAAACGGGCCGCTTCCTCGGCCTGTCCGTCGAACCACAAGCACGTCGTTAAGCGCTGCTTTGCGAGCATGTTTTTTGCTCCGGCGTCGGCGTCTTCGCGGTGACCTCGGAAAAGCGCCGTTTCAGCGCCGCCTCGCGTTTCTTCGCTTGCGCCGCGTAACGCGCCTTGACGTGACCATAGCCGCGAATTCGCTGCGGCAGCGACGCCAGTTCGATAGCGACCGCGAGATTGCCCGAATCCAGCGCGCCAGCGACCTCGTCCATCATCTGCTCATAGTCGCGAACGAGCGTCTGTTCGGCGCGGCGATCCGGGGAAAAGCGGAAGGGATCGAGCCACGTCCCGCGCAAGAAGCGCAGGGCGGCCAGCAGCCGCAAAGGCCCCATCATCCAGCCGCCAAACGTCCTTTTTTGCGGGCGGCTCACGCCCCCGCCCTCGTTGGTCAATATCGGCGGCGCGAAATGGAACGAAAGCGAATAATCGCCCTCGAAAGTCGCTTGAAGCTCCTGGAGAAACTCCGGCCGGGTATAGAGCCGCGCGACCTCGTATTCGTCCTTGGCCGCCAGCAGTTTGTAATAGGATTGGGCGAAAGCTCGCGTCAGTTTTTCGCTTGCGCCTTCGATCCGCGATTCCGCCGCGCGGATTTCCTCGACGTGCTGGAGGAAACGCGCCGCGTATTTTTCATTCTGATAGGCGCGCAATTCGTCGGCCAGACAGGCTATCAGCACATGCAGCGGCCTTTGCGCGAAAAGCTCGCCGCTTGCCGCCGGCTTGTCCAGTCCGGCGGCTTTTCGGGTCGCTTCCATGTCATGGGCCGCCCGCCGTCCCCAATTGAAGGCGCGCTTGTTCTGCTCGACGGCGACGCCCAGATTTTCGATGGCTTTTAACAGTGAGGCGCTGGACAGCGGCAGCACGCCCTTCTGGAAGGCGTAACCGAGCAGGAAGGGATTGGTGGCGATGGAATCGCCGATCAGCGCTGTCGCCAGACGCGAGGCCGGCAGGAAGTCGGCGCGGCCGGGTCCACAGGCGTCGGCAATGACCTTTTCCATCGCCTCCCGCTGAAACACCGGGTCGGGATGCGCCTCTAAATCTCCGGTTTTCGCCTGGGCGGCGAAAGCGCGGACGAATTCGCTGGTGATGGAAAAGTCGTCGTTGACGATGGCGCGCGTATAGGAGGGCCGCAGCTTGAAGATCGTTTCCGGCGAGGCCGAAACGACGAGGTCGCAGCCGATCAACACCGAAGCCTCGCCCGACGAAATGCGGGTGGCGTGCAATTCCTCGTCGCGCCGCGCGATCCGCAAATGGGTGGTGACGGGACCGCCTTTCTGCGCCAGCCCCGCCATGTCGAGCGCGGTGACGCATCTGTCCTCCATCGCAGCGGCCGCGCCGATCACCGCGCCGACGGTGACGACGCCGGTGCCCCCGACGCCGGTGATCAAGATGCTGCAAGGCTCGTTCAATTCGAGCTTCGCCGGCTCCGGCAGACCGGCGACCCAAACTTGGTCGCTCTCGCCCTTGGCCTTGTGCAGCCTGCCGCCATGGACGGTGACGAAACTCGGACAAAAGCCCTCGACGCAGGAAAAATCCTTGTTGCAGGAGGATTGGTCGATCTTCCGCTTGCGCCCGAATTCGGTCTCCACCGGCACGATGGACATGCAGTTGGACTGGGCGCTGCAATCGCCGCAGTTTTCGCAAACGCGTCGATTGATAAAGGCGCGGAGCGGCGGATCGGGATAAGTTCCGACCTTGCGGCGGCGGCGCTTTTCCGCCGCGCAAGTCTGGTCGTAGATGATCGCGGTCACGCCTTCGATGTCGCGCATGATGCGCTGGACTTCCGGAAGTTCGTGACGGCCCCGCACTTCAACGCCGGCAGGCAGCAGTCCCGCTCCGAGATAATGCTCGGGAAATTCACTGACCACGACGACGCGGGCAAGATTTTCCGCCAGCAGTTGCCGGGCGATTTCCGGCACGCTCAAGCCGCCTTCGACCGGCTGTCCCCCGGTCATCGCCACCGCGTCGTTATAGAGAATTTTATAGGTGATCGGCACTTTTGCCGCCACGGCCTGGCGAATCGCCAGCAGGCCGGAATGTTGATAGGTGCCGTCGCCGAGATTGGCGAAAACATGCGGCGTTCCGGTGAAGGGCGCCTGCCCGACCCAAGCCGCCCCCTCGCCGCCCATTTGCGAAAAAGTCTGGGTATGCTCGGGGTCGAGCCATGTCGCCATGTAATGGCAGCCGATGCCGGCAAGCGCCCGGCTGCCTTCGGGCAGGCTCATGGTCGAGGTGTTGTGCGGACAGCCGGAACAATAATGCGGCACGCGCATCGGCATGCTTTTCAGCGCCGCCGCGTTGCGTTCATTGGCGTCGAGCAGCGCCAGCCGGAGGCTGAGCGTTTCATCCTTGGCGAAACGCGCGATGCGGGCGACGATCACGCGCGCAATGATCGCCGGGCTCAATTCGCCGGCCGCCGGCAACTGCCATTCCTCGTGCGGCAACTCCCATTCGCCCTTGTCGGAATATTTGCCGATCACCCGCGGGCGCACATCGTCGCGCCAGTTATAAAGCTGTTCCTTGAGCTGATATTCGATCAGCTGGCGCTTTTCCTCGACGACGAGGATTTCATCGAGCCCTTCGGCGAAATGGCGAATGCCCTCGGAATCGAGCGGCCAGTTCATCCCGACCTTGTAAACACGCAGGCCCAGTCCGGCGGCCCGCGCGGAATCGATCTGCAGATCGTCGAGCGCCTGCCGCACGTCGAGATAGGATTTGCCGGTCGCGACGATGCCGAGCCGCGCCCTGGGACTGTCGAGCACGATGCGGTCGAGCTTGTTTGCCCTCGCATAGGCCATGGCCGCATAGACCTTGGTGTGCTGCAGCCGCAGCTCCTGATCCAGCGCATTGTCCGGCCAGCGGATATTCAGCCCATCCGGCGGCAGCGCGAAATCGGCCGGGATCACCGATGTGATGCGGAACGGATCGAGCGAAACGACGGCCGAGCTTTCGACAGTATCGGCTGTCGCCTTCAGCGCGACCCAGCACCCCGAATAGCGCGACATCGCCCAGCCATGCAGGCCGAAATCGAGATATTCCTGCACGCCGGAAGGATTGAGCACCGGGATCATCGCCGAAGCGAACATATGTTCGCTCTGGTGCGGCAGGGTCGAGGACCTTGCGCCGTGATCGTCGCCGGCGATGGCCAGTACGCCGCCCCAGCGCGAGGTTCCCGCGGCATTGGCGTGTTTCAGCGCGTCCATGCTGCGATCGACGCCGGGGCCCTTGGCGTACCACAGGGCGAAAACGCCGTCATACAGGGCGCCTTCGAACAAATTGACCTGTTGCGAGCCCCATACCGCCGTGGCGGCGAGATCCTCGTTGAGGCCGGGCTGGAACTTGACCCGGTGCGCCTCCAGCTGGCTTTTCATTTCCCAGAGGGTCTGGTCGAGCCCGGCGAGCGGCGAGCCGCGATAGCCCGAAACGAAGCCGGCGGTGTTTTTCCCCGCCGCGAGGTCTTTCAGCCGCTGCAATATCGGCAGATAGGCCAGGGCTTGGATTCCCGAGAGAAACCGGCGGTCGGGAGCGGGTTCGACGGATTGCGGCTCCGGGTCCGCACCCTCGGGGCTGGCCGAATGCGAAAGGCTTTCCACGTCCATTCCGGCGCCTCCGCGCGCTTCCCCCCGCCTGAAATGTACCACACGACAACCGCGACAAAAGGCCGCGTTTTACCAACCGCCAGCACAGAACAACGTTCCTTTGGCGACCTGGCAAGTTCCTGCCAAAACTGACGCTTGTCGAGGGAATGTCGGATACACCCATCTATTCAACGCCAGTCTCGAGGAAAACATCCGACGCGCGATCGACATCCATGAAGGAGAAGAAGTCGATGCGTCCGCCTTCAAGGCGCTGGTTCTCGGGGCGGTCGCGCTGAACAGTTCCCGCAAGTCGAAAGTTTCGGAGAAAGCGAAGTCCTGATTTCTTGCTTCAACCCGCTTCCTGGACGGGCGCGCCCGACTGCGCCGCCAATTCACGTCTCCGCTTGTCGATCGCCCGTCGCGCGTGATCGATCGCCAGCGAGGACACCGGGAGCTGGGACGTGTCGGTCGATCCTTTCGCAAGCTTATTGACGCAGTCGGCAATGAGCGTGTTGAGTTCGCCTTCCAGCCTGTCGACTTCGGTCGCGTCGGCGGTGCGGGCGGCGTCGGCGATGACCAGAATTTCATAAACCTGCTGCTGATCGGTCACGAGTTTCTTGTTGCGGAATTGACCGATCAGAACGGCGCCCAAAGAGCCGAACAGGCTCAAGGGGATGCCGATGATGTACATATACTGCTGAAGCGAATCGAGAAAACTCTGGTTGCCACTGCTCAGATAAGAGACGACGCCGGGATGGATGGGCAAAAGCGGACTCTTGCTGTCGGTATCGGGAGCCTCGATCTGGCTGACGATCGGCGACGCCGCCATGAGCTTTTCCTTGGTGTCGAAAATGGACTTGCCGATCAGGCCGGCGACGACGTTCAGCATGGTCTCCGGAACGACAAAGCGATAGGTAACGGCCAGGCAAGTCACGGTGTCATCGGGTGTCGGCGGATGGCCCTTGAACGCCCCTTCGGGCACATCGATCGACTCGAATTGCGGGAATCTTTTAACGATGGCGTCGGCCTGATCGACCGCCAAAAGCTCGGGAGCTCCCTTAGTCGCCTTGGCGATCGCCGCCACAACAGCCTCGGGATCGCCAGCCCCGACGGGCCCCACCGCAAGGGCCGCAGCCGCCTGTTTGTGGTGGATGGCGAGGCCGATCTCGGAAATCGGCAGGAACACTCTCTTCACCTTGTCCGGCGCAATATTGAAATAGCTGAGGATCGTATCCAGCGTATTCGAATTATATTGCTGCAACGGTCCTTCAGGTATGGCGACGGTCTTTCCCGCAAGTCCGGACGGGTCGGAGATCGACGAGTTCGCCGGAACGATGAAAGCGACGACGTCCCGGCGCATGATGGCGACGGTTTGACCGTTGCTCGGCGGCGAAATATCGGTGCGGACAAGGGCTATGTCCACCTTGCCGTCTTCCATCGCCTTGGAGCTTTCGACGGCATTGGCGACGGGCACGGGTTCGAAGCGCACGCGAGGATGAGCGGTTTTGGTGACCGCGACAAAGGCGTTGATGAATTTCTCCCCCGCCGTGCCTTGCAATCCCGTCGTCACGCGCAGGGTCGCGCGCGGCGAAGTGAAGTAAAGGACCGCCAGCGCCGCGCCGATGAGCAGGAAAGCGCTGGCGATCACGAATGTGGTTTTACGCAGCGAAAGCAGTCCGAACATGGCCGCGCTCCCTTTCCTGACGCCTGTCAACCGGAACCGCGATCGAGGGCGCCTCAGGCTTTGTTGTCACGGCAAGGCTCAAGAATAGTTTGCTCTTTCCGGAGCGCCATTTCAAGCGATGAGCGCCGAAATGGCTGGAGCGCCGCTTTACGCCCGGTTTCGCCAAAGGAACCGGCGACGGCTTTTCCGGCGGAACGTTGAAATAGCTCAAAATGGTGCCCAGCGAATCGGCGTTGAATTGCTGGAATGGTCCTTCGGGAATGGCGATCGCCTTGCCAGCCAGGTCTGAAGGATCCTTGATCGAGGAATAGACGCCGAACACGAAAGCGAAGACGTCCAGGCGCAAGATCGCGACCGTCTGGCCGTTGCTGGGCGGAGAAACGTCGGTGCGCACCACCGCCAGATCGACCTTGCCGTCCTCCATGGCCTTGGCGCTTTCGGCCAGGTTGACGACCTTGACCAGCTCAAAATGAAGGCGCGGATAGGTTTTGGCCATGACGGAGACAAAAGAGGCGACGAACCTCTGGCCGATGGTGTTGGGAAACCCGGAAGTGATGCGCAAGGTCGCGTGCGGCGACGCAAGATAGCCGAACGCCAGCGTCGCGCCGACCAGCAGGGATAGCCCGGCAAGAATAAGGGCCGCGGTCCGCAGCGAAGGCAGTTTGAACAAACCGCGCTCCCCTTCCTGCCGCCGTCACCCCTGGACCATGATCCAATACTCACGGCAAGGCCCAAGAATAGTTGGCCCTTTCCGTGGAGCCACATCAAGCCGAGACGTTGCATGTTTCTCCGAAATTGCTCCCGCGCAAGTTTTTGCGCCCGGCAACGCCTATAGTGGCTTCAATAACAAGAATGCGCTGCGGAAAAGGAGACGCCTCGTGAGATTTGAATCCCTCGCCCAAAGCCTGCTCTTGACGGAAGGAGACGCTATTGTCGCAGTCGACAGCGACGGGCTCATCCGGTGCTGGAACCCTGGCGCCCGCCGCATTTTCGGCTTTTCCGAGCAGGAAGCCCTCGGACGGACTCTCGACCTGATAGTTCCCGAAGTTCTGCGCCAACGCCATCATTCGGGATTCGAACGGGTGATGACAGGCGGCGAAACGCGCTACGGCGCCGGCGACCTGCTCGCCGTGCCGGCGCTGACCAAGGACGGGCGGCGGATCTCGGTCGAGTTCACCATCGTCCTGCTGCGCGACGCCGATGGCGCGACGGAAGGCATGGCGGCGATCATGCGCGATGTAACGGCTCGGTTCGAGGATACGCGGGCGTTGCGCAAGAAAATCGCGGCGCTGGAAGCCAAAGGCGCCGCGATCGATTAGCGCTCGATATTTGACAGGCGTGGCTGCCGGCGAGGCGCGTCATCCCCCGTCGGCTCCCGCAACTTTCTCACGCGGAAAGCCTCGGGCGTGTCGAGATCGGTGAAGACGCCGTCATGATTAGCCTCGATCTCGGCGACCCATTCGGCATATTGCCCGATGAACGCCTTGGCGCCAATGTCGCCGGTCATTTTCTCCATCAGAATGGAGAAAAAGCCGCGTCCCCATAGCACAGGATGGCCCTGCCGCCCTGCCCTTTTCGGGACGATGATGGCGCGCATCTGCCCAGGGTCGAACGCAGCGATCATCCGGTCGATCAGAGCGGGATCGACGTCGGGCATATCGCCGAGAAAGACCATCGCTCCGTCGATTTCCGGGGCCAAGGCGCCGAGGCCCTTTTTCAGCGAGGTCGACAGACCTTGCCGATAGTCCTCGTTGACCACGAAGCCGATGTACGCGTCATCGAACAGGGCGCGCACCGCGTCGGCGTGATGGCCCAGCACCACAGTGGTCGACGCGATGGAACTGGATCGGATCGCATCGACGACATGGCGCAGCATTGGCTTGCCTTCGAGCGGAAGCAGCAGCTTGTTTTCGCCCATCCGGCTGGACAGCCCCGCCGCCAGCACCAGCGCGGCGATGCGTGGCGCGGGCGCGCGCTTGCCCGTGGAAAAATCCGTTCCGCTCTTGGCGGCGGCGCGCGGTTCGGCGCGCCAGGGCGTCTCCTTCAGAAGGCCGCCGACGCCCATGTTCGTGATGACCTCCCCCCCTACCTCAAGCCCGGCGAAGACGCGGCGCAGGATGTAATCGAAGCCGTTGAACTGTGAGGTGCGCGCGCAGCCGGGCATGCCGATGACCGGAACCTCACCTATGGCGCCGAGCAGCAGCAGATTGCCCGGATCGACCGGCATGCCGAAATGCTCGATCCGTCCGCCTGCGGCGACGATGCCTGAGGGGATCACGTCATTGCGGTCGGCGATGGAGCAGGCCCCGCAGACCAGGATGAGATCGTCGCCCGCGGCGATTCTTTGGCGCAGTTCCGCGGCCAGCGCTTCGCTTTCGTGCAGCGTGCGCGTCTCGGCGGTCAGCGCGCCGCCCAAAGCCTCAAGCCGCTCAGCTGTGGCGCGCGAGGTCTTGTCCAGAACGCTCTGCTTGAGACCGGGCGCCAAAGTCTGGATCAGGGAAGCGTGACGCGGTCGGAACGCCGCCACGCAAAAACTTTTCGCGGCCTTTTCCCAGGCCACGACGACTTCTTCGCGTACCGCATAGGGATTGACCTTGATCGTCGCCACCACCTGCCCCGGTTCGACCATGTCGTGCAAAGGCAAAGTCGCGATGGTGATCGCCTCGTCGACGTGATTGAGCGCATTGACGCCTTGAGGCTCGAACAGCAGCAGGCCTTTTTGCGAGGCGCAGAGATTTACGCGGCCGGCATGGGCTGTCTTGGCGTAAACCCCTTCGCCGACCAGATGGCGCGCGGCGCGTTCGGCGGCGCGATCCTCAGGAACGTCGCCGGCTTCGAGCCAAGCGACGGCGACTTTTTCCACGCGGGCGCCGAGCAGTTGCGCCAGCGCCGCCGCATCCAGCCGCAGCCCCTTGGCGATAAAGAAATTTGTCGTCCGCACGGCATGGGCGAGAATGCCGCCCTCGGCGTTTTCGGTCGCGACCGTGACGAATTTCATTCGGCGGCGCTCCCCAAAACCTTTTGTGATTCGACTTCCAGCCGCCGCAGGGCGGATGTCATTTCGGCGGCGATGGCGATGGCGATTTCGGCTGGGTTGGCGGCGCCGATAGCGAGCCCGATCGGACCGTGGACGCGCGACAGGGCGAGCTCTCCGAAGCCCTGCGACAACAGCCGCTTGCGCCTCTTTTCCGCCGTCGAGCGCGACCCCAGCGCGCCGATGTAGAAAGCCGGGCAGCGCAAGGCGACCGACGCCGGATCGTCGATCCGAGGTTCGTGCGTCAAGGCGACAAGCGCGCTGGACTCGTCGAGCGCGAACTGAGGCAAGACCTCTTGCCACTGCGCGCAAAGGTGAAAACCCGCAAAGCGCTCGGGCGTAGCAAAAGCCGTGCGCGGATCGATGATCGTCACCGCATAGCCTGCCAACCGGGCCACCGGCGCCAGCGACTGGGCGATATGCACCGCGCAGACGATGAACAGCCGCAGCAGCGGACGCCAGAATTCGAGAATGCCGCGTTTCGTTTCGATCGCGACGTTCCTTCCGCCCGCCTCGGCTTTCTGGACGGACCGGAAGTCGTCGTCAAGGTTGAAACGCCGCGGCGCCTCGGCATCGACGGGCGCCCTTTCGCCGCTGCCGGGCGCGACCAGAGCAACTGTGGAATGTCCATGGGAGGGTCCATTGAGGACGCGTTCAAAAGAATCTGGAGTGGACAGCTTTTCGACGAAAATCTCGATGGAGCCGCCGCAGGCGAGACCGAACGACAAGGCCTTTTCGTCGCTGACGCCGAATTTCAGCAAGGCCGGGCGCCCCGTCGCTATCACTTGGGCTGCAGTTTCCAGAACCTCTCCCTCGACACAGCCGCCAGACACCTTGCCGATAAAATGGCCGGAATCGTCCACCGCCATCTGGGAGCCGGCAAGGCGCGGAGACGATCCCCAACTCGCCGTGACCGGGGCCAAAGCCACGCCACGCCCCTCCTTGCCCCAGGCGAGCCCCGAGCCGACAATTTCGTCATTGTCGTCCATTCGTGTCCCCTGGCAGCGCGACAGCCCGGCTAGAACGCGGATTTGTTCCGGTTTTGGAAGTTGAACGCTCTCTTGGCTCAATTGGTTCTTCATGGCGGCTATCCTTTTTCCGCGAGCCGACAAAGGACCGAAATATTTGACCGCGCGCGGCGGGCTATGAATCATCGGGAGCGGGCTCCGCGAAGGCGGCTCTTTTCGCTCTACGGCGTCAGCGCAACCGCTGATTTTCACAACTCGGCGATAAGAGAAGAAGACGCTGTTACCGCCCTAAGCCGGCGAGCTTCGCCAAGCGCGAAGCTTGGGCGACCCTGAGGTACAGAAATGGACCAAGACACGGAGTTGGAAGCGCGCCGCTTCAAAACGGAAACGGTGGTGAGGCGCCGCCCCTCCTTGAGCCTCGGCAACCGCACAGCCACATCTTAAGGCGGAGCGCGTTCGAATAGAACGCCCACGGGCGCAATGCCCTCCAAACAGGCTGGCTCTCGTCCATAGCCTTCATCGCGGCGAGCTTTGGCGTGTTCGTCGGCAAGGTCACAGGCAAAAAGGAACGCGCGGGCGCTTGACCCGCGCTGGCCGTTCGTTTCCGTGAATTAAAAGAAACGCTTGATCCATTGCCTGGCAATGGTGAGCGCGATGGGACTCGAACCCATGACCCTCTGATTAAAAGTTTTATGGTCGATAATTTCTCCTGATTTCCATAGCTTTCCAAAAGCCACGTATCTGTTGATTTTCATAGCGCTCGCGATTTCCCTTGCTTTCCTCAAATCGCTCGACTTATCCTGATTTTGCTTACCGGTTGCTTACCACGCTTACCGAGCGCTTACCGGGAAACCATGTCAGAAGGTCCGAGCCATGCCCCAAGGCCGCATATCGAAACGTTCCGTTGACGCCCTCACCTGCCCCGTTGGCAAGGACCGCGAATTCTTATGGGATGACGCGCTTGCTGGCTTTGGCGTCGGGGCTTTCCCGACTGGCAAAAAGATTTATGTCGCGCAGTTTCGAAAGGACGGCCGCTCGCGCCGCGTGTCTCTAGGCGAGCATGGTCGCCTGACGCCCGACGAAGCTCGCTCGCAGGCCAAGACAATCCTCGGGCAAGTCGAGCAAGGAGCCGACCCCGTTGACGAGCGGCGCAAGGCCCGCGCCGTCCGCACGTTTCGCGAAGTCTCAGACGACTTCATAAAGCTGCATGTCGAGCCCAAGCGCAAAGGCGGCACCAAGATCGACTACGAAGCCTTGCTGAGGAACTTCATCAACCCGGCCATCGGCTCAACCCGCATAGTTGACCTTCGCCGCGTCGAAGTCGCCCGGCTTCATGCCAAGTTGGCAGATAAGCCCTATTCGGCAAACCGGGTGCTGGCCTTGATTTCAAGCGTCTGGAACTGGGCCGCCAAGCGCGATGAAGTCGAATTCGCCGCCAATCCGGCCAAAGGCATCGAGCGCAACAAGGAGCGCAAGCGCGATCGCTTCCTGACCAGCGAGGAATTCAGCCGCCTTGGTGACGCGCTCCGCGATGCGGAAACTGTCGGGCTTGCTTGGGCGATCGACGAGACGAATCCAAAGGCGAAGCACGTCCCCAAAGAGAACCAGCGCACAATCATCGACCCTCACGCGGCTGGCGCGATCCGCCTATTGATCCTGACCGGCGCGCGGTTGCGCGAAATTCTCGACGCCAAATGGGAAAACGTCGATTTAGAGCGCGGCATCATTCATCTGCCTGACAGCAAGACCGGCGCGAAGCCGATCTACCTTTCAGCCGCTGCGCAACGGGTTTTGACCGACCTGCCCCATATCAAAGACAACCCCTACGTCATCCCCGGAGAAAAGAATGGCGCGCCGCGCGCCGACCTCAAGAAGCCTTGGGCGGCCGTCACACGCGCCGCTGGACTTGAGGGCGTCCGCATCCATGAC
The DNA here is from genome assembly GCF_052145335.1 of Rhodoblastus sp. Lineage (GTDB taxonomy): Bacteria > Pseudomonadota > Alphaproteobacteria > Rhizobiales > Beijerinckiaceae > Rhodoblastus. The sequence goes on from NZ_JBKQOU010000301.1 coordinate 12,529, forward strand.
CTTCGCCACAGCTTTGCATCTTTCGGCGCCGGCGCGTCCCTTGGGCTTCCGATCATCGGCAAGCTTCTTGGGCACAGCCAAGCTTCCACCACCCACCGTTACGCACATCTGGATGCAGACCCGATGCACCGCGCCGTAGAAACGATAGGCACCGCAATCTCGGCGGCGATGGAGGGAGCAACCGGCAAAGTCGTCCCTTTCAAGAAATCGAAATAGTGGAGGCGAAATTGTCCGACGACGTTGAAGGCGACGATGATGATGAATACCTGCCGGACATTGGCGAGGCTCAATACCTTATCGATCAATTGCTGGCCTTAAACCCACGGGAGCGTTTGCGTGGCAAAAAGGGCAACGCGTTGCGTGAGTTGGTTTCATTCCGTGAACGGATCAAAGAATGGCCAGCAATTTCACCTGACGAAAGACGCTCTATTGTCAATAGATTGTGGGTTTTGAATTCCGGCGAAGACGATGGCGCTTCTAGGCACGAAATACTCGGCCCGGGCCGCTTCTCTTGGCGTGAAAAAGGGCGGCCTACTGGAAGCTACATTGGCCAATTCCCGGGTGATGACGAAATGATCCGGGAAGCGCTTGCGTTGAAGGAGGCTCGAAACTTGGCGCTTGGAAGCGCCCTGCGTCAGGTCATTAAGGCGAAGGCTAGAGGCGGTTTTGAAATCGAAAGCGTCATCAAGCGCCTCAGGCGCAAAATCGAAGGACGCCCACCTTAGCACGCATTTTTGTCCCTCGCTTGGTCGGTAACTGAGGGTAAATAAATCGGCTGGTCCTGCAATTACTGAGGAATCAGCCATGATCACTCTGCCACATTATCTCAGGCGCACAGACGCTTCTCGCTACCTTACTGAAAAATGGGGCATTTCACGCTCGCCGCGCACGCTTGCCAAACTGGCCTGCGTCGGTGGGGGGCCCGAAATGACCTATCTCGGGCGGACTCCCATGTATTCCCCCGACAGCCTCGATACGTGGGTGCGCTCTTTATTGGGCGCTCCGGTCGCTCACACTTCGGCGCGTG
>NZ_JBKQOU010000302.1:0-12871 GCF_052145335.1 Rhodoblastus sp.
CCTCGGCGGCTCTACGCTCGCCGCTCTGATACTTAGCGAGGAAACGCGCGCCACAAATCTCGACACCATGGAGCAGGACGCGACGGCGGCCGCCGCGATCGAGACGACATCGCCATAAGCGAGAGGAACTGGTTGGCGGGTCCGTCAATCGCAGTAGTCTTGCCAAGGCTGCGCAATCTGTCTAATCGCCTGGACTTTCCAGGGGGGCTTCAGATCCTGCCGAATGTCGCCAACTGCAAGACGAGGGGGTTGCCATGGATATTCCCGCAGACTCAGCGACGGCGGCGGTGCGCATTCGCGAATTGACGGTGGATTTTCCGATTTCGGACGAGCAATTCGACGCCTTGCGGGGACTGGGGCGCGACCGCAACGAATTGCGTTCCCGCGTTCATTTCATACGCGCCGTGCTGGGATTGACGACCCTGTACCAGAAATTCAGCGCCGATCCGAGCTTGAAGAAACTATTCAACTGCTATTTTTCGGAAATATTACATAATTACGAACGAGCCGATGTTCTTTTCTGTGTCGAGCATCTGTCCCGCCTTCCGAAGCTGGAATATGACGCCGGCTTGTCGGAGCATTCGCATGGCTCGGACCCGGAATTGCCAGCGAGGCTGCAACTACTCCAATTCTGCCAGGCTGAGGCGCAAAGAATTGGCGATTTGGCGGACCGCTTGTTTGGCTGCACATTAATCGCCACCGATGAAAATTTCGATGAACAGGCCTATTTGCTGGCAAATCCCGATATCGTGAGCGAAATGCAGGCGGGTCGTCTCGATTCCGTTCAATATCACTTTGTCAATTGGGGAAAGAATGAAGGACGGCGGATCAAGTTCCTCGGGGAATGGCCGCATGACAAATTATCCGCCGCCTGAATTGGAAATTGTCGATGGGTTTTCTCCCTTTCAAAAAAAAGCCCACGCTCGCCGATCTGAAGGCGCTGCGGCCGGGCTTTCTTGAAGCGGCCAAAGCCTGCGGATTTTCCGATAAATTGGCGCAGGCCATCCACGTCCGCGGAGTCGCTGAATTCGGCGAACTGGATTACGAGAGTTCCTCCGAGGGAGACGAAATCTACCTCGCCAACATCCTGACAATTGCGCGCAAGACAAGGCCCGTCTGGCCAAGATTGCCAGGACGCAAGACCTTGATGCGCCATATCGATCAAAATTACGATTTCATCGACAATCAAGGTGAAAAATTCAATTTCATGAAGGCCTTCAATTGGGCGGCGTCGCGTTGCATCAAGCCCAAATACAAGTGTGCGTTGGTCGCCACGGCGCGAAACGAAGGCCCATTCCTGTTGGAATGGCTGGCGCATCAGCGAATCATCGGGTTCGATCGTATCTTTCTCTATACGAACGACAACGATGACGGGTCGGATGATTTACTCAGGATACTGGCGCGGAACGATATATTGACGCTCGTGACAAGTAGCGTTGGCAGTCGCGCCAATCCCCAGCGCAAAGCCTATCAACACGCGTTGCATTTGACCCCCGAGCTGTTGGAATATGAGTGGGTCGCCTTTTTCGACATAGATGAATTCCTCATTCTCGATGAGGCCTACGATTTCAAACTGCCGAATTATTTGCAGCGCATCCAACAGCTTTATCCCGAACAACTTCCGGCCTTTGTAGGTTTCAACTGGTGCTGGATTGGCAGCGGCGGACAAATATCGCGCAATGGCGGCCGCGTCACCGCGCGGTTCGAGCATGGCAGCCGGTCGCTCCAGCCGCTGGTGAAATCGGTCGTTCGGCCCACGGCTTGCCTGTCGATGTCGGTTCATTCGCCGGTAATCGGCAAAAACCAATTTGCTGTTACCAGCAAGCCTGCCAGGTTGACTTCTCAGGAACTTGGACGACTTGCAGAAATTTTCGCATTCACCCCCGACCTGCAAGCCGGTCGCCTCAATCATTACTGGCAAAAGTCCTTTGAAGAATTTCTGGTAAAGCAGTCTCGTGGTAAAGAACGCGAGGAATGGCGCAGGGATACCGAGCTTTTCTTCGCTTGGGACATACCACCGGAAGATCGCTTTCATGAACCTTACCCTTTGGTCCTTTCCCAAAGAATCGAAGCCGAAATCGAACGGCTCAAGAAGCTGAAAGGCGTTTTGAGCCGCGTCGAAAATATTGAAATCAAATATAACGCACTCTGTGGCAAGCTGACACGCCAACGAAGCATTGAAGCGGAATTCGCATACGAAAGGGATCGGTTCCGCATCCTCAAGGCTCTGGAGATTCTCGCCCAACGCCAGGTATCACCGGCGCTGCACTGCAATGCCGATTCCATGTCCGAACTCTTCGAGTTTTTACGGTTTCACGCGCCCGATTCGGAAAGCCCTGACACGGAGGGATAGGTGAGGGCCAATTCCCGATCGGCATGTTGACGTGGCGGCAGGCGATCAGCCAGCATGCTTCGACTTACGACAAATTTGCTTTCCACACCGCAACTGATAAAGAATGCGAAATTGCGAAGCTTAAAATGACGTGTGAGCGATGCTGAAAAGGTTGAGGCATATTTTTCTGGCCAAAAGCTCGGATAAGCTTCGCAGGTTACAGAAATTTGATCCATTTTTTTATAGCAACTACTATGATGATCTTGCGATCCTGGATTCGAGCGAGAAGCTCAGAAAGCACTATCTCAAGTACGGAATCAAAGAATGTCGGTTCAGTTGCGCGGAGGAGGCGATTGGCTTTTTCGAGAGTCGCTTTGGTCAGCTTCCTGCGGATTTCAGCGCGGAGGGCTACTGGGCGGTCAATCGGGATCTCAAGCAGATCTTCACGCATGACTGGCAGTTTAAACAGCACTACCTGCAATTTGGCCGTGCGGAAAAACGGCGTTACGTGTCGAAAGACCGGCTACACCTTTACGATACGCCCAATAAATTTGAATATCATTATACTTATGGGCTGACGAAACCCGATGGGGTGGTCCCGTCGCGTCGCTTGACGAATGAGCTCGACTTCGCCCTGGAAACGCCCTTCGCTCCGAGCGCGGCCGTTTATCTTTCGAAAAAACCGATAGCGGTCGTAGTGCACTGCTTTTATCCAGAAGTGCTCCCGCTTATGCTGGAAAAGGTCGCCAACATCCCTGCGACGACCGACCTGTATCTGTCGACGGATTCGGAGCAGAAGAAGACCGAGATCGAAGCGCTCTGCGCAGCCTGGCAAAAAGGCTCGGTTGAAATCCGGGTTTTTCCTAATCGGGGACGCGACGTGGCGCCGAAGTTCATCGGCTTTCGCGATATTTATGCAAAATATGATTTGTTCGTCCATCTTCACACCAAGAAGTCGCCTCACGGCGGTTCTCCCCTCGAGACCTGGCGTGATTATCTGCTCGAGAACCTGCTGGGCTCGCCCGAAATTGTCGCGTCGATCCTTTCGCTTTTTGATGACCCGAAGCTTGGAATAGTATTTCCGCAGCATCTCTTCGAACTTCGCGGCGTTTTGAACTGGGGCTATGATTACGATCTCGCGAGACGCCTGCTGAAGCGAATGGGCGTTGCTCTCAATAAAAATCTCGCTCTCGAATTCCCCTCCGGCTCGATGTTCTGGGGGCGCTCTCAAGCCATCCTGCCGTTGCTGGAAGCTGGCCTGGATTTCGACGATTTTCCTCAAGAGGGCGCGCAGATAGACGGAACTCTGGCGCATGCGATTGAGCGCTCCCTCCTGTTCATCGCCGAGTCGCAAGGTTTTGAATGGCTGAAAGTCAGTCGGCGGGGCCTTTATCCGCTTGCCTCGACCGTGTTGCCCGTCGAGACAAAAGCCGACATCGCCAAACATCGTCTCAGCGTCTTCCGTCCCTGCCTGACGAGCGCCGATGCGGGCCTGCGTCCGACGGCGCTTGGTATTGTCGAGACCCGGCCAATTCTTTCTTATCCCTCGCGCAATCCGAAGCCGCGGCTGAACCTGCTCGCGCCCACGGTCAATCCAAGACAGAGTTTTGGCGGTCTTGCCTCAGCGCAAAAGCTTTTTGCCGACATTGCGGCGGCTTTGGGCGAGGGCTGCGACCGCCGCATCATTGTCACCGACGCCGCTATTGAAGAGGAAGGCTATGAGGCTTTTGCCGATTACGCTTGCGCGCCTTTAACGCCCACGCTCGACCAGGATCCGTGGCTGCTGATCGATGCTTCGGAGCGGGAGCACGGCCGTCTCGACCTGCGCGAAGGCGACCTCTTTATTGCGACGGCCTGGTGGACGGCGCGGTTCGCCACGGACCTCGATCAGGATCGGAAGCGCTACTTCGGCGTCGACCGGCCGTTCGTCTATCTCATCCAGGATGATGAACCCTATTTTTATGGCTGGGGCGCCAAGTTTTCGCGCGCCGAGGAAACTTACCACCACGCCGACAAGACGATCGCTGTCATCAACTCGGAAGAGCTGTTTTCGACGATGGGGGCGAAATACAACTTCCTCTACTCATTTTGCATCCCTTATCGCATCAATGACAAGATATCGGCCTTGCTCAAGCCCGTGCCGAGGCAGCGGCAAATCCTAGTTTACGGCAGGCCAAGCGTCTCGCGCAACGCCTTCGAGTTGATCTGCGATGCGCTCTTTCAATGGCAGCAGAGCGATCCTGTCCGGGCCAGTCGGTGGAAGATCGTCTTTCTTGGCGAGACATTCGACGAGAGCTTGTTGCATCCGGTCGAAAATGCCGTGATCGACGGAAAAGTCAGTCTCGAAAAATACGCCGAATATCTCAATTCCTCGTCTGTCGGGATATCCTTGATGGTGTCGCCGCACCCCAGCTATCCCCCGCTGGAAATGGCGGAGGCCGGCATAAAAACGATCACCAACGATTATCCGGGCAAAAAGATGCAGCGCAGGCTTCCAGACATTGTCGCGTTGGAACATTTGGAGCCGGCCGCCCTGGCGAATGCGATCGAACAAGCTGTCGATGAAAGGGAGGCTTTCATCGGCAGGATCATTGCGCGGCGCCCCGTGCAATCCTTGCCGCTGGAAATGGGAAAAGCATTGGATGTGGCTCGGCTCGCCTCGATCTTGCGCGGCGTGCCCGAAGTTCAAAATTTAGGGCAGCCTCAAGGCCTTGCCCAGACTGTCGGGCGGCAACTGAGGACACTCGGCGCCTCGACAAATTCGTTGATGCAAAAACAACTGGCGAGATTGGTCAAATAATGGGCCGGCGCCCTCGGCCTCGTTTTCGCCAGACTTGCGTTCTTGATGTAAGACCAGACGCCATCGTGTCGCGCAGCGAACAGCAAGGGGGTTGGTTTGAGGTTTTTCAAGGCTTTGGTTGCGGCGGGTCTGGCTACGCTCGGCCTGTGCCCCTTGCGCGCCAGCGCCCATCCCCATGTCTGGATCGCCGCTCGCGCGCAGATCCTGTTCGCGCCCGACGGAAAAATCGCCGCCATCCGTCATACCTGGACGTTCGACGAAATGTATTCCGCCTTCGCCACCCAGGGGCTCGGCAAGGACGGCAAGCCTCCGACGAAGGAAGAACTGGCGCCGCTGGCCAAGACCAATGTCGAATCGCTGGCGGAATTCCAGTATTTCACCCTCGCCAAGACCGGCCCCAAAACATACGAATTCGGCGAGCCGAAGGATTACGAGCTGGAGGCGGACGACAAGAAAATCGTGACTTTGAGCTTCACTTTGCCGCTGAAAGAGCCGGTTTCCGCCAAGAAGCCTTTCACTTTCCTGGTCTATGATCCGACCTATTTCGTCGATATAGAGCTGGAAAAGGTCAATCCCGTCAGTTTGAAAGGCGCGCCCGCCGGATGTTCGATGACGACGCTGCGGCCCGATCCCCTGACCAGTGGCGATTCCGCCAAGCTCAGCGAAAGTTTCTTCAGCGGCCTGCCGATCGGCGCCGATTTCGGCATCAAAATGGCGACGCGCACCATCGTGGCCTGTCCATGAAACGCCTCGGTGGTCTCGCCGCGCTGGTTCTCGCGACCGGCCCGGCTTTCGCGCAATTCGCCAGAAATCCGTTTTCGCTCGGCGTCGACGAGGGCGCGGTCGGCCATGTCGGGCGTGTCGGCCTGTGGCTGTTGCAGCAGCAGGCGCATTTTTACCAGGCCTTGCGGCAGGCGATGGAGGGTGTCCACGGCAATCCTTCGGCTGCGCTCTGGCTGGCGGCGGTCTCCTTCGCCTACGGCGTGTTTCACGCCGCCGGGCCGGGACACGGCAAGGCGGTGATCACCAGCTACATGCTGGCCAATGCGAGAGCCTTGCGGCGCGGCCTGGTTCTTTCCGGGCTGGCGGCTTTGTTGCAGGCGCTGGTCGCCATAGCCATCGTCGGAATCGCGGCGGCGCTGCTCGGGGCGACAGCGCAGAAAATGGCGGCCGCGACCCATTGGGTCGAGGTCGCCGCCTATGGCTGCATCGCCGCGCTCGGGGCCTGGCTGGTCTGGCGCAAGGGCGCGGAATTGATCGCCGCGCTGCGAGCGCCGCGGCTTGCCGCCTCCTCGCGCTTCCAATGCGAGGATCCGAGCCATGATCTAGCCTGCGCCCATTGCGTTGCGCCGGATCCGTCCTCGCTCGGCGACAATTTTTCCTGGCGCCAAGGCGCCGTCACGGTGATCGCGGCGGGTTCGCGGCCCTGTTCCGGGGCGCTGCTGGTGCTGGTCTTCGCCCTGGCGCAAGGGGCGTTTTCGACCGGCGTCTGGGCCGCCTTCGCCATGGCGGCGGGCACGGCGCTGACCACGGGCGCGCTCGCGGCGAGCGCCGTCCTCGCCAAGGGCGCGATGACCAGAATCCTGGGCGCGCAAACGCGACGCGGCGAAATTTTCGCCCGCCTGTTCGAACTCGCGGCGGCGGCCGTCGTGCTGTTCCTCGGCCTGTCGCTGCTGGCTGGCCTCTACGTATCGGGCCATCCATGGAGCCTGTAATCCTGATCGACGCCGACGCCTGTCCGGTCAAGGACGAGTGCTACAAGGTCGCGGCGAGGCACGACCTGAAGATCTTTCTGGTCGCCAATCGCCTGCTGCACGCCCCGCGCCACGAAAAAATCGAACGCGTGCTGGTTCCCCAGGGGCCGGACGTCGCCGACGATTGGATCGCCGAGCGCGCCAATCCGCTGTCGATCGTCGTCACCGCCGACATTCCGTTGGCCGCCCGCTGCGTCAAGGCGGGCGCCTTCGTGCTGGCGCCCAATGGCAAGCTGTTCGACGAGGCTTCGATCGGCATGGCGCTGGCGATGCGCAACCTGATGGAAGATTTGCGCTCGAGCGGCGAAACTACCGGCGGCCCCAAGGGGTTTTCGCCCCGCGACCGCTCCGCCTTCCTGTCCGCCCTGGAGCGATCCATCCAGCAGGCGCGCCGCCGATCCAGAACATAGATGAAAGCCGAGCCAGATTGAAAGCCTGTCCCTGCCATCCCTGGACGAGGTCCAGATGACTCGCATCCTTCGCGCGCCGCTGTTGTCCGCCGCCCAGCCGCTGATCGGCGACGAAGTCGACCTGATCCTCAGCGCTCCTTTCGAGAAGCAGTGATCCGGGCTTTTTCGACTGCGACATTTAAGCGCGGCGGCTGTTTCGACAGCCGCTTTTTCGTGTTTCGGTCATGACTGGCGCGATAATGTCAAACTTCAGGCCTAAATACAGGCCCGAACCATTGCGAGGCGTCATGCTGGATATTCCGAACACCATCGAAAAGCGCGTCAGCGAATGCATGACTTCACCGGTCGTCACCGTTGGCCCCGACGATTCCGCGAGGACGGCGGCGGAGATCATGCTGCGCCTCCATGTCAGCGGCCTGCCAGTGGTCGACGCCAAGGGGCGGCCTGTCGGCGTCGTCAGCGAAAGCGATTTCCGGTTTGCCGACGTGGTGACGCGCCAGGAACAGCGCGATTCCTGGGTGCATATTCTCTCGGGCGGCCAGGAAATGGCCAAGGACTATCTCGACGCGCTGGAACGCGAAGTCGATAGCGTGCGCCAGATCATGGCCGCGCCGGCGATTTGCGTCGACGAGGCGGTGGGGATCGAAGAAGCCGCCGCGTTGATGAACGAACATCGCATCAAGAGGCTGGTGGTCTTGCGCGATGGGTTCGTGGTCGGCGTCGTCAGCCGCGCCGATCTGTTGCGCCTGTTCGCTCCGGAAGCGCATCCGCCGGCCAAGCCGGTGACGCCGGAGTTTTTCGAAGCGGCGGTCGAGGCAGCGATAGGCGCCAAGCCAAAACCAACGCAGGCAGTCGCGCCCGCCGCTGCGACGCCGGAGTCGATCACGGCGGCGGCGCTGAAAAATCTGGTGCTGCAATTCGAGCGCAACAAGAACCAGATGCGCGACGATGTTTTGCGCATGGGCAAGGAAAAGCGCGACGAGCAGGTAAAGTTGCTGCTGAAAACCCGGTTCACCGACCAGGAATTCGCGCATCTTCTGACAAAGGCGCGCGAAGCCGCCGCGCGCGGCGAAACCAGCGCGCCGGCTCTGGTTTTCCCTTGCGCCCTGTGTAATGACGGCGGTCGGGCGATCAACCTCCCCGATCCCGACTGGCCGGCGAGCCTGCGCGGCAAGGCGGCGGATTTCTTCCTGCGCTGGGACAAGGAATTGCGTCCGCTTGGCTTCGCCCTGACGGCGCGGATCGTCAGTTTCCCCGATGGTTTCCCGGGCGACGCCGAGTTGTCGCTGGCCTGGGGACGGTAGTCCGTTCGCTGGGTCCGATCCATCGGCTCGAAATCTGATACTTGGCTCCCGCAACGGCTCAAAACGGCGGATTGCAGGCATAGCGCGAAGGGCCGGTCCCGAGAAAACACCGGTCGATGGCTGAAAGGGAAGGATGCGCCAACAGCGGAAATCTGTGGTTGTTCAGCCGAATTTCAGAGATCGACTCGGATGAGACTATACGCGGGCGGCCGCGACCGTCTCGTCAGCGACTCGAAGCGGCCACTCAGCCAAACGGCGACGGACTGATGTTGTCTGGAAGGCCTGTCAATCAAATAGCGCACAGCAAATCAGAACCGCTGCGAAACGCCCAAAAAAGCCTGGATTTTGGGTGTCGCGGGAGTCAGGCCGACAAAGACGCCGGTATCGAATTGCAGATTAGGCAGCTTATCCCAGACGACCCAGGCCAGGGTCAGGTCGAGCGAGGTCAACACTTTCCGCGAGGTTCGGCCAGGCGTTCGTCACAATTCGATCTGTCCGCCAAGTTCGACCACCCGGCCGACAGGGATGCGGAAAAATTCCCATACGGGCAGCGCGTTGCGATGCAGGAATTTAAAGACCTGCATCTTGATGCGCCACCATCGCGAATGGCCGCGCGGCGTGACGCTCAGCCGGCCTACGAAGAACGTTGTGTCCATCATATTGAAATGCAGAGGGCATTCGCCCTTTTCTTCGCTCAGCGCGAAGGGGATGTCCGGCTGCTCCGTGAATCCGTAGCGAACGCATAAGGAATGAAAGTCGTCGGGGAGGTCGGCGCTGCGCACCCGATCTTCCGGCTCGATTCTGGGAACCTGTTCGGTCACCACATTGAGCAGCACGATGCGGTCGTGGACCACCTTGTTGTGTTTCAGGTTATGAAACAGGGCGACGGGAACGACATCCGTACGGCTCGTGAGATAGACCGCCGTGCCGGACACGCGCGCCTTCTCATGGAATCTCCGGATGAAATCCGAAAGCGGCATGGTGTCCCGCTCCAGCGCCGCGCGCAGCGCGGCGTAGCCTTCGTACCAACTCGTCATCAGGAAATAGATGAAGCTTGCGACGAGGATCGGAATCCAGCCGCCCTCGAAGAATTTGACGAAATTGGCGGCGACGAAGGAGCTGTCGACCACGATGAACAGGCCGGCGACGGCGACGCTCAGGGCAAGGCTCCAACGCCAGACTTCGCGCATGGCGACAAACATCAGGCAGCTGGTCAGCAGCATTGTGAGCGAGACCGCCACGCCGAAAGCCGCCGCAAGATTGTCCGAGGATTGAAAGGTCGCGGTGAGCGCAAGGGTAAGCGCCATCAGGGACCAATTGACCAATCCGACATAGATCTGCCCGTAGCTCTGCGCGGAGGTTTGCGAAATGCGCACGCGCGGCAGAAGGCCGAGTTGAATCGCCTGACGAGTCATCGAATAGGCGCCGGTGATGATCGACTGGCTGGCGATGACGGTCGCCGTCGTCGCCAGTCCGATGAGCGGCAGTTGCAAGGCGCCCGGGCAAAGCGCGTAAAACGGATCGAAATCCTTGTCGGACGGCGCGTCGAGGAGCAGCCCTGTCTGGCCGGCGTAACACAGGAGCAGGGCCGGGAAGACCAAGCCGTACCATGCCAGGCGTATCGGCTGGGCGCCGAAATGGCCCATGTCCGCATAGAGCGCCTCGGCGCCGGTGGCGCAAAGGAAGACCGCGCCGAGCACCAGAAATCCGGCCAATCCGTGCCCGAACAGGTAATGAAGCCCGACGAGGGGGTTAAGGGCGGCCAGCACCTGCGGATGCTGGACGACCGACGAAATCCCGAGCACGGCGATCACGACGAACCACGTCGCCATGATCGGGCCGAAAAGTTTGGAAATTCGTCCGGTGCCTTGCGGTTGCAGGCAGAATAAGCCGATGAGGACTAGGATCGACAGCGGCACGACATAGGGCGCGACGGGCGGGGCGGCGCCTTTCAGGCCTTCGAGCGCGCTGAGCACGGAAATCGCCGGGGTGATAGCGCCGTCGCCGAACAGTAAAGCCGCGCCGAGCATGCCCATGGTGATGATGTAAGGGCGGCGGCCATGCTTGACGCCGAGCAGGGACATCAGCGCCAGAATGCCGCCCTCGCCGTCATTGTCAGCGCGCATGATCACCGCGACATATTTGATCGACGTGATGATCACCAGCGTCCAGACGATCAGCGACAGCATGCCCAACGCTTCTTCGGGCGTGAAGGCGCGTCCGGTCCATGCGACCGCGGTCTTGATCGTGTAGAGCGGGCTGGTGCCGATATCGCCGTAAACGACGCCGAGTGCGCCAAGCGCTAGCGCGCCAATTCCTTCGGGGTGGACATCGGGTCCGTCCTTCGCAGCTTCGGCAGTCATGAAGCCTCCCGAATTCAGCAGCCGGCACGAAAATGAGCGCAGCGACGCAGCCTCGAAGCTAGCAGTTCGGGCTCGGTTTGACATTCACTTTTCGGCTGAGAGGTCTTTATGAAACGCTTACGCCAATTCGACGCTGTATACCCTAATGGCGCACCACTTCAGGGTTACACCCGGATCCCGCCGGCGACTGGAACACCAAGCGCAGCCCGGAGATCAAAGCGAGGCTTACGAACCGCCCAGTTGAACTTGCATCGTGGTTGGGACGAAACCAAGAGAATGATCGTTTCATCGAATGTCCGCCTTTGGGATCACGCCAGACACGCGCCGGTTGGTGGCGGCTGTCGCCAAAGGGTCACGAATAAGCGTTCGACCGAAGCCGGGAAAGTCTGCTGACGACGTTGCACCGGCCATTGCGAGAAAAGCTTGAAGGACGCGTTTGAGCCGAATCCCGACGTCTCCGAGATCGCCGCCGAGACTAATACTACAGTTGCGTATTTTGGCGTTGGTTGTAATGCGCGGCAGTCGCCATCCATTGATGTTTTCGTCGCCAGCTTGACCAAGCCATGACAAACAAGCTGGCTTGAGGCGCTCGAAGCAGCAGCCGGGCGAGCAGGTATCTGATTTCCGGCACGCTGGGAACGAGGGCGCGCATTCGAGTCAAGCGGCGATTGTCGGGCTTGGACTCCTTTCGTTCGGTTTGCCCCAAGCCCTGCGGCGCAGTTCGGCCGAAAGTTTGGCGAGAAAGGCCAGCGCGGCCATGCACAGGCTCATGTGGCGATGCCAACCGCGCCACGAGCGCGCTTCGCAATGGTCGAGGCCAAGATCGCTCTTGGCCCGCTCGAAACACTCCTCGATGGTCCAGCGCAATCCGGCGACGCCGGCCAATTCGGCGAGCGTCGCGGTCGCCGGTGCATAAACGAGATAATAGGCGCGTTCGGGCGTCTTGCCGCGGCTGCGCCGGATCAGGAGCCAATGCGCAAAGCGCGCATCTTTCCGCCAATGCAGCCGCACGCGCGCCCAATCGTAAAGGCGCGGACCTTTGGCGCCTTCGCCGGCGGCGTGGCAAGCGAAAGCGTCTTGCTCCAGGGCGTCGGCGAGATCCTCAGGGGTCGTTCCTTGAAGCGAGCCGCCGCCGACGCGCAGAAAATGATTGGAGCGCACCGCAAGAACGTAGGGCTGCTCGCGCTTTTCCAGCATATGCCGCAAGCCGCTGTCGGCGCCGTAGACGGCGTCGCCGAGCACGTAAGCGCATGTGACGCCGGCGTCGAGATTGGCCGCGATCATTTCGCGCGCCATCGCTGGCTTGGTGGCGAAATCAATCGTTTCGGGAACGCTGGCGGCAGCCCGCCGTCGCGCGTCCGCCGCCCATTTCTCCGGCAGATACAGACGCCGATCGATCAGCGCCTGGCCATAGCGGCTCGCATATGCCAGGAACACGCCGATTTGGCTGTTCTCGATGCGCCCAGCCGCTCCGGAATATTGGCGCGCCACGCCAACCGAATGCTCGCCCTTTTTCACAAAGCCCGTCTCGTCCACCACCAGAACGGCATCCGCATCCTCAAGCGCTTCAAGGGCGTAGGCGCGAACTTCGTCGCGTAATCGATCCGCGTCCCAGCGGCTGCGCCCAAGCAGAGATTGGATGCGATAAGGCCGCTCCGCGCCCGACTGTTCAGCCATCAGCCAGCCCGTCTTGCGCTCGACGCCAGACAGGAGGCCGTCAACGAACGCCGCCCCTGTCTCCCGCAGCTCCCGCCGACCGAACGCCGGACCAAGGCGCGCCTTCAACGCCGCCAGCTCCTCCGCCCACGCCAGCAGCGATCCTGACCATTCCGCCACAGACATCCGATCCTCCCCGATCATCAAATCGCAGAGAATCACAGATGCGCTAAATACGCAACTGTAGTACTA
>NZ_JBKQOU010000303.1:0-3786 GCF_052145335.1 Rhodoblastus sp.
GAGCGACGATTCGACTCGAGCGTCCATCTCGGACTTGGGCAGCTTTTCATAAAGGCGCACGCCGAAGGCGATGTTGTCGTAGATCGTCATCGGAAACGGCGTCGGCTTCTGGAACACCATGCCGACGCGAGAGCGCAGAAGGTTGAGATCGAGGTCCTTCGCCAGAACGTTTTCGCCGTCAAGCAGAACTTCGCCTTCCGCCCGCTGGCCGGGGTAGAGATCGTACATGCGGTTCAGCACGCGCAACAACGTCGACTTGCCGCAACCCGAAGGACCAATGAACGCCGTGACTTGGCCCTCATACAGGGACAGAGTGACGTCCTTGAGCGCCTTCGACTGGCCGTAATAGAAATCGAGACCGCGGATGACGATCTTGTCCTTGGACGCGCTCGGCGGCTTGGCCGGCCTTGGGGCGTTGGCTTCGTTGCTCATGAGCGAAAAACCTTTTGATTCACTTTTGTGTTGTGGAAGCGGAGAGCGCGCGGGCCGCGATGCTCAAGGCAAGCACTGCAAACGTGAGGATGAGCGCGCCCGTCCATGCGAGCCTCTGCTGTTCCGCGTAAGGGCTGCGGGCGAACTCGTAGATGATCAGCGGAAGGCTTGACATTGGTCCGCGCGGATCGAGGGTAAAAAGAGAATTTCCAAGCGCTGTGAAGATCAATGGCGCCGTCTCGCCGGTCATTCGGGCGATCGCCAGGAGGATCCCGGTGATGATGCCGGAGCGCACCGCCTTGTAGGCGATGTGACGGATCACAAGAGAACGCGGCATCCCCAAAGACGAGGCCGCTTCGCGCAGCGTATCGGGCACCAGATTGAGCATATCCTCGGTGGTGCGCACCATGATCGGCGCCCCGAGGATTGCTAGCGCGACGCCGCCCGCGAGGGCTGAGAAGTGCCCGACGGGCACGACGAGCAGCTCGTAAACGAATAGGCCGATGACGATCGACGGCGCGCTGAGCAGAATGTCGTTGATGAAACGCACCACGATCGCGAGGCGATCATTGCGGCCGTATTCGGCCAGGTACGTTCCCGCCAGGATGCCGAGCGGCGCGCCGATCGCGAGGCCGATCGCCGTCGTGATGATGCTTCCGACAATCGAGTTCAGGAGGCCGCCGACCACCCCGGGCGGGGCTGTGTTCTTGGTGAAGACGTCCAGCGACAGTCCGCCAAATCCGTTCCAGAGCAGCGTGGCCAGAATGATGACAAGCATGGTGAGGCCGAGGCCTGTCGCCCCGTAGGCCAGCGCCGTCCAGATGATGTTGCGCCGCTTGCGCCCGGAATAGAGGTCCGCCATTGACCTTACGCCTTCAATTCGAGACTGGCCAGCAGCCAGCGCGCGGCCGCAAGAACGATGAATGTGATGACAAACAGGATGAAGCCGAGGGCCAGCAGCGACGCGGTGAACAGTCCCGGATCCGCATCGGCAAACTGGTTGGCGATCATCGCAGAGATGGTCGTGCCCTGGGCGAGGCTCGACGTCTGGATCTTCGTCGCGTTGCCGATGACGAAGGTGACCGCCATGGTTTCGCCGAGCGCGCGGCCAAGGGCCAGCATCACGCCGCCGATCACGCCGACCCGCGTATAAGGAATGACGATGTTGCCGACGACTTCGAAAGTCGTCGCTCCGACCCCGTACGCCGCCTCCTTCAACACGGTTGGAACCGTATCGAACACGTCGCGCGACACGGCCGTGATGAATGGCAAAATCATCAGCGCGAGCACCAACGCCGCGGTCAGCACACCGTAGCCGAAAGGCGGCCCTTGGAAGAGAAAGCCGATCCCGGGGACATTCCCGATCGTGTTGATTAGGAACGGCTGGATGTAGGACTGCATCACCGGCCGGAAGTAGTAGACGCCCCAAATGCCGTAGATGATGGAGGGAATGCCGGCGAGCAGCTCGATGGCGACGCCGATCGGCCGCCGCAGCGGCAGCCAGCAGAGCTCGGTGAGGAATACAGCGATGCCCAGACCGACGGGAACGGCGATCAGCATTGCAATCACCGATGTCACAAGCGTGCCGTAGATCGCGGTCGCGGCCCCGAACTGCTCTTTCGGCGGGCTCCAGGCGTCGGAGAAGAAGAAATTGATCCCAAACTCGCGGAAAGCGGGCCATGCGCCGACGAACAGTGAAATCGCGACCCCTAAAAGAAGGATAAGCACGATCAACGCCGAGGCTAGCGTCATCACGCGAAACCCACTGTCGGAGAATTTCAGCCGCGAAAGCGCGCGCGCGCGCTCCCTTGCCGAAGAGTTCGCGCCGCTCTGCGTTCGAAGTGCCGTTGCCGTCATCGTCGTTTCAACATTCTTGCTTGGGTCGGCGACATTCCGAGCGCGACAGCCGGGGGCGAGCGATTGCCGCTCGCCCCCGAGCTTCGCTCATTTCAGATTAATGTCCTTGGCCCACATCGCCTCGACCAGCTTGACGACGTTGTCGGGCATAGGGATGTAGTCGAGATCCGCGGCCATCTTGTTGCCCTTCTCGTAGGCCCACTTGAAGAAGTCGAGCGCGTCCTTCGCTGCGGCCTTATTCGGCGGATCCTTGGGCAGAAGAATGAATGTCGCGGCGGTCATCGGCCACGACTTGTCGCCCGGCTGATTGGCCAGGATCAGGTAGAAACCGGGCGCATGGTCCCAATCGGCGTTGGCGGCCGCGGCCTGGAATGCATCCATGGTCGGGGCGACTACCTTGCCCGCCTTGTTGGCCATGTCGGCAAAAGTCAGCTTATTCTGCTCTGCGTAAGCGAATTCGACGTAGCCGATCGCGCCCTTGGTGGTGGCGACGTTGTTGGCGACGCCGTCATTGCCCTTGGCGCCGATGCCGCCCGGCCAGTCGACCGTCGTCGACACGCCGACCTTCGACTTCCACTCCGGCGAGACTTCGCCAAGATAGTAGGTGAAGTTGAACGTGGTGCCTGAGCCGTCGGCGCGATGGATCGGGACGATGGGCAGGTTCGGCAGGTCGAGCTTCGGATTGAGCGCCTTCAGGGCTGGATCGTTCCAGGTCGTGATCTTGCCGAGATAGATGTTGGCGAGCGTCGGGCCGTCGATGACGATGTCGCCCGGCTTCACGCCGTCGAGATTGACGACGGCCACGATGCCGCCCATCACCATCGGCCACTGCGCAAGACCAGCCTTTTCGAGTTCCGCGGGCTCCAACGGCGCGTCGGTCGCGCCGAAGGTCACGGTCTTGGCCTTGATCTGTTTGATGCCGGCGCCCGAACCGATCGACTGGTAGTTCAGGCCGTTACCGGTGTCTTTCTTATAGGAGTCCGCCCATTTGGCGTAGATAGGAAAGGGGAACGTCGCGCCGGCGCCGGAGATGTCGGCGGCCGAGGCCATGTTGACTCCGGCGGCGAGCACAGCCGCAGTGATGAGGGATTTCATGAACATAAGCAGCTCTCCGACAGACCATTAAGGTCAGGGTGCGGACCTTCCCCGCGCGCATGGGCGGCAGGCTAGCGCCGCGCTTCACCCTTACGCCGCCAACACCAGTCTTATATGACGTTGCAGCCATTGTTTTATGACATGGTAACACTCTGTTTTCGCTGTATTTTTCTGGAAAGCGACAGGTCTAAGCAGCGAGCGTGACAACCGTTTGGCGCCCGAACGCCCGCAAGACGCCCGGCTTGAACGGGTCTCGTTATTTCCGCTTGACGTGGAGCGGCACGCTGGCGACGAAAGTCGAGCCGTGATTGATGCGGCTCGTGATGCTCAGTTTGCCTCGGTGGCGCGTGAGAATATGCTTGACGATGGCGAGGCCGAGACCTGTGCCGTTGCGCGCCCGGC
>NZ_JBKQOU010000304.1:0-8837 GCF_052145335.1 Rhodoblastus sp.
CTGACCGACGCCATGCGGCTGGAGGAGGGCGGTTCGCTGTCCAAGGCGCGGTATGTGCATCCGCGCATAGAACCGGAGCTGGCCTTTCTGATGAAGCGCGAGCTGTCGGGCGAAGTCTCGGCCGCCGAGGCGCTGTCGGCCGTCGAAGCCATCGCTCCGGCGATGGAAGTCATCGATTCGCGCTATCGCGATTTCAAATTCGCGCTGCCCGACGTGATCGCCGATAATTCCTCTTCGTCCGGGTTCGTCGTCGGCAACTGGGCGCGGCCGGACCAGGACTTCTCCAATCTCGGCATTGTCGTGGAGGTTGACGGGCGGCCCGTCCAGATCGGCTCGACGGCGGCGATCCTCGGTCATCCGATCCGCTCGCTGGTCGCGGCGGCGCGGGCCACGGCAGGCATTGGCGGATTGAAACCAGGCTGGATCGTGCTGGCCGGCGGCGCCACCGCCGCGCATTCGCTAAAGCTCGGCCAGAATGTGCGCACCACCATCCAGAACCTCGGTCCGGTCTCCATCAGCGTCGCGGAGTAATCCATGCCCATCGTCGATATTACGCTCATCGAAGGCCGCAGCGACGAAGCCAAGGCGCGGTTGTTGCAAAAAGTCGCCGACGCCATTCACGAGGCGATCGACGCGCCAAAGGAGGCGATCCGCATCATCATCCGCGAAGTGCCGCCGCAGCATTTTTCCGTCGGCGGCGTGGCGAAAACCAAAAAATAGCGAAGCCATCATGCAGGGGAGGAAAATATGACCTTACGCGCTGGAAGCTGTCTCTGCGGCCAATCGCATTTCACGCTCGATGACGATCAGCCGACTGTCGCCATTTGCCATTGCACGCATTGCCAGAAGTCGACCTCATCGGCTTATTCCGTCATGGCGATTTCGCCGCGCGAAAAATTCACGGTTTCCGGGCCGCTGAAAAAATTCGCCGACAAGGGCGACAGCGGCCGCGCCGTCGACCGCTGGTTCTGCGCCGAATGCGGATCGCCAGTCTGGGCGGAAGCCGAAGCCATGCCCGACACCGCCATCGTCAAAGCCGGATGCTTCGACGACACCAGCTGGCTGAAGCCGACCATGCAGATTTACTGCGACTCGCGCCAGGAATGGGCGCCCATTCCTGGCGGCACGGCGAATTTTCCAAAAATGCCAGGATAAGCAGGCTGGTGATTTCACGCGATAAACTTGACCACGCCGCCATCGACGCGCAGGGCCGCGCCGTTGGTCGCGGAGGCTTGCTTTGAGCAGACGTAGACCACCATATTGGCGACTTCCTCGACGCTGGCGAGCCGGCGTAGCAACGAAGTAGGCCGATGTTCGGCGATGAATTGCGCTTCCATTTCTGGCTGCGAAACGCCGGCCTCCGCCGCCATTCTGCCGAAGAATTCGCCGACCCCTTTCGAGCGCGTCGGGCCGGGCAGGACGGAATTGACCGTCACGCCCGATCCCGCCGTCATTTCCGCCAATCCGCGGGATACCGCGAGCTGCGCCGTCTTGGTCATGCCGTAATGAACCATTTCCGGCGGCGTATTGAGCGCGGATTCGCTGGAGATGAACACGATCCTTCCCCAATCGCGCGCCAGCATTTTCGGCAGATAGGCGCGCGACATCCGCACGCCGCTGAGCACATTGGTCTCGAAGAAACGCAGCCAGTCGGCGTCGGGAATTTCGAGAAAAGGCTTGGGTTCGAAAATGCCGAGATTGTTGACGAGAATATCTGCGTCCGCCACTTTTTCGAGAAATTCCGTGACGCCTTCCGCTGTCGCGAGATCGGCCGCGACGCCCAGAACTTCGCAGCCGGGCGCGCTCTCGCGCAATTTGGTCACCGCCGCCTCGACACGATCCTTGCTGCGTCCGTTCACGATGACCCGCGCACCCGCATCCGCCAGTCCCTGCGCGATGGCGAAGCCGATGCCCGAGGTCGAGCCAGTGACGACCGCGGACTTTCCGGTCAAATCGATTTTCATTCCGCTCTCCCTTGCGCCTTACTCGCGCAAAACCGTTTGGTTCAAGAATTGGTTTCGGCGAAAAAGCCGGTGAGCAAACGCGCGAAACGCTCGGCGTGTTCGATCTGCACCCAATGGCCGCAACGGCCGAAGACATGCAGTTGCGAGCGGTCGATCCATTCGAGCAAAGTGAGCGAATTGGACAGCGGGATCACCTTGTCGTCGCGGCCGTGGACGATCAGCGTTTCATGGGGCAGGGCGCGGATATCGGCCTCGCCGCTGGTCATGGCGTCGACCCAGCGCTGGCGCGGCGCCGGAAACATGGCGGAAAAGCTCTCCTGAAAGCCCGGCCGGATGCTGGCGTTGTAACGCAGCTCGGCCAGTTCGTCGTTCACCAACTCGCGGCTATAGGCGAAAATATCCAGCAATTTGCGCATATTTTCCATTGAGGGCTGGTAGCCCCAGACGGCGTCGAGGCCGGGCGTGATCGCGAAGGGAACGCCAACGCTGCCCATCAGGACCAGACGCTCGGCCCGTTCGGGATGGCGGATCGCCAGCGCCAAAGCGATGGCGCCGCCGAAAGAATTGCCGACGATATGCGCCTTGGGCAGGCCGAGCCTGTGGAGCAGGCCGATGGACTGCGCCACCCAGGCGTCGACATCGTATTTCACGCCTTCGGGACGGTCGGTGAAGCCGAATCCGACCATGTCCGGCGCGATCACACGATGGGTTTTGGCGAGTTCTGGAATGACCAGCCGCCAATTGGCCCAGGCGCTGACGCCGGGGCCGGAGCCGTGGATGAACAGGACCGGAAATCCGGAGCCGCGATCATGGTAATTGGTGTCGATCCCCGCGGCGCGCGTTCGGTAAGCGATTTCCGGATTGGCGACGTTCATGATTCCGCTCCCAGAGAAGTGTCGAGATCACTCCACCGCGATCTTGTGCTTGCGCAGTCGGTAGGCGAGGGTCGGACGGCTGATGCTGAGGAGCCGCGCCGCCAGCGACAGGTTGCCGTTGGCTTCCGCAAGGGCGAGCCGCAGCATGCGCGCCTCGGTATCGGCGAGCGTCGGCAATCCGCCCTCGGAAGTTGGAGCCTCGGGCTCGATCACATCTCCGGCCAGTCGCAACGCGCCGTTCTTCTGCACGATGAAGGTTGTCGAATTCAGCTCTTCGCCGGTGGTGAATAGATGGCAGATATCCAGCGCGCCGCCGTCATCGGCGAGAATGACCGCGCGCTCGATCAGGTTTTCCATCTCGCGCACATTGCCGGGCCAGCGGTAGTTGATCAAAGCGTCGACCGCGCGTTCGCGAAATCCGGTGATGGTCTTGTCGAGCTTCTTGCACGAACGCTGCATGAACCAGTTCATCAACAGGGGAATATCGTCTCGGCGGTCGCGCAATGGCGGCACGCGGATGGGGAAGACATTGAGCCGGTAAAACAGATCCTCTCGGAAGGAGCCGTCCTTGACGGCGTCGCGCAAATTGACATTGGTCGCGGCGATGACGCGGACATCGACCTTGCGGACGCGTGAATCGCCGACGCGCTCGATCTCGCCCTCCTGCAGGGCCCGCAGCAACTTACCCTGCGCCGTGTAGCTCAACGTGCCGATTTCATCGAGGAACAGGGTGCCGCCATGCGCGCGCTCGAAACGCCCCGGACGCGACACGGTGGCGCCGGTGAAGCCGCCTTTCTCGACGCCGAAAAGCTCCGATTCCGTTAGTTGCTCAGGAATGGCGGCGCAATTGACCGCGATGAAAGGTCCTTTGGCGCGTTTGCTCAACCGGTGGAGGTTATGCGAGAAAATTTCCTTGCCGACGCCGCTTTCGCCGAGGAAAAGCACTGTCGCTTCCGTCGGCGCCACTTTCTTGACGAGATGGCAGACATTGTTGAAGCCGCTCGATATGCCGACCATGCCGAAACTGTTTTCCTGTCCGGCAAGCCGCGTCGCCAGGCGGGCAGGCGCCGGCGGATTCGGTGGCGCCGGCGTCCATTTCACGAAGTCGCCGATCTGCAGAAAACGGAGGTCTTCGCGAGCGTCGTCGCCCCATTCCTCGACCGGGCGGCCGATCACCCTGCAGCGGTCATGCCCCATGGCGCGGCACTCGACTTCGCGCCACAGGATGGGCCGGCCCATAAAGGTGCTGGTGTAGCCGCAAGCGTAGCCGACCAGCATCCAGCAGGCAGATTCTTCGCCAATGCCGAAGGACGCCACATGCGCCTCGGCTTCGGCGCAGTCGATCAGGGCGAAATCGCCGAAATAACGGCCGCTGCCGACATCGATATCGAGCGCGATCGGTTCGCAATGCACGATCCCCTCAAGCGAGACCAGTTGCGGCCCGGCGAGGAAATGGTCGTAGGTCGAGGAATTGGCGCGCAGTTTCTTGGCCATTTCCGCGTCGCGGGCGCCGGCCTGGTAGCCGATGCGCGTGATCACGCCACGCGCGGTCTCCTTGCCGAGGCTGCCGACCAGTTCCTCGCGCAGGGCGCCGAGCGAACTCACATGCATCAGCATCATCCTCTGGTCGTCCAGCCAGATGCGGCCCTGTTCCGGCGCGAAGCGGAGGCGATTGGCGAGGTCGTGGATTTCGGGGACGCGGCAACAGCAAAGGTCGGCGCTTTCGTTCACGGGAACCTGGCGTCCCGTCGGTACTGATTTCAACGCCGGACGTTTCAACAGATTGGCGCCCATTTGCCGTCCTCCCTTCGTGCCTTGCGGGCCTGCCTGGACCTCGCAATCGTCACCTTCATATTCAGACGTTCTTTCGCGCCTTTTTGTCGTAATCTCGTCTAGAGCCGCCTGCGTCGATCCGCCAAGCAGGTTATTCCCCCGAGGAGAGGACCGGAACTTAAGTCGGAAGACGAAGGGAGTGCTCTCGACGGAAGATTCGTTGGCTCTGATTGGCGCAAACGTCCACCGTCCCGCCCACGGGACGGTTCGTCATTCCTTGCTGAATATAAATCGCTCTCCCGGGCCTAGACTGCTTGTTATCTTGACGCAGCATCTGACCTGCTTTTTCGTAACAGTCGGCTCGTCAGGGGTCAAGATGATTATCGATATTTTTTGATAATAACGATTTAGCCCCCCCGGGGGCTTACGCTGGCGCCACGACAAAAACAGCGATGCCCCTGCGGGCATCGCTGTTTTCGTGGGGCAGCGCCCAGTCTTCAGAAGAACTTGTCGAAGTGGATCTGCGTGAGCGGCGCCTTCCAGCGCATCACCAGCAGGTCCTGCATGGCCTCGATCATCGGCGGCGGCCCGGCGAAATAAAATTCGTGTTTTTCGACGGGAAGCGGCAGCGATTGCTCGACCTGCGCATGGACAAAGCCGCGCGCGCCGCCCCAGCCGCTGCCATCCGGCTCGGCCGAGAGCACCGGAACATAATTCAGCGCGGCAATCTCCTCCGGCGTCAGCAGCGCCGGGACGCAAAGATCGGCTTGGGTCCGGGCGCCCTCGAACAGGTGAACGCGGTTCTCCTTGCCCAGCTTCAGCGCCGCGCGGGCCACGGAAACCACCGGACCGACGCCGGATCCGCCGCCGACGCAAACGACGTCGCGCGCATTGTCCTCACGCAGATAGGCGGCGCCGTAGGGCGCATCGAGCGTCAGCGTGTCGCCAGGCGCCAGCGCGTCGAACATGGCGTTGCTTCCCTTGCCGCCGGGAACGCGGCGCACGACGAAACGCCATTCTCCCTCGGCATTGGGGAGATTCGACATCGAATAGGCGCGCGGCCCCTCGACGCCGGGCGGATGAAAGACGCCATATTGTCCGGGCCGGAAGGTCGCCGATTCCGGCCCCTTGAACACCAGTTCGGCCATGCCCGGAGCGATTTCGCGCCGCTGCGCCAGCAGGGCCTGAAAACGCTGGGTCGGGACCACGGGACGGTATTCGTCGGCGCAACGCACCTTGATGACGCAATCGCTCAACGGACGCGACTGGCAGGCGAGACGTTTGCCGCGCTTGCGCTCCCGCTCCGAAAGACCGGGCGCTTCGGGCCAAAGATTCTGCATTTCGCCCGAAACCAGGTCGAACCGGCAGTTGCCGCAACCGCCGACCCCACATTCGTAGGGCATGCCCACTCCCGCGCGCAGCGCGCCGCGGAGCAGGCTGTCCTCATCGGCGGAGACGTCGAAACCGTCTCCGCCCTCGATCTGGATGTGATGGCTCATCGCACGCCGGCCGCCATCACAATCCGTAGCCGCGACGCAAAGCCGCACAGGCGTCGCGGGCGGTTTGGGCCGCGTTCGGCGAGTCCGGCAGATGCGCGCAATAGGCGTCGATCGCAGCGTCGCCGAGCGGCGTCCATTTCGCCAGCCAATTGTTTAGCACTTCGCGATTGCCCTCGGTCTCCAGCGACAGCTTGACCAGGGCGCCGGTCCAGCGGCGATGCCGCTCGACGTCGGCCAGCTGCGCGTCGGTCAGCAGGCCGAGCAGGGTGTCGCCGTTATGGCGTCCCGCCTGGCCCAGGGCGCGCAATACGGCCTCTTCGAAAGCCGGACGCGCGACGAGATTCAGCGCGACGAAGCTTTCCGCCCAGTCATAGGCGCAGAGCGCCTTTTCCACCAGCTCGCGAAAACCCTGCCAGGCCGGGTCGTTTTCCCAGATATCGCGTTCGCCGGTCCCGAAGCCGAGGTCGCCGAAGGTCTTCTGCAACTCCTTCGTCCTATAGGCGGTGTGGGTGAGCCAGCGCAGCGAATCCGCCGCCTGATAGGTTCCGCAGTTCGAAATGGTCGAAGCCGGCGCGATCTGGGTCAGATAGGCCGAACCCATCTGCAAAGTGTGCATCAGATAGCGTCCGGGGGTGTAAAGCCGCGCGAGTTGGCGCGCCCAGGCGTCTTCCAGCATCGCGTCGTGACCGCGCGCGGAAAACTGGTCGAACAGGCCGAAGACATAGTTCTCGTGGCCGTCCTGCAACATGTTGTAGGTGCGGTAGACGATTTCGTCCGGATCGCGAAAGGCATTCCAGTCGGCGTGTTTGAGCGGGCTGGCGTTGCGGTTGGTCTTGAACCATTGCGCCATCGGAAAATTCGGGTCGAGCTCGAACGGCGCGTCCGGATTGTCCGTGGTGTAATGCATGTTGGTCGAGACGATTTCATATTCGCTCGGCTTGCGGCGCCGGCCGGCGAGATGGCTCCAGGTTTTCAGGGGCTTGGCGATTTGGGGTTCGGACATGGTTTGCTCGCGTAATTTGAGACAGAGGTTGGCGCTGTTTTCGCCGTGCGGATGGCGAAAGTCGGTTCAGAGCGTCTTCTCGTAATAGAAGCGGACGAAGTCGTCGGTGGTCTCGATTCGGCCGGCGAAGGAGCCGAGATTGACCTCGAGCTCCGACATGCGGAATGGCCGGCCGAGCGCGCGTTCGAGCGTCTCGCGGCGCAGGATCATCTCGCCGTCGGTGTCGATGCGCACATAGGCGATCTTGTCGTCGACGCGGATGGTCTTGTTGGGATTGTCTTCCTCGGCGGCCTCGATGACGCCGGCGGTGATCGGACTTGCGCGCAGAACCGGGCCGACCCGGTTGTTGAGATAGCCGTCGCCGACTTTTGGATTTGCCACGATATTTCCTCCCGATTTGTTTTTTATTCCAAGTCCCCCGGGGACTTGGTTAGCCGCGAATGCGGCGCCGAGCACGTGCGAGGGGTTCCATGATCGCGACGAGTCGCGATCATGGAAAAACAGTTCAAGTATGTGCGAACAAGGGCTTTACGCCCTCGATCGCGACGAGGACGTTGTCGCCCTCGACCTTGACCGGATATTCGGCGAGACGGCAGTCCGACGGATTGACGCCGGCGCCGGTCTTGGCGTCGAAGGTCCATTGATGGGCGCGGCACATGATGACGCGGCCGTCGAACTTGCCTTCGGCAAGCGGAATGTCCTGATGCGGGCACATCCCCTGAAAGGCGCGGATTTCTCCGCCTTCGGGCCAGACCAGCAGTATCGGCTGGCCTTCGACCTCGACCTCGGTCATGTCGCCTTCCCAAAGATCGTCCAGAGTGCAAGCGGGCTTGAAGGACATTTTTCTTTTCACCTCTCGCAGAAGATGAATTCGAGTGTTTCCATCGGCTTGATGGGCGTCTCGTGGAGTCGCGCGTTGCGCGGGAAGAATTCCGTGTCGCCCTGGCGGCGGACGCGCACTACTTTGTCGGGGCGCGGGGCCACCCGGCGTCCGACTGAATGATGCGCGGCGGCGGCGGCGACCTCGTCCATGGTGTTGTCGGTGTCGACCGGCACGAGTTGCAGCACGAAGTCGTATTGGAAGTTGGAAATCACGGGGAACAGAGCCATTGCAGGCGTCCTTCTTGAAGGTCGTTGGATGGGGGCAGGGAAGGCGGCGCCCGCGAAAACGCTTCTCGCTTTCGCGGGCGAAAGCGCCTTATTCCGCTGCGGCTTTCGTCGGCTGGCGGCAGGCCTCGACCCAGGAATAGCCATGCGCATCGTCGCCCATTTCGCCGGGCTGGAGGTTCATGTACATCAGCGCGCCCATCAGGTCGGGCGGCGAGATTTTTCCTGCGAGGAAGCGATCGACCAGCGTCATGTGATCGCGATAGCGGATGGGATCCTGCTCGAAGACCCAGCGGTCGATTTCCGAATTGAAGTGATAGAGCCGGCCTTCGTATTCCAGCGGATAATCCTTCACACTCCAGTTGTCTCCGGGAATGTTGCAGATCGGAATCTGGCTCATGTTGCAGACGATCGGCAGCGTCTCCGGCGCCGTCAGCTCGGGCCGGCCGTTGAGCAGGTTGTCGGTGATCACGTCCCAGCAGCGGCCGAAGGTCGCGTTCCAGCCGGGATATTTCTGCTCAAGCCATTCGCGGCATTCGGGGGTGACGCCGGCGGCGGGATTCCACCACAGGGTTGGGCGCCAGAACCACAGGCCCATCTGGTAGGCGTGGTGCTG
>NZ_JBKQOU010000305.1:0-72511 GCF_052145335.1 Rhodoblastus sp.
CCGCTCGCGCCGCTCGCGGGGAGAAGGCGACAACGTCATCGGTCGGCGAAACTCTGACCGTCGCCGTGCGATCCGCCTGCGAACACTTTATGGCATTCGGGGCTCAAGCGGGCCTTCTGCCGAGCGAGGCAAGCGGTGATCAGGCCTGAGTCCGGGATAAACCGCCCGCAGAGGCGGAACGCGTCTGGCGTGCAGGCCTGCTGGGCTTCGGCGGTTCCTCTGTATTCCGCGAAGGCGGGCGTCGTGAGCGCGAGCGTCACCGACGCCAGAGCCGCGACGGCTATGGCTTTCATTTGTTGCTCCTAAGGAATCAGGGATTTCGGACGACTTCCACCCACCACGGTGGCGGCTTTCAAAAGTCTTTGCAACGGGTTAGCGGTGAATCTGCCAAGGTATAGCTAACGTAATATTAAATCACCTTTGGCGATGCAGTCGGTCCGGACCGGAAAGAGACATGCGCGCCGTTCTTTCATACATGGCGGTCGTTTCGAGGCGGCTTTTATATTTGCGCGGGATCTCGGTCGATCGATGACCCAGCTCAGCCGTCGCTTTTCATCAGGCTCGCCGCCGCCGCCCGCGCCTCGTCGGTGATGGTCGCCCCGGCCAGCATGCGGGCGATTTCCTCGCGCCGGTGCTCGTCCTCCAGCGCCGCGACGCGCGTCGCCGTGCGCGCGCCCTTGTCGGCCAGGTCCTTGGAAATGCGTAAGTGCCGCCCGGCCCTCGCCGCCACCTGCGGCGCATGGGTGACCGAGAGCACCTGAACCCGCGCGGCGAGGCGCGCCAGCCTCTGGCCGATAGCGTCAGCCGCCGCGCCGCCGGCGCCAGAATCGATTTCGTCGAACACCAGCGTCGGCGCCGAACCGCGATCGGCCAGAACCACTTTCAGCGCCAGCATGAAACGCGACAATTCGCCGCCGGAGGCGACTTTCATCAGCGGCCCCGGCCGCGCGCCGGGATTGGTCTGCACCCAGAATTCGACGCGGTCGGCCCCATCCGGTCCGGCCTGCGCCTCGTCGGTGACGATCTGGGCCGTGAATTTCGCCTGTCCCAGCTTCAGCGGCGGCAACTCGGCCGTGACCGCGGCGTCCAGGGTTTTCGCGCTCGCGATCCGCGCGGCGCTCAACTCGGCGGCGCAGCTGCGACAATAGGCGCCCGCCTGTTCCCGGGCGCTGGCAAGCGCGACCAGCCGCGCCTCGCTGGCGTCGAGCGCGGCGAGATCGGCGGCGAATTTGTCCGCCAAATTGGAGAGGCTCTCCACTGGCGTGGCGTATTTGCGCGCCGCCGCGCGCAGCGAAAACAGCCGCTCCTCCGTCCGCTCCAGCGCG
Organism: Rhodoblastus sp.; assembly: GCF_052145335.1. Taxonomy (GTDB): domain Bacteria; phylum Pseudomonadota; class Alphaproteobacteria; order Rhizobiales; family Beijerinckiaceae; genus Rhodoblastus. The sequence goes on from NZ_JBKQOU010000305.1 coordinate 1,326, forward strand.
CGCGGGTCGAACTGCGCGTCGCGCAAAGCCTGATCGAGCGTCTGCTGCGCCTGATCGAGAGCCGTCAGGGCCGCGTCGAGCGCCTTGAGCGAGGGCTCGATCAGCGCCGGCGCCTGCGACGCCCGCCGCTCCAGCCGGCGCATCGCCGCCGAGAGGGTGGAGAGCGGCGAGCCGTCGCCGGCCACGCTCTCATGCGCGTCGCGCAGATCGCCCATCACCTTTTCCGCCTGCATCATGGCGGCGCGCTCGGTCGCGAGCTTTTCCTCCTCGCCCGATTGCGGGTTCAGCTTGGACAGCTCTTCATGGGCGTGACGCAGGAAATCGGCCTCCTTGCGGGCCGCCTCCACCGCCAGACGCTCCTCTTGCAGGGCTTTTTCCGCCCGCCGCATGCCGCCATGGGCGGCGCGCGTCTTCTCAGCCAGCGGCTCGAGGCCGCCATAGGCGTCGACAAGGGAGCGATGGAAGGCCGGATCGACCAGGGCGCGATCGTCGTGCTGGCCGTGGATTTCGACCAGTTCGCCGCCGATGGCTTTCAGCGCCTGAATGCTGACCGGCTGGTCGTTGACGAAGGCGCGGCTGCGGCCGTCGGCCATTTGCACGCGGCGCAGGATCAGATCGCCCTCGACGGCGAGATCCTGGCCCAAAGCCAATTTTCGCGCCGGGTGCTCGGGTGGCGGGTCGAAAACGGCGGTCACCTGGCCCTGGCTCTGGCCGGAGCGCACCAGCCCCCCGTCGCCGCGGCCGCCGAGCGCCAGCGAAAAGGCGTCGAGCAGGATCGACTTGCCGGCGCCGGTCTCGCCCGTCAACACCGTCAGGCCGGCGCCGAAATCGAGCTCTAGCCGGTCAATCAGTACGATGTCGCGAATCGCGAGCTGGACCAGCATGAAATTCCGTCAGCAAATGGAAGAATCAGGTCACACCGACTTTTTTGAAGGCCTTGGAAATCCACGAGTCCTGATGGTCCTGCGGCGCATAGCCGTCGGTCTTCAAGCGTTCGAAAGCTTCCTTGTACCATTCCGAATCGGGATAATTATGCCCCAGCACGGCGGCGGCTGTCTCCGCCTCGTCGACAATGCCCATGGCCAGATAGGCCTCGGTCAGACGCTCCAGCGCCTCTTCGGCCTCGCGCGTGTTCTGATACTTGAACAGGACCTCGCGGAACCGGTTGATCGCCGCAGTGTAATTCTGGCGCTTGAGATAATAGCGGCCGACGTTCATCTCGTGTCCGGCGAGCTGGTCGCGGGCGACCTGGATCTTGAAGCGCGCGTCGGCGACGTAGGGGGACTTGGGATATTTATCCACAATGATCTGGAAATATTTGATCGCCTTGGCGACGCGGTCCTGGTCGCGATGCTCGTCGGGAAGTTCGCCGAACAGCGCCACGCCGGCGAGATAGGTGGCGTAAGGGGCGTCGGGAGAGTTTCCATATAGCGTGGTGTAGCGGTCGGAAGCCGAAACGGTCTCGGTATAGGAGCCGTTCTCGTAATAGGCGTAGACTTCCATCATCAGCGATTTGCGCGCCCACTGCGAGAAGGGATATTGCTTCTGCACTTCGGCAAAGCGTTTCGCCGCCCCCTCGTAGTCCTTCTTGTCGAGCTTCATCAGCCCTTCGTTATAGAGCCGGTCCACCGGGACATCGGGGTCGACCTTCATCTCGTATTTCGAGCCAGCGAAAGGATTGAGGTCTTCCCACGAAAAGCACTGCGCCGCGGAGACGAAACAGGTCGAGCCCACAGCGGCCAGAGCGGCTGCGCGCAAAACATTCAAGCCAATTGCCTTCGTTCTTTTCATTCAACCCGCTCGTCATGGAGAGGCGCGACGCCAGACGGCGACTTTCGCGCAAAATGGTCTTAGCCTAAACCGCCCTGCAGCGGAACCCGGCGCGCGCGGCTTTCTTTGCCGCGTCGGAATTCGCCGTTGCCGGTCACAGCCTAGCAGAACCGATTTTTTGCGGCATTTTTAAGACTTGGGCGTCCGCGACCCGTTCTCGCCGGGCTGGAGCCACTTACCGATCCGCTCGAATCGGTATTCATTTCGCTTGAACCGAAGGATCCGCGTTAGCGCTCAGCTGCGCTCGGGCAGGAAGGCCGGGGAAACCGCCATGCCGAATTCGGCGCGGGCGCCTTCGCGCGCCACAGGAGCCGCTTCGACGATGCGATAGGCGGAGCGGTCGGAGAACAGCGCCTCGAGCACCGCGACATTCATCTTGTGACCGCCGCAATAGGACTGGTATTCGCCAATCAGCGGCGAACCTGACAGGGCGAGATCTCCGACCGCGTCCAGCATCTTGTGGCGGACGAATTCGTCGGTGTAACGCAGTCCTTCGGGATTGAGAACGCGGCCGTCGTCGATGCCTACCGAATTTTCCAGCGAGGCGCCCAGGGCAAAACCGGCCTTGAGCAGATGCTGGACATCGGCGAGGAAACCGAAAGTGCGGGCGCGGGCCAGTTCGCGGCGGAAGGCGCTTGGCTCCAGATCGAGGATCTTGCGCTGGCGCCCGATCACGTCGCTCTTGAAATCGATCTCGACATCGAGCCGGAAGCCGCTGTCAGCAGGCCGGAGCTCGGCGAAGCCGCGGCCCTGTTCGATGCGCACGGCTTTCAGGATTTTCACGAAACGGCGGGGCGCGGCCAGTTGGCGCAGGCCGACGCGATCGATCGCCTCGACGAAAGCAGCGGCCGAACCGTCCATGATCGGCACTTCCGGACCATCGACTTCGACCAGGCAATTATCGACGCCGAGGCCGCGCAGCGCGGCGACCAGATGTTCGATGGTGCCGACCATATGCTGTGCGCCGTCGCCGATCACGGTGCAAAGCTCGGTCATGGTCACTTTCGACCAATTGGCCTCGATGCGCCGGCTGGCGCCGTTAGGCAGGCCGCTACGCAGGAAAACCAGGCCGGTGGAGGCTTCGGCGGGGTTGAGCACGAGACGGACGGGCTTGCCGGAATGAACGCCGATGCCCCCGGAAAGAACGACGCGGTCGCGGAGAGTGGTCTGAAAGCTCGGCTTCATCAGCATTCCGTCGGCTCGCCCCGGATTGGTCGCGGGGTCGTTACAAAAACGCCATTGTTCCGCCGTTATGTTACGGCTTTGGCCCAGCGACGTTATGGCGAACCGCAAAACACAAGGCCCCTGGGAGCCTCGCCCGCGAACGGCGCCAGCATGAGATGCGCCGATTCGCTTGATCCACCACAGCCAAGAACTACCTTGCGCCGCCCAACGAGCCAAATCACTCTTTCTTACGTAGCTGTTACAAATTTACCTTGTTTTTGTCCGACTTGCCTTAATTGCAATCCAGTCCCCATTTACGCGCGTCATTTGCAACTAAAACCTCAATGAAATCAGTCTAATTGCGGGCGTTCGCGAGCATCGGCCGCCCTTGATCCTTTTTTAACCAAAAACCCGCCTTTCACGGCGGGTTTTCGTTGTTTGCGTTTTACGCTGTGACTTGCGTCCCGACGGGATCGCCAGCTCAGTTCGACTGGCGGCGCAGGAAGGCCGGGATTTCCAGCTGATCGTCCTCGGCGCGCATATGCGGGCGGGCGTGCTGCTCGATCGGCGCAGCCGGGCGCTGCTGCGCCGGCGGGCGCTTGGCGTATTCGGCATGGACCGGAGAGGGGCTGGCCTGGCGCGGCTGAAAGCCTGGCTGGCCATAATTCTGCTGCGGAGGCGCCAGTTGCGGCGCCGGCGCATTGTGCTCTTCGGCGCGGCTCATGCCGAAAGTGGCGAGCCGCTCGAGAAGCGTGCGGCGGCGGTTTTCAGCGGCCGGCTGCGCTTCCGCCCCATGCCGCTGGCGAATCAGGTTCTGGCCGGGCACCGGAAAATCCTCGGCCTTGGGCATTTGCACCTGGCGGAAAGGCTGTTCGGGGGCTGGCGGAACGAATTCCGCCTGCATCGGGGCCTCGACGCGGCGGACCGGAGCGGCGGGGGCCTCCTGGTAGGCGTGCTGCGGCGGGGCCGCGCGCTTGATCTGCACTTCGCCATGATGCGGGGCGTAGCTCTGCTGCTGCGGCGGGGCATAGGGCGCCGGGGCCGGGGCGGGCGCGGCATAGGCGACCTGCGGCGCGGCCTTGGCCGTGGCCGGCTGGGGCGGCGCCGGCTGTGGCGCCGGGATGGCGTAATATTGTTCAGGCGCTGGCGCCGCAGCGGCGGGAGCCGGCGCCGCGGCGGGCGCCGCCGGGCGCTGGGCCATCGCGGCCTCGGCCTGGCGGGCCGCGGCCTGGGCGCGGAGGCGCTCGCCATGTTCGGCGAGGCGCTGGTCGTTCATGTCGGCGATGCCGGCCGGCTTGTCGATTCCAGTGGCGACCACCGAGACGCGGATGATGCCGTCGAGGCTCGAATCGAAGGTCGCGCCGAGGATGATGTTGGCGTCCTCGTCCACTTCCTGGCGGATGCGGCTGGCGGCTTCGTCCACTTCATAGAGGGTCAGGTCGTTGCCGCCGGTGATCGAGATCAGCAGGCCCTTGGCGCCCTTCATCGACACCTCGTCGAGCAGCGGATTGGCGATCGCCGCCTCGGCGGCGAGAACGGCGCGGCGGTCTCCGGTGGCTTCGCCGGTGCCCATCATCGCCTTGCCCATGTCGCGCATGATCGCGCGCACGTCGGCGAAGTCGAGATTGATCAGGCCTTCGCGCACCATCAGGTCGGTGATGCAGGCGACGCCGGAATAGAGCACCTGGTCGGCCATCGAAAAGGCGTCGGCGAAAGTGGTCTTTTCATTGGCGACGCGGAACAGGTTCTGGTTGGGGATGACAATCAGCGTATCGACCGCCTTGTGCAATTCCTCGATGCCGCCGTCGGCGAGGCGCATGCGGCGCGCGCCCTCGAACTGGAACGGCTTGGTGACGACGCCGACGGTCAGGATGCCCATGTCGCGCGCGGTGCGGGCGATGACCGGCGCGGCTCCGGTGCCGGTGCCGCCGCCCATGCCGGCGGTGACGAAAACCATATGGGCGCCGGCGAGATGATCGCGGATTTCCTCGATCGCCTCTTCGGCGGAGGCGCGGCCGACTTCCGGCTGCGAACCGGCGCCGAGGCCCTCGGTGACCTGGAGGCCCATCTGGATGATGCGCTCGGCCTTGGAACTGGTCAGCGCCTGGGCGTCGGTATTGGCGACGATGAAATCGACGCCGGCGAGACCGGAGGCGATCATGTTGTTGACGGCGTTGCCGCCGGCGCCGCCGACGCCGCAAACCATGATGCGGGGCTTGAGTTCGCGCAGTTCAGGCGCCTTCAGATTGATTGACATGTTTGGCCTCTTAGTTAACCGGAACCCAGCCCGTGCCTGTTAAAATGAATCGGCTCCCGACAACCGCGAGCCGTGTTGAAGATTTAAAAACTTTCCTTCAGCCATCGGCCGACCCGGCCGAAATAGCCCTGCGGATGGCGAACCATCCCCTGCCCCGCCCGACTTGGCTCGAAATGTTCGACGCCGGAAAACTGCGGATAGATCAAAAGCCCGACCGCCGCCGCAAAGCCGGGGCTTTTCGCCGATTCCGGCATTCCCTGCACGCCCAGCGGACGCCCGACGCGAATCTGTCCGCCAAGGATCCTTCGCGCCGCTTCCGGCAGGCCGGTGAGCTGGCTCGATCCGCCGGCGACCACGATGCGGCTGCCGGATGAAGCCGGGAAACCCGCCGCCTTCAGCCGGTCGCGCGCCAGTTCGAGAATTTCCTCGACCCTTGGCCGGATGATTCGCGCCAGCTGCGATTTGGGAATATGGATCGCGCTGTCGCCCTCCTCGCCGACCTGCGTCACCGACAGCGATTCGCGGTCGTCGGAGGGCGAGGAAATGGCGCTGCCATAGAGCGTCTTCAGCCTCTCGGCGTCGCTGAGCCTGGTGTTCAGGCCACGGGCGATGTCCATGGTGACGTGCTTGCCGCCGACCGCCACGGCGTCGGCGTGAACCAGCTTGCCGTCGCGGAATACTCCCATCCCGACCGAGCCGCCGCCGATGTCGAGCACGGTCGCGCCGAGAATCGCCTCGTCGTCGACCAGCACCGCCAGGCCCGTCGCATAAGGCGTGGCGACCACCGCCTCGACCGTCAGGTGGCAGCGCTCGATGGCGAGCAGCAGATTGCCCAGGGCGACGGAATCGGCGCTGACGACATGGAGGTCGGCGCCGAGGCGCTCGCCCATCATGCCCTTGGGATCGCGGATGCCGGCGGCCCCGTCGAGGGAAAAGCCGGTCGGCAGGCTGTGCAGGACCGAGCGGCCCCTTTGCGCCGTGCGCAGGCTGGTCGCCTCCAGCACCCGATGCAGGTCGCCGTCGCTGACGCCTGAGCCGACGATCGGCACGCTGGCGTTGTAATATGCCGAGCCGAGACGCCCGCCGACATTGGCGACGATGACGCTTTCGACCTGGACGCCCGCCATGCGTTCGGCGGCGTCCACGGCGAGGCGCACCGCGGCTTCGGTCTCCTCCATGTCGATGACCACGCCGCCTTTTATGCCGCGCGAGCGCTGGTGTCCGATACCCAGGATTCGGGTGCGATGGGTGCGCCCGCGCAGCATGTCGGAGGGTTCGGCCGGGATCATCTTGGCGACCAGGCAGACCACTTTCGACGCGCCGACGTCGAGCACGCAGAGAATGGCGCTTTTGCGCGCCGAAATCTTTTTCATCCGGGGCAGCGTCATGGATGCGTTCATGTCCGCGCCCCCTTGCCATGGGCCTTGGCTTCGCGCGCCTCGCGAGCGTCGGCGGCCTCCTCGGTCAGGCGGGCGTAGACTTTCCCGGGCACCCGCAGGTCCAGCGAAACCACGTCCTTTTCGAGGATGTTCTTTTCCTGCTCCAGCCGCGCCAGCAGCGCGATCGCCGCCTTGGGATCGGCCTCCGGCAACATTACTTCGACGCCCGAGGTCATTTTCAGCGTCCAGCGGCGGTTCGACACCAAAATGCCGGCGCGAATCTTTTCGCGCAGATCGCCGGACGCCGCGAGCAGGCCCAGGAATTCATCGATGCGGAGATTGGCGCCTTCGCCGACGACGAAAGGCAGCCGGGCGAATTTTTCGTCGTGGAAAACGTCGATCGGCGCGCCGTCGGCGGCGATGATCGAAACGGTCCCGTCTTTCTGCCACAGGGCGTAGGGCTGGCGCTCGACGACTTCGATCACCAGCCGGTCGGGGAAGAGTTTGCGCACACTGACGTTTTTCACCAGCGGCAGCGCCAGCAGCTTCTGGCGCATGTCGTCGACGTCAAGGAACAGCAGCGACTGCAGCGGATTTACGCCAGCGACCTGCAGGATCTGCGCTTCGCCGAGTTCGATCTGCCCGGCTATGGTCACGGCGTCGACGCCGAAACCGAGCGCCCGGGCGGCGATATCGCGGGGGCGGCCGTGATCGTGCACGAACCCGGCATATTGGCCGTTCAGTTGCGCGCCATAGAGGCCGACGCCGGCAAACAGCCCGACCGTCAGGACGATTCCGACGCCCGGAAGATTGAGGAATTCGACGAGCCGGCGCCAGAAGCCGTCGTTCTGGCGGAGGCGCTGGCGCGGAGGGAGTTTTTCAACCTTCGAATGGCGCTTCGCCGGCGCCGCGACGAAGGAATGCGCCGCCGAGAAGGCCCTATGGGCCGACGCGCCGGCAAAAACAGCGCGCGGCGCCGCGAGGGCTGAATCCAGCCCGTTTACCGATCGCAGGAGGCGTCTTCCACCATCCATCTAACAAGCTCACCGAACGTAATGCCGGCAAAAGCGGCCATTTCCGGCGCCAGGGAGGTTTCCGTCATTCCCGGTTGAGTATTGACTTCCAGTACGACGAGTTCGCCCGTGCCTTCGGGGCGATCGTCGTAACGGAAGTCCGTTCTGCTAATTCCGCGACAACCGAGCGCCCTGTGCGCCTTGAGAGCCAACTCTTGGACCTTTTGGTAAATATTTCCTTTAACTTTTGCCGGAAGTTCGTGAATTGACCCTCCGGGCGCATATTTTGAATCGAAATCGTACCACTCGCTGGAAACGGATTTGATCTCGGTGACGCCAAGGGGACGGTCGCCGAGCACGGCGCAGGTCAGTTCGCGTCCGGCGATATATTTTTCCGCCAGCATGAGATCGCCGTGCGACCAGTCCTCGCGCAACAGCTCCTGCGGCGGATGCGATGTTCCCTGCTTGACGATGAACACGCCATAGGACGAGCCCTCCGACACCGGCTTCAGCACGTAAGGCGGCGGCAGCACGTGGGCCTCGGCCGCCACGAATCGCGTGACCACCTTGCCCTCCGCCACCGGCACGCCGGCCGCGGCAAACAGGATTTTCGCCTTGTCCTTATGGGCGGCGACCGCCGAGGCCAGCACGCCGGAATGGGTGTAGGGGATTTTCAGGATTTCCAGCACGCCCTGGATGATTCCGTCCTCGCCGCCCGGTCCGTGCAGGGCGTTGAGAGCGACATCGGGCTTCAGGCGGGCGAGAACTTCCGCCACGTCGCGTCCGACATCGACGCGGGTGACGGTGAACCCCTCGCCTTCCAGCGCCTTGGCGCAGGCCTCGCCGGAACGCAAGGAAACGCTGCGCTCGCTGGAAAGTCCGCCCATCAGAACCGCGACATGTTTGGTCATTTTAATCCCCGATCCTGTGGGGCGCCGTCATTGCGAGCGGAGCGAAGCAATCCAGACCCAGCTTGCGGCCTCTGGATTGCCGCGTCGCTACGCTCCTTGCAATGACGGCGCGTAATGATGATTAGGCTTTGACGCCGATCCGCTTGATTTCCCAGTGCAGCTCCACGCCCGTCGCCGCCAGAACCCTCGCCCTGACCTCGTCGCCGAGATTCTCGATGTCAGCGGCGGTGGCCGCGCCGCGATTGATCAGGAAATTGCAATGCATCGGCGACACCTGCGCGTCGCCGACCGCCAGCCCCCGGCAGCCGGCCCTGTCCACCAGTTGCCAGGCTTTTTCGCCCGGCGGATTCTTGAAGGTCGAACCGCCGGTTTTTTCGCGGATCGGCTGCGACTTTTCGCGCGCCTCGGTGATCCGGTCCATTTCCGCCAAAATATCCGCCGGCTCGCCGGGGCGCCCCTGAAACAAGGCGCTGGTGAAAATGACGCCCGAAGGCGCCTCGCTGTGGCGATAGCTCATGCCCAGTTCATCGACGGTAAAGGTCCTTATCTGGCCAGCCCGGTCGACGCCCCTCGCGGAAATCAGGACGTCCCTGGTTTCGCCGCCATGGGCGCCGGCGTTCATCCGCAAGGCGCCGCCGATGGAGCCCGGAATGCCTCGCAAAAACGCCAGCCCGTCGATGCCGGCCTCGGCGGCGGCGCGGGCGACGCGCATGTCGGGCGCGCAGGCGCCGGCGCGCAAACGATGCCCCGGCTCGACCGTGATCTCGCCGAAAGCCTTGCCCCCCAACCGGATCACCACGCCAAGAACGCCGCCGTCGCGCACGATCAGGTTGGAGCCGAGCCCGATGGTGGTGACCGGAATTTCGGAAGCGAGATTTTTCAGGAAATAGGCCAGGTCGGCCTCGTCGGCCGGGCTGAACAGCACTTGCGCCGGTCCGCCGACGCGAAACCAGGTGAAGGGGGCGAGCGGCTGGTTTGCGGCGAGACGTCCGCGCAACTCCGGCATTTTCGCCGCCAGCAGGCTGGCAAGATCGCCAAAACTCTCGTTCATGCGAAGGCTCCGTCGAGCCAGGCGCGGAACAGAAGCTTGCCCGCCTCGGCCGTCGCGGGGCCGAATTCCACCGCCTGCGCCCGGATTTCGCGAGGGTCGACACCGGCCTTGGCAAGTTCTACCGCGTTGCCGATCAACCAGGACTCCAGCTCCTCCGGTTCGACCTCGACATGGAATTGCAGCGCCAGCGCGTAGGAGTCCAGCGCGAAAGCCTGATGCGGGCAATGAGCGGTGAAGGCTAGATTTCGCCCCTCCGGCGGCAGGTCGAAATTGTCGCCGTGCCAATGCAGGACATTGACGCCCTCCAGGCAGGCCAGCGGCGAGGCTCGGCCCTCGTCGGTCAAGATCAGCGGCGCATAGCCGATTTCCTTGGCCGACCCGGGCGCAACGCCGGCGCCGAGCGCCGCCGCCATGAATTGCGCGCCGAGGCAAATGCCCAATGTCGGCTTTTTCGATCCCAATCGAGCGGAAATCGCCACCATTTCTCCGAACACGAATGGATAGGCCTCGGTGTCGTAAACGCCGATCGGCCCCCCCAGCACGATCAAAAGATCGCATTCAGAGATTTCGGCCGCCGGGAAAGGCTCCACGCCGATTTCGCAGATCCGCGTCCCGAACCCATATTCAGGCAGCAGTTCGGCCAGCACCCCCAGCCCCTCGAAGGCGACGTGTCGCAGGACGAGGCAGGACCGCTCGCTCATGCCGCGTCCCTGGCCGCCAACTGGCCGGGCAAGGCATAGGCCCACTGGGTGATATTGCCGGCGCCGAGCAGCACCACATAATCGCCGGGCCTGGCCAGATCGCGGATCAGGCCGGGCAAATCGTCGGGATGGGACAGGGCGAAGACCTGGCGGTGGCCGTGGGCCTTGATCGCCGAAACCAGCGCGTCCTTGTTGACGTTTTCGATAGGCGCCTCTCCGGCGGCGTAGACATCGGCGACGATGACGCAATCGGCGTCGTTGAAACAGGTGGCGAACTGGTCGAACAGCGATTGCAGGCGGGTGTAGCGGTGCGGCTGGACCACGGCGATGACCTGGTTGGTGGTGGACGCCCGCGCCGCGCGCAAAACGGCGGCGATTTCGACCGGGTGATGGCCGTAATCGTCGAAAATGGTCGCGCCGTTCCATTCTCCGGTGCGGGTGAAGCGGCGCTTGACGCCGCCGAACGCGGCCAGGCCGTTGCGGATGTTCTCGACGCTGACGCCGAGTTCATAGGCCACCGCGATCGCCGCCGTGGCGTTGAGCGCATTGTGATGGCCGGGCATCGGCATGACCAGATCGTGCAGCTCGACTTCGCGCCCATGCAGGCGGTCGCGGATGGTCACGTTGAAGCGCGACACGCCCCCGGTGAGATCGATATTGGACAGGAGCACGTCGGCCTGCGGGTTCTCGCCGTAGGTGACGACGCGGCGATCCTCGATCTTGCCGACCAGTTCCTGCACCGTGACGTGGTCGAGGCACATCACCGCGAAGCCGTAGAAGGGCAGGTTTTCGATGAAGGCGCGAAAGGCTTCCTTGATGGCGTCGAAGGTCTTGAAATGATCGAGATGCTCCGGGTCGATATTGGTGACCACGGCGACGTCGACCGGCAGCTTGAGGAAGGTGCCGTCGCTCTCATCCGCCTCGACGACCATCCATTCGCCCAAGCCCACGCGGGCGTTCGTGCCATAGGCGTTGATGATGCCGCCGTTGATGACGGTGGGGTCCATCTTGCCGGCGTCGAGCAGGGTCGCCACCAGCGAGGTGGTCGTGGTCTTGCCATGGGTGCCGGCGACCGCCACGCATTGTCTCAGCCGCATCAGTTCGGCCAGCATTTCCGCGCGGCGCACCACCGGCAGGCGTTTTTCGCGCGCGGCGGCCAGTTCGGGGTTGTCGCGCTTGATCGCGGTCGAGACCACCACCACCGCCGCTTCGCCGAGGTTTTGCGCGTCATGGCCGACGAAGACCCTAGCGCCTTTTTCGCGCAGCCGCTTGACGTTGGCGTTGTCCGAAGCGTCCGAGCCCTGCACGTCATAGCCGAGATTGAGCAGGACTTCGGCTATGCCCGACATGCCGATGCCGCCGATCCCGACGAAATGAATGGGGCCCAGATGCGACGGCAGTTTCATGCGCATTCTCCTGAAGAATCACTGACCGGCGGTAGCGATCGCCAGATCGGCCAGCCTTTCGGCGGCGTCGGGAATGCCCGCGCTCTTGGCCGCTTGCGCGCGCCGCGTCAAGTCCTTTGGGTCGTCGAGCGCCTTGACGAGGCTTTCCGCCAGCCATTGCGGGGTGAAGGCGATCTGGCGGATGACCTCCGCCGCGCCGGTTTTGGCGAGCTGCGCGGCGTTGGCCGCCTGATCGGCGTCGAGCGCATGGGGAAAAGGAACCAGGATCGACGGACGGCCGATCGCCGCCAGTTCCGACACCGTCGAGGCGCCGGAGCGCCCGATCACCAGATGCGCCCCAGCCATGCGCAGCGGCAAGTCGGCGAAGAACGGCGCCACATCCGCCGCGACATTCAGCAGCGAATAGGCGTTCTGCACGCGTAAAAGATCCTCGCCGCGCGCCTGCTGCACGATGAACAGTCGTCCGCGCTGCTCCTTGCTCAGCAGGCCAATCGCCTCCGGCACGACATCCGACATGATGCGCGCCCCTTGCGAGCCGCCGGTGACCAGGAGACGCAGCTTGCCATCGGCGAAATCCGGGTAAGGCAGAGCCGCCGCCGCCAGCACCGCCGGGCGCAGCGGATTGCCGACGTGAACCACGCGATCACGCAGCGACTCCGGGAGGTTCTCGATGATCGGAAAGCCCGAGGCGATGATTTTCGCGCGCTGGCTGAGGAACTTGTTGGCGCGTCCCATCACCGCGTTCTGCTCGTGCAGAATCAGCGGAATGCCGCGCAGCGCCGCGGCGAGGGCCGGCGGCACGGTGGGATAGCCGCCGAAGGAAACCACCGCGCGGGGCTTGATTTCGCCCAGCAGCGCATAGGCCTGGCGCACGCCCTGGCCAAGTTTCAGCGCCGCGCGCGCCTTGGCGACCATTGAGCCGCCCATCGGCGTCGCCGAGGCGATTTCATGAATCGCTTCGGCGGGAAAGGCCGCGCCATATTGCAGCGCCCGCTCGTCGGTAGCGAGGCGCACACGGGCCCCGCGCTTGGCGAGCGCATAGGCGAGCGCCTCGGCGGGGAATAGATGGCCGCCGGTGCCCCCGGCCGCAACGAGAATCAGGTTGTCTTGCTTCATTGCGCCGACGCCCCTGCAGGCGTCTTGGCGCCGCGATCGAACAGGATCTCCGAACGCGGCCGCTTCCGCGTCACGGCGATGAGGAAGCCCATGCCGATCCCCAGCGAAATCAGCGACGAGCCGCCATAGGAGATGAACGGCAGGGTCATGCCCTTGGCCGGCATCAGATGCAGATTGACCGCCATGTTGATCGACGCCTGGATGCCGAACAGCAGCACCAGACCGGCCGTGGCGAAGCGGCAGAACGGGTCCTCGTTGACGGCGGCCTTGAGCAGGCCCCGCAGCACGATGAAGGCGAACAACGCGACGATGGCCATGCAGAACAAAAGCCCGAATTCCTCGCCCGTCACCGCGAAAATGAAATCGGTATGGGCGTCCGGCAGAATGCGTTTCAGCGTTCCCTCGCCCGGCCCCCGGCCGAACCAGCCGCCGGAAATGAAACTGTCGAGCGCGGTGTCGACCTGGAACGTGTCGGCGACGCCGCCGCTCTGGCCGGGATCGATGAAATGCAGGATGCGCGCCCGCACATGCGGCACGAATTTATAGGCCACGACCACCGCCGAAGCGGCGAAGCCGCCAAGACCGGCGATCCAGAACCAGTGCAGCCCCGCCATGATGAACATCGCGCCCCACACCAGCGCCACCAGCATGGTCTGGCCGAAATCGGGTTGCAGGATCAGCGGAACCACCGTCGCCGGCAGCAGGAGCAGCGCCAGCCAGTTCCCCGGCACGTCGCGCCGCCGCGCGCCTTCGGAAATCGCCCAGGCGGCCAGCACGACAAAGGCCGGCTTGACGAATTCCGACGGCTGCACGCCGAAAATCCAGCGCCGCGCGCCCTTGACCTCGTGGCCGAAAAACAGCGCCGCGAAAATCAGCGCCATGGAGGCGATATAGCCGAGCAGCGCCAGACGCCGCACCTCGCGCGGCGTGGCGAAGGAAATGCCGATCATCAGGATCAGCGAGGGGATCAGAAATTCCACCTGCTTGTTGACGAACTGGAACGGCGGCAGGTGCAGGCGATCGGCCACCGGCGGGCTGCCCGCCATGACCAGCACCAGACCCAGCACGACCAGCGCCGCGATGGCGGCCAGAAGCCAGTGATCGACCGTCCACCACCAGCCGGCGATCGCCGAGCGCTCCGCGCGCGAAACCATGGAATTGCTCCTTTTTTCGTTTCGCCGACTTTGTCGGCGAGTCCCTCGCACTTGCTCGGCGTCGCGTTCGCTCCTGGCCCATTCCCGCGGAGCGGGAACGGGCGCCCGCGCCCTTTCTTGATAGACTTCAGAAGAGAGCGCCTTGCTCGCCTTCATCTTTCAACAACAAACCTACTTGTTCGCGGAACGCGTCTCCGCGTTTTTCGAAATTGGCGAATTGATCGTAAGAGGCGCAGGCCGGCGACAGCAGCACCACCGGCTCCGGGGCGTCGCTCTCTCCCGCATCGTCTGCGGCAGCGGCTAAAGCCGCATCCAGCGTGCCGCAACGCTCAAAAGCGACTTCGCCCTCCAGCGTCGCGGCGAAATCCTCCGCCGCCTCGCCGATCAGATAGGCTTTGGCGATCCGGCCGAACAGCGGTCTTAGCGGCTCGATGCCGCCCGCCTTGGCCCGGCCGCCGGCGATCCAAAAGATGTTGTCGAAACTCGCCAGAGCCTTTTCCGCGGCGTCGGCGTTGGTGGCCTTGCTGTCGTTGACGAACAGCACGGCGCCGCGCTTGCCGACCTGCTCCATGCGATGGGCCAGGCCGGGGAAGGAGCGCATGCCGAGACCGATCTCGTCATGCGGCAGGCCGATGCGCTCGCAGGCGGCGAAAGCCGCCGCGGCGTTCTGGCCATTATGCGCGCCACGCAGGTTTTCGGCGCGGGAGAGATCGAACAGGACTTCTTCCAGCGTCTTCAGCGCCGGCAAGGCGAAGGCGCGGCGCAGCCGCCCGGAATCATAGCAAACACTGGCCAGCGCCTGCGGGCGGCTGTTGGTGACGCCGACCACAGAGCGCCCGGCCTGTTTCAGGCCCTGGAAAATCGCCTCGCACCAGGCGTCGTCTCGCCCGACAATGGCATAATCGGCGGCCGCGACCAGCCTCTGCTTGATCGCGGCATAATTTTCCATCGAACCGTGGCGGTCGAGATGGTCGGGCGTCAAGTTGAGCAGCAGGCCGATGCTTGGATCGAGCGAGGGCGCCAGATCGATCTGGAAGGTCGAACATTCGACGACATGGACACGTTCCGCCGCGGGCGGCTCCAGTTCGAGGATCGGCACGCCGATATTGCCGCCCATCTGAACGTCCAGCCCGGCCTCGCGCAGAATATGGGCGATCAGGGCCGTGGTCGTGCTCTTGCCATTGGTGCCGGTGATGGCGATCAGCGGCGCGCCGGGCGCGTGAATCGCCCGTTCGCGGCAAAACAATTCGATGTCGCCGATGATCGCGACGCCGGCCTTTTGCGCCAGTTCGACGCTCCAGTGCGGCTTGGGATGGGTCAGCGGCACACCCGGCGCCAGGACGAAAGCGGAGAAGACGCTCCAGTCGGCCTCATGGAGATCGACCGGGAAGAAACCCTCGGCAAAGGCGTTTTCGCGCGCTGTCGAGGAATCGTCCCACACGGAAACATGGGCGCCGCCGGCGGCCAGGGCGCGGGCGGTGGCGAGGCCGGAGCCGCCCAGTCCGAAAAGGGCGATATTTTTGCCTTCGAAAGAGGTGACAGGAATCATCAGCGCACCTTCAATGTCGTGAGGCCGATCAAGGCGAGAACGAAAGCGACGATCCAGAAACGCACCACCACCTGCGGCTCGGACCAGCCCAATTGCTCGAAATGATGATGGATCGGAGCCATTTTGAACACCCGCTTGCCGGTCATCTTGAATGAGGCGACCTGGACGATGACCGACAGGGCCTCCATCACGAACAGGCCGCCGACCACCGCCAGCACGATTTCATGTTTCACCGCCACGGCGATGGCGCCCAGCATGCCGCCCAGCGCCAAAGATCCTGTATCGCCCATGAAGATCTGCGCCGGGGGCGCGTTGAACCACAGGAAGCCCAGGCCGGCGCCGATCACCGCGCCGCACATCACCGTCAGTTCACCGGCGCCGGGCACGTAATTGATACCGAGGTAATGGGCGAAAATCTCATTGCCGGCGAGATAGGCGATGATGGCGAAGGTCCCCGCCGCGATCATCACCGGCACGATGGCGAGGCCGTCGAGCCCGTCGGTGAGATTGACCGCATTGCCGGAGCCGACGATGACCACCCCCGCGAAGGGCAGGAACAACCAGGAGAGATCGACGATCCAGCCATGGATGAAGGGCGCCGCCAGTTTGGTCGCCGGCGCGCTCGCGAGAAAGGGCGCGGCGAAGGAGTGAAAAAAATCACCGAGCGACGTCACCGGCCCGCTGGCCGAGGCGCACATCATGAAATAGGCGGCGAGTATGGCGATCCCCGCCTCGAGAGCAAGGCGCCGGCGGCCGGAAAAACCCTGGTGGTTCTGCTTCGTCACTTTCAGATAGTCGTCGTAGAAGCCGATGGCGCCGAAGCCCAGGGTCACGAACAGCACGATCCAGACATAGGCGCTTCTCGGATTGGCCCAGAGCACGGTGGAGACCACGGTGCCGGCGAGGATCATCAGCCCGCCCATCGTCGGAGTGCCCTTTTTCGCCAGATGGCTTTGCGGCCCGTCGCTGCGGATCGGCTGGCCCTTGCCCTGTTTCAGCCGCAGCGAGGCGATGATGGCTGGACCAAAGAAGAACACGATGGCCAGAGCCGTGGCCGAAGCCCCGGCGGCGCGAAAGGTGATATAGCGAAAGACATTCAGCGGACCGAAATGATGCGAAAGTTCCGCCAGCCAGATGAACATTCTCTCAGTCCTCGATCTTTTGCTTTTCGCGCGCGGCGTAGCGGGCTTTCAGGCCGGCGACCAGCGCGTGCATGCGCGAACCGTTCGAACCCTTGACCATCACGATGTCGCCGGGACGCAGGGCCTCGGCGACTTCGGGTTCGAGCTTGGCCGCGTCCGGCGCCCAGGCGCCGCGCTTTTGCTTTGGCAGCGAGTCAAAAAGATGGCGGCTCAACGGGCCGGCGGCGAAAACCAGATCGACGCGGTTCTGCGCGAGGGCGTCTCCAAGGGAGACATGCAGTTCCGGCGCGGTCGGGCCCAACTCCAACATGTCGCCGAGAACCGCGATCCGGCGGCCCTTGCGGGCGGTTTTCGTCGCCCCCAGAAGCTCGATGGCTGCGCGCATGGACGCCGGATTGGCGTTGTAGCTTTCGTCGATCAGCAGGATTTCGCTTTTCGGGGCGTCCGGGTCGAGCCGCAGTTTTTCGCGCGCCCCCCGCCCCTGGGGGGCTGCGAAATCGGCCAGCGAGGCGGCCGCCGCGGCAATATCGAGGCCGACGGCGCGGGCGGCGAGCAGGACGGCAAGAGCGTTGATCGCCAGATGGCGCCCCGGCGCCCCGATCGTGAAATTCAGCTCATGACCGAGCACGCGGGCGGAAACTTGAGAAAAACTGTCTTCCTGGTCGAATTTCAGCAATTGCGCGTCGGCGCCCGCATCGGCGCCGAAGCTGAGGACATGGCCGGCGGGCGAAGCCTTCGCCGCCGCCTCCAGAAATTCGAACGTCTCGTTGTCGCGATTGAGGATGGCGACGCCGCCCCTGACCAGCCCCGAGAAAATCTCCGCCTTGGCGCGGGCGATTTCCTCGACATTGGCGAAATGTTCGAGATGGACCGGCGCGACATTGGTGACGACGGCGACATGGGGACGAACCATGGCGACCAGAGGCGTGATCTCGCCGGCATGGTTCATGCCGATCTCGAACACGGCGTAGCGCGCCTGTTCCGGCAGCCGCGCCAGCATCAGCGGCACGCCCCAGTGATTATTGTAGGATTTGTCGGAAGCGTGGGTCGGCCCGGCGTCGCCGAGCGCCTTGCGCAAAGCCTCCTTGGTCGAGGTCTTGCCGACCGAACCGGTCACCGCGACGATGCGCGCCCGGCTGCGCTTTCGCGCGGCGACGGCGAGGCCTTCCATCGACTTGAGCACGTCATGGACGACATAGAGCGTCCCCAGCCCACGCAGGGCGTCGACATGATCCTCGTCGACCACGGCCGCCGTGGCGCCGCCGCGGAAAGCCTTGGCGACATAATCGTGGCCGTCGCTATTGTCGCCCTTGATGGCGAAAAACAGCTCGCCGGGCCGCAGCGTCCGCGTGTCGATGGAAATTCCGGTGACGCCATCGGGCACGGGGCCGCAGACGCGGGCGCGAAGCGGGGCGACGAGGCCGAGACCGCTCCACAGGAAGCCGGTGGGACTGGAAAACTCCTCCAGCGCGGCGAGGGCTTCCTCGTGATCGGAAAAAGGCAGCACTTCGCCGCCGACGGTCTGGCCAGTCTCGTGGCCCTTGCCGGCGATCAGCAGCACGTCGCCCTTTTGCAGCATGGCGATGCCCGCGCGAATGGCGGCGGCGCGGTCGCCGATCTCTATCGCGCCAGGCGCTTGGCCTAGAATCTCCGCACGAATGCGCGCGGGGTCCTCGCTGCGCGGATTGTCGTCGGTGACAACAACCACATCGGCGCCGCGTGTGGCGATTTCGCCCATGATCGGCCTTTTGCCGGCGTCGCGGTCGCCGCCGCAGCCGAAAACCACGATCAGGCGCTTTTCCGCGAAAGGCCTCAGCGCCGCGAGCGCCTTTTCCAAAGCGTCGGGCTTGTGGGCGTAATCGACGAAAACCGGCGCCTCGGCCTTTTCACCGACGAATTCCAGCCGCCCCGGCGCGCCGCGCAGATTTTCGAGCGCGGCGAAAACCTGTTCCGCCGGACAGCCGACGACCAAGGCCAGACCGGCCGCGACCAAAGCGTTTTCCGCCTGAAAACCACCGGCCAGCGGCAGCTTCACCCGCCATGCCCTGCCCTCATGGGTCAGGTCGAGAAGAAGCGAGAAACCTTCCGCCTCCATGCCGGTCAGGCGCAGGGCCTCGCCCTTGGCGCCGACCGAAAACACCTCCAAGCCTCTGGCGCGGCAGGCCTCGATGACGCGATCGGAGAAATCGCCGTCGGCGGCGATGACCGCGGGCTGGCCGGGCTGCAGCAATGTTTCGAACAGTCGCAGCTTGGCTTTGAGGTAGTCTTCGAGATCGGCGTGATAATCGAGATGGTCGCGCGACAGGTTGGTGAAGGCGCCCGCCGACAGCCGCACTCCGTCGAGGCGGCGCTGGTCGAGACCATGCGACGACGCCTCCATGGCGAGATGGGTGACGCCCTCGTCGGCCAGGGCTTCGAGCGTCTTGTGGAGGGTCACCGGATCGGGCGTGGTCAGAGAACCGTAAACCGCGCCCGACGGCTTGATTACCCCGATGGTGCCGAGCGAGGCGGCTTCATGCCCGCAAAAGCTGAAAATCTGGCGGGTGAAATCGGCGACCGAGGTCTTGCCGCTGGTGCCGGTCACCGCGACGATTATCTCCGGCTGGCGCGGGTAAAGCGCGGCGGCGGCTTTCGCCAAGGCGGCGCGCGCGTCGGCCACCTGAATCAAGGGCGCCCCCGACAATTCCCCCAGAGGCGGATGCTCGCCGACAATAGCGACGGCTCCGGCGGCCAAGGCCTGGGCCGCGAAGCTCATTCCGTCCGCCCTGGCCCCGGCGAGAGCGAAAAACAGCATGCCGGGCGCGACAGTGCGGCTGTCGGCGGTCACGCCCGTCACCTCGATGGCGCGGAAAGCATCGGGCGCTTCGGGCAAAAGGGCGTCGAGCCGCATCAATGTTCTCCCGCGCCGGGTTTGGCTGGCGTATTGGCGAAGCCATATCCCATGCGCGCCAGCAACGGAAAGGGCTGTACCGGCAAATCGAGATGCGGCTCCAGGCCGAGGATCGGACTGACGCGTTCGATCAGCCTGCCGGTGACCCAGCCGGAATTATAGGCCGCCGTGGCGTAATGGCCGTCTTCGGGGCGCCCCTGCGGCTCGTCCATCACCGTCATGAACAAATAGCGCGGCTTGTCGGCCGGCACGAGAGCCATGAAAGTGGTGAAAAGCTTGGTCTTCGAATAATGGCCGCCGATGACCTTTTCCGCCGTGCCGGTTTTGCCGCCGACTAAATAGCCGGGAATATTGGCCTTTTTCGCCGTGCCGATTTCGGCGTTGAGCCGCAGGATATAGCGCAGGGATTCCGAGGTTTCGGGGCGCACCACCCGCGGCGCCGTGGTCTTGTCGAATTCGGCGGGGCGTTTCAGGAAAGTCGGCGTGACCAGATAGCCGCCATTGGTGATCGCCGCCACCGCCATCATCGCCTGCAGCGGCGCCACCGCCAGGCCGTGGCCGAAGGCGATGGTCATGGTCGAGACCTCGCTCCAGTAGCGCGGCACGATCGGCTCGGCGTTCTCTGGCAATTCGGTGCGCATCCGGTCCAGCTGTCCCATTTTGCGCAGAAAGGCCTTGTGGCCTTCGACGCCGACCATCAGCGCCATGCGCGCCGTGCCGACATTCGACGAATAAGTGAAGACTTCCGGCACCGAGAGCGGGCGGTTTTCCGGGTGATAATCGTGGATCAGGCCATGGCCGGCGTGCAGCGGCCCATGGGCGTCGATGCGGGTGTTGAGATTGACCTTGCCGGAATCCAGCGCCATGGCGATGGTCAGCGCCTTGAAGGTCGAACCCATTTCATAGACGCCGACGGTCAGCCGGTTGATATTGTTGTTCTTGAGCGCGTCGGTCGGATTATTGGGATCGTAATCGGGCAGCGAGGCCTCGGCGACGACCTCGCCGGTATTGACGTCGAGAATGGCGGCGGCGGCGGCCTTGGCCTGGAATCGCTCCATGCCGTGGGTCAGTTCGTCGCGCAGCGCGTGGGTGGCGCGCATGTCGAGCGACAGGGCGATGGGCGCGAGATTTTCCGGCGTCAGGTTGAAGCCGGCGCCGTGAAGATCCGCCAGGCCCTGGCCGTCGATGTATTTTTCGATGCCGGCGATGCCGTTATTGTCGGAATTGGTGAAGCCGAGCACATGGGCGCCGAGCGGGCCGTTGGGATAGACGCGCTTGTTTTCCGGCATGAAACCCACGCCCGGCAGGCCGAGACGGAAGATCTGCTGCTGCTGCGTCGGCGTGACTTCGCGCTTGATCCAGACAAAGCCTTTGCGCGAGCCGAGTTTCTCGCGCAATTCATGGGCGTTGACGTCGGGCAGGATGGCGGTGATGAGTTCGGTCGCCTCGTCCTTGTCGATGATGCGGCGCGGCTCAGCGAAAACCGACATGACCTTGACGTCGGTGGCGAGGATTTCGCCATTGCGGTCAACCAGATCGGGCCGCGCGGCGGAAGCCGCTTCCGACGCCTCGCGCCGCACCGAATGCTGTTCCGGCTTCAGGCCGAAATAGGCGAGGCGACCGACGAACAACAGGTAAAGTGCGGCGAAACAGACGGCGACCAGCCTTATGCGGAAGGTGCTTTTCGACAGATGGGTCGAACGCATGTCGTCGACCCAGGCCTTGACGGCGCGAGCCACGATTCCGAAAGAGCGCTTTGGCCGGGCGGGAGAGGCTGGCGGCGGCTCGAAACAAGGCGAATCGGCATGGGGCGGACCGGCGCCTTGCGGACCGGCTTGGCGCGGCTCGATAGGCGGATAAGCCGCTCCAGGCGGCGACGCCTGAGCGGAAAATTCAGGCTCGCTGGGGGGAGTGTCGAAATGCATGCCTCACCTCCCCGACGTGGCCGGCTTGAGCGCAACCGGCGTCGCCGGCTTGGGCGCGGCCGGCGTCGCCGGCTTGGGCGCGGCCGGCGTCGCCGAGAAGGCGCTGGCTGCCGCCGGCGTATTGGTCGGCTCGGCGAGGCCGAGGTCCTGCAATTTCGCTCCGATCTCATCGCCGCGCGCCGCCTTCTCAGGCAGTCCTGCGAACGTGGTGATCTGCGACAATTGCATCACCTGGCCGCCAAGATATTTGTCGGCCAGCACTTCGATGCGGACCGGGTTGGCGACATGCGACCATTCGGCGCGCAGCATGGCGACGCTATCGGTCTCGCTCTGCAATTCCCGCTTGAGCTTGGCCATGCGCTCCGCCTGATAGAGCGTCGCATACTTGATCGAATAGGCGTAAACGGCCGAACCGACCAGAGCCACGATCGCCAGGACGTTGAGAATGCGCAACATGTCAGCTTCTCTCCGTTTCGTTCGGGACCGGCGAGTCGGTTCGCTCCGCCCAGCGCAATTTGGCCGAGCGCGCGCGGGGGTTTTCATGGCATTCGCGCGGGCCGGGGACGACGGGCTGGCGCCCCTGAAGCGCGAAGGTCGGCGGCGGCGGCGCGACCTCGCCCGGCAGCAGGCGCGAGACCGCCCTGCCGCGGCCGCTGCGCGCGGCGAAAAACTGTTTGACGATACGGTCTTCCAGCGAATGGAAGGTCACCACCGCCAGCCTTCCGCCCGGTCTCAGCAGCCGTTCGGCCGCCGCCAAAGCCTGGGTCAGCTCATCCAGTTCCTCGTTGACGGCGATGCGCAAAGCCTGGAATGAGCGCGTGGCGGGGTGGATTTCATTGGGCTTGCCAGGATTGGCGCGCCTTATCGTCTCGGCCAGCAGCGCCGTGCTGGTGATCGGCGCCTTGGCGCGCTCGGCAATGATGGCGCGGGCGATCCTGCGGGACGCGCGCTCCTCGCCATAGAGATAAAGCAGGTCGGCCAGAGCGTCCTGCTCCAGTTCGTTGACCAGATCGGCGGCGCTGCGTCCGGCGCCTTCCATGCGCATGTCGAGTGGCCCGTCGAAGCGAAAGGAAAAGCCGCGCTCCGGGGCGTCGATCTGCATTGAGGACACGCCGATGTCGAGCACGACGCCATCGAAAGGCCCGAGTTGGCGTTCGCGAGCCGCCGCCTCCATGCGCGAGAAGCGCGAGCGCGCGAGGACCAGACGGCCTTGGCCTTCCGCGACCAGAGCCTGTCCGGCTTGAATCGCGGTTGGATCGCGGTCGAGCGCCAGCACGCGCCCGCCTGCCGCCAAAATGGCGCGCGTATAGCCGCCAGCGCCGAAAGTGCCGTCGAGATAAAGCCCGCCGGGCGCGACCGCCAGCGATTCCACCGCCTCAGCCGCCATCACCGGCACGTGCGGGGCGCTGGTCATGAGCGGCCTCCCGCAGGAAGGCTGGGTTCTGCGACGGGGATGAGAAACTGCGAATCCGTGACCCGGCTCCAAATTTTTGGCTGCGAAAACAAAGTTTTGACGGCGCGCGTCGGGTGTCGCCGCCCTTGCGCCGCTGAGAGGGTGGTGTGGGCTAACATGCGGCATTTTGAGCGTCAACGCGCGCGCGGCGGCCTTCGAGAGCTTCTAAACGAGGCGCATTAAACCATCGTTAGCGTTAAAGGTTTGTTGACATGACGGACGGAAGTTGCCGATCTGAACAGCATCGCGACCGCGCAGTCCCAACGGAATAGGCATTCAGGCTGCGCAAGTCTTGCATGCTCCACAAGTCTTGCATGCTCCACAAGTCTTGGGCTTCGCCCTCGGGCCGTCCTGCATAAGAGTAGAGAAGCGCCAGTCGGCCTGTAAGCCGGGTTCTGTATGGCGCCTTGCGGCGCGCGATGACCATTCCTCTGGGACGGCCGTTACCGGCCGCCTCAAGCAACCAACCCGGACGACGACCCGGAGAAGGGCTGGGCGAACCCTGTCGTCCCTATTCGGTTTTGCTCCCGGCGGGGCTTGCCGTGCCGCCGACGTTGCCGCCAGCGCGGTGCGCTCTTACCGCACCCTTTCACCCTTACCCCCGAAAAGGTCTCCCTTGACGAAGGCGGTTTGCTTTCTGTGGCGCTTTCCCTGGGGTCGCCCCCGCCGGACGTTATCCGGCGCCGTTTCTCCGTGGAGCCCGGACTTTCCTCCGTCCCCTGCAGGACGGCGGCCATCCGGCCGACTGACGTCCCCGGCATAACAGCCGGACACCTCGCGTCAAGCGAATTCGGGGTTTACGCAACAAGCGCGGTGGGCGGCGTTCATATGCAGGGCGCAAGCGCCCGATTTCGGCTAAGATATCGCTTGCTGCGAATCGGGCGCCGGCGGGGGTGAATTTTTTGTCCCCATGCGCTAGGAGATAGGGCGGCCGGAGGCGCAACGGCGGCCGGGCTGTTTTAATCGAGCCTTTTGGCGATCTGGAGGAAGTCTTGATGAAGAAAACCGTTTTGCTGACCGTCGCTTTGGCGAGCGCGCTCGCCCTCGGCGGCTGCAATAGCTACAACCCGCAGGATCGCGCGGTCGGGGGCGCCCTGATCGGCGGCGCCACCGGCGCAGCGATCGGCGCCGCCGCGGGCGGACATGCGGGCGGCGCCGTCGCCGGCGGCCTGCTCGGAGCCGCCGCGGGCGGCATTATCGGCGCCAATACCGCGCCGCCGCCGCCGCCGCCCCGTTGCGCCGAATTCGTGGTGGACGATTGGGGTCGTCGCCATTGCGTGTCCTGGTACTGATAAGGCATTCGCGCTTGTCGCCGAATCGGGGCGGCCGGTTTCACGGGCCGCCTTTTTTCCAGCCGGCGCCATCAGCCGGGATGAACGGTAAATGAGCCCTGACAGCACATTGGTGGAGCGCTATTCCGCCTCGCCCAATCATGGCGAGCGGAACGGGTCGATCGACGCGATCGTCCTGCATTACACCGGCATGACGACGGGCGCGGCGGCGCTCGAACTCATGTGCAGCCCCGCGGCGCAGGTCTCCTGCCATTATCTGGTCTGGGAGGATGGACGAATCTGGCAACTGATCGCCGAGGCCCGCCGCGCCTGGCATGCCGGAAAAAGCTTCTGGGCCGGCGAGGCCGACATGAACTCGCGGTCGATCGGCATTGAAATCGTCAATCCGGGCCATAGGGACGGCTTGCCGTCCTGTCCCCACGAAATATTCGGCGGCGCCCCGCCGTTCCCCGACGCGCAGATCGAGGCGGTGATCGCGCTCTGCCGCGATATCGCCGGCCGCCGCAATATCAAGCCGGAGCGCATTCTCGGCCATTCCGACATCGCGCCCGGGCGCAAGATCGATCCTGGCGAAATCTTTCCCTGGCCGCGCCTGTTCGAGGCCGGAATCGGCCATTGGGTCGCCCCCGCGCCGATCCGCCCCGGCCCGGTCTATGAGCCCGGCGCCATGGGCCCGCCGGTCGCCGCCTTGCAGGCCATGCTGGCCTCCTATGGCTATGGCGTGACGCCATCCGGGTTTTTCGACGCGGCGACGAGCGACGTCGTCGCCGCTTTCCAGCGCCATTTCCGCCCCGAAAAAGTGGACGGGATCGCCGATGTTTCGACGATGGAGACGCTGCACGATTTAATCGCCGCTTTGCCGCCGCCCGGTCAGTTGCGCACGTAATTCAGCACCGGCGCCAGCCAGCGTTCGACCTCCGCCACTGACATGTTTTTCCGCGCGGCATAATCCTCGACCTGATCGCGTTCGACCTTGGCGACGCCGAAATAATGCGCGCCCGGATGCGCGAAATAGAGGCCGCTGACCGAAGCGCCCGGCAGCATGGCGAAACTTTCGGTCAGCGACACGCCGATGCGCCGCTCTGCCGCCAGAAGATCGAAAATGGTCTGCTTCTCGCTGTGGTCGGGCTGGGCCGGATAGCCCGGCGCCGGCCTTATGCCGCGATATTTCTCCGCCATCCGCTCGTCGTTGGAAAGCTTTTCCTCCGGCGCATAGGCCCAGAATTCCTTGCGCACGCGCTCGTGCAGATATTCGGCGAAGGCTTCCGCCAGACGGTCGGCGAGCGCCTTGACCATGATCGAACCGTAATCGTCATTGGCGCGCGCGAGTTTTTGCGCGATCTTTTGCTCCTCCGCGCCCGAGGTGACGACAAAAGCGCCGATATAATCGGCCTTGCCGCTCTCGACCGGCGCGACGAAATCGGCGAGCGCGACATTGGGCTTGCCATCGGGGCGCGCCAATTGCTGGCGAAGCGAATGCAGGACGCCGAGTTTTTCGCCGCGCGACTCGCCGGTGAACAGCGCGATGTCGTCGCCGACCGCATTGGCCGGCCAGAAACCGAGCACCGCCTTGGGATTGAACCAGCGCTCCTCGACAATGCGCCTGAGCATTTTCTGTGCGTCCTCGAACAGGGTTTTCGCCACCGCGCCCTGCTTTTCATCCTCGAGTATTTTCGGAAAACGCCCCTTCAATTCCCAGGTCTGAAAGAACGGCGTCCAGTCGATATAGGGGATCAGCTCTGCGACATCGAGCGACGACAACACCCGCGTTCCCGTGAAGGTCGGACGCGGCGGCGCATAATCGCTCCAGTCGATCTTCAACGCGTTCGCCCTGGCGCGGGCAAGCGGCACGCGCTGCTTCTCGGTTTCCGCCCTGGCGTGCGCTTCGGCGACGCGTAAATATTCGGCGCGCAAATCCTGTTGGACTTTTTCCCTGTCGGCGCCAAGCAGGCTCTGCGCGACGCCGACGGCGCGGCTGGCGTCGTTGACGTAAACCGCCTGCCCGCTCAGATAATTGGGCGCGATTTTCACCGCCGTGTGGACGCGCGAAGTGGTGGCGCCGCCGATCAGCAGCGGAATGTCGAAACCTTCACGCTGCATTTCGCTGGCGAGAAAAGCCATCTCGTCGAGCGACGGCGTGATCAAGCCGGACAAGCCGATAATGTCGACCTTGTGCTTGCGCGCCTCGTCCAGAATCCGCGCCGCCGGAACCATCACGCCAAGATCGACGATCTCGAAATTATTGCAGGCGAGGACCACGCCGACAATATTCTTGCCGATGTCGTGCACGTCGCCCTTGACCGTCGCCATCAGGATCTTGCCGGCGTTTTTGCGGTCGCCTTCCGCCTTGGCCGCCTCGATGAAGGGCAGCAGATAGGCCACCGCCGACTTCATCACCCGCGCCGACTTCACCACCTGGGGCAGGAACATTTTCCCCGAGCCGAACAGGTCGCCGACCTTGTTCATCCCAGCCATCAGCGGCCCCTCGATCACGTCGAGCGCCCGCGCAGAACGGGCTCGCGCTTCCTCGACGTCGACGTCGATGAAGTCGGTCACGCCATTGACCAGCGCATATTCCAGCCGCGCGTCGACAGTCCCCTCGCGCCAGGCGGCGTCCTTTTCGCGCGTCTCCGTGCTCTGGCCCTTGAACTGTTCGGCAAGCGCCAAAAGCCGTTCGGTGGCGTCGGCGCGGCGGTCGAGCACCACATCCTCGCAGGCCTCGCGCAGGATGGGATCGATCTTTTCGTAAACCCCGAGCTGGCCGGCGTTGACGATGCCCATGTCCATGCCGGCGGCAATGGCGTGGTAAAGAAACACGCTGTGCATCGCTTCGCGAACGATCTCATTGCCGCGAAACGAGAAGGACAGGTTCGACACGCCGCCCGACACATGGGCGTGCGGCAGGGTCTTGCGAATTTCGTGCGTCGCTTCGATGAAATCGACGCCGTAATGATTATGCTCTTCGATGCCCGTCGCCACAGCGAAAACATTAGGATCGAAGATAATGTCCTGCGGCTCGAAACCGACTTTTTCGGTGAGGATTTTATAGGCCCGCGCGCAGATCTCTACTTTTCGCGCAAAGGTGTCGGCCTGGCCCTGTTCGTCGAAGGCCATGACCACGGCGGCGGCGCCATAACGGCGCACGGTCTTCGCCTGGGCGATGAGCTTTTCCTCGCCTTCCTTCAGCGAGATCGAATTGACTATTGGCTTTCCCTGCAGGCATTTCAGCCCCGCCTCGATCACCTCGAATTTCGAGCTGTCGACCATGACGGGCACGCGCGCGATATCGGGTTCGGCGGCGACGAGATTCAAAAACTCGACCATCACCTTCTGCGAATCCAGCAGGCCCTCGTCCATGTTGACGTCGATGATCTGCGCGCCGGCGACGACCTGATCGCGCGCTACGTCGAGCGCGGCGGAATAATCGCCGGCCTTGATCAATTTGCGGAATTTCGCCGAGCCGGTGACATTGGTGCGCTCGCCGATATTGACGAATTTTATGTCGGAAGTGAGCGTGAAGGGCTCGAGGCCGGACAGGCGCAAAAGCGGTTCGATTTCAGGAATCTCGCGCGGCTTCACGCCCGCCACGCGCTTGGCGATGGCGTGAATATGCGCCGGGCTGGTGCCGCAGCAGCCGCCAACGATATTGACCAAGCCGCTGTCGGCGAATTCTCCGACCAGTTCGGCCATGGCCTCCGGGCTTTCGTCGTAAAGGCCGAATTCGTTGGGCAGGCCGGCGTTGGGATAGGCGCAGACGAAAGTGTCGGCGATGCGCGACAGTTCGGCGATATGGGCGCGCATTTCTCGCGCGCCCAGCGCGCAGTTCAGGCCGATGGAAAAGGGCTTCGCATGGCGCAGCGAATTCCAGAACGCCGCCGGCGTCTGGCCGGAAAGCGTGCGTCCCGACAGGTCGGTGATGGTGCCGGAAATCATCACCGGAAGCGTGACGCCGGCCTCCTCGAAAGCCTCGTCGATGCCGAACAAGGCCGCCTTGGCGTTGAGCGTGTCGAAGATCGTTTCGAGCAGGATGATGTCGGCGCCGCCTTCGATCAGCCCGCTCGCTGCTTCCTTGTAAGCGACGCGCAATTCGTCGAAAGTGACAGCGCGAAAACCGGGGTTGGACACGTCCGGCGAGATCGACGCGGTGCGATTGGTCGGCCCCATGGCGCCGGCGACGAAGCGCTTCTTGCCGTCGCGTTTTTCCGCCTCGATCGCCGCTTCCATCGCCAGGCGCGCGCCCTGGACGTTCAATTCGCGGGCGAGCGATTCCATGCCGTAATCGGCCTGGGCGATGGTGGTGCAGGAGAAGGTGTTGGTCTCGACAATATCGGCGCCGGCCTGGAAATAGGCGAGGTGGATTTCGCGGATCGCATCGGGCTGGGTAAGGATCAGGAGATCGTTATTGCCGCGCAGGTCGCGCGGCCAGTCGGCGAAACGTTCGCCGCGAAAAGCTTCTTCCGAAAACTTGCGCTGCTGGATCATCGTGCCCATGGCGCCGTCGAGCACCAGGATTTTTTCGCGCGCCGCTTCGGTCAGCGCCTGCAAGGCGGTCTTGCCGCCGAAACGATTGTCTTGCGTCGAAGTCATGTCTTTGTCCTGCGATAGGCCTGCGGTCGGCGGGCGCATTATTTTGGAATTGGCGCCCTTCTCCCCTTGCGGGAGAAGGTGGCGCGAAGCGCCGGATGAGGGGGCCTTCGGGACGCGAACCCCTCATCCGTCTCGCCGCTACGCGGCGATCCACCTTCTCCCGCAAGGGGAGACGGGACGCACACCTAGGTCAGCACTTTTTCCGGCGCCGTCGCGCGCAAGCCCAGCAGGTGACAAACCGCATAGACCAGGTCGGCGCGGTTCATGGTGTAGAAATGGAACTGCTCGACGCCGCGATCGAGCAGGTCGAACACCTGTTCCGCCGCCACCGCCGCGGCGATCAGGCGCCGCGTTTGCGGATCGTCGTCGAGACCGTCGAAACGCTCGGCCAGCCAGATCGGCACGCTCGCCCCGGTCTTGCGCGCGAAATTCGCGGTTTGTTTGAAATTCTGCACCGGCGTGATGCCGGGCACGATCGGAATTGTGATCCCGGCCGCCATCACCCGGTCGAGAAAGCGGAAATAGATCTCGTTGTCAAAGAAGAACTGGGTGATGGCGCGGGTCGCGCCGGCGTCGATCTTGGCCTTGAGCACGTCGATGTCCTGCTCGAAACTGGCGCTTTCCGGGTGCTTTTCCGGATAGGCCGAAACCGAGATTTCGAAATCGCCGATGGCGCGCAATCCGCGCACCAGATCGGTCGAAGTGGCGTAGCCGCCCGGCGTCGGCGCATAGACCGCGCCGAGTCCCCCCAGGGGATCGCCGCGAAGGGCGACGATATGGCGCACGCCAACGTCCCAGTAGCTTTGCGCCACGTCAATCACCTCTTCGCGCGTCGCGCCAACGCAGGTGAGATGGGCGGCCGGCTTGACATTGGTTTCGCGCAGGATGCGCGCCACCGTGGCGTGAGTGCGCTCGCGGGTAGAGCCGCCGGCGCCATAGGTGACGGAGACGAATTTTGGCGACAATGGCGCGAGGCGCGCGACGGCCTCCCACAAACTCGCCTCCATTTCCGGCGTTTTCGGCGGAAAGAATTCGAACGACACGTCGATCGGCTTGTGGTGAAGGCGGCTGCGCCTCGGCTCTTGCATCATCAGGCTTTACTCTTCTCGATTCCGACGCCGCGCACATCGCGCGCCAGCCACAGGGATACCGTGAGTTTTTCCTCAGCGTAGTCGCCGCCCGGCGCCATGTCGCGATGGAGCAGCAATTCAAGTCCGGACTGGCGCAGATATTCGGCGACTTCCTCAGCTGAGAACCCAAGCCGCCGGTGCTCATGTCTTTCGCGCAAGATTTCGCAGCGATGCGGCGCGAAGTCGACCACGATCAGCCGGCCGCCCGGCGCCAACGCCCGCGCCGCCTCGCGCAGGGCGCGGGCGGGATTGTCGAGATAATGCAGCACCTGATGCATAACGGCCAGATCGATGGAGCTGCCATCGACCGGAAGTGCGTAGATGTCGCCCTGGCGCAATTGCACATTGCGCAGGCCGGCCTTTTCCATCTGCGACCGCGCCACGCCGAGCATGGCCGGGGAAAGATCGACGCCGATGGCGGTCTCCGCGCGGGGCGCCAGCAGCTCCAGCATCCGTCCGGCGCCGCAGCCGATATCGAGCAGGCGTCCCCAATGAGGCGTTTTTTCAAGCGCCGCCGCAAGAATCGCAGCCTCGACCTCGGCCTCCGGCGCGTGCAGGCGGCGCGTCTCGTTCCACGACGGCGCATGATCGGCGAAATATTTCTGCGCCTGCGCCGCGCGCGCCGCGCGAACTTCAGCAAGTCGCGCGCGGTCGCCGGCGAGCACGGGATCGTCGCCCGCGAGTTCGCCGAGAATGGCTTGCGCCAAAGCCGCCGCCGGCCCTTTTTCGGCGACATGAAAAAACGCCCAGGCGCCCTCGCGATGACGCTCGACGAGACCGGCCTCAAGCAATAGTTTGAGATGGCGCGACACGCGCGGCTGCGACTGGCCGAGGATCGCCACCAGTTCGTTGACCGCCAGTTCGGCTTCGGCCAGCAGCGCATAGACCCGCAGCCGCGTCTCCTCGCCGATGGCGGCGAGGCTGGTCAGGGCGTCTGGCAAAGTGGCGGCGATTTTTACGGTCATGGGCCTGTCAATTAGATATAAACATATCTTTATACCTCATTTGGCGTTGCCGCAATGGCGGATCGCCCGATGGGGCCTTATGATGAGCGAAACATGCGCGACGAAAACACACCCATCCTCGGATTGATCCTCGCCGGCGGCCTGAGCCGCCGCATGGGCGGCACGCCAAAATTTTCCGCGCGGATCGGCGGCGTGAGCCTGATCGAACGGGTGATTTCCCTTGTCCGCGACCAATGCGGCGCTCTGGCGATCAATCCTTACGAGGCGACGGCGGAAACCCAGGCCGCTTTCGCCGGGATCGGCCTGCCGCTGGTGGCCGACGCTGTTTTGGGCCACGCCGGGCCGCTGGCGGGCGTGCTGGCGGGCCTCGATTATGCCTGGCAAAAGGGCTTGAGCCATGTTCTCAGCGTGCCTTGCGACTGCCCATTTCTGCCCGCCGACCTTGCAGCGCGACTGCGCGCGGCGTCGCTGGAGACGCGGGACGGTCTGGCCTGCGCGGCCTCGGGAGGGCGGATTCACCCGGTCGTCGCGTTATGGCCGACGCGCTTGCGCGAGGATTTGCGCCGCGCCCTGATCGATCAGGGCTTGCGCAAGGTCGGACAGTTTCAGCACGGATATGATATGGCTTCGGTCGAATGGAATTTCCGCAAACGCGACCCTTTTTTCAACATCAACACGCCGGATGATCTATTGCGGGCGCAAGACTTGTTGGCGCCAAACGAGGACGAGGACTGAAACCTTGCACAAACTTGACCTGCGCGGGCTGAAATGTCCCCTGCCCGTGCTGAAAACCCGCAAATTCCTGTCTGCGCTGGCGCCGGGCGAAAAAGTCGAGGTCGCCTGCACCGATCCGCTCAGCGTCATTGACCTGCCCAACATGCTGCGCGAGACCGGTGATGCGCTGGAAGCCAGCGGCAAGTCGGACGGCGCGTTGTTGTTCCTGATCCGCAAAGGCGCGGCGACATGAGCGTTCATGCCCTGGCCGCCGTCGTCTTTCGTGAAAATGAGCCGATCGACGCGCTTTTCTCCGAATTGCGGGCCATTGTGGAATCGCGCGGACGGCGCGTCGGCGGCATCATTCAATCGCCCTGCGAGGAGACGATCTACGCCACCCATATCGAAAGCGGCCGCAAGATCGACCTGATGCAGAATCTCGGGGCCTGCTCGGAGGGTTGCCGGCTCGACACAGGCGCTCTCGCCGAGGCGGCGGGCCTCTTGGCGGAAAGCCTCGCCGGCGCGCCGGACCTGTTGATGATCAGCCGGTTTGGCCGCGCCGAGGCCGAGGGCGGCGGCTTTCTCGCCGAGATCGGCGCGGCGGCTTGCGCCGAGACCCCGACCTTGATCGGCGTCAACGCCAAGCGCGAGGCGGACTGGCGCGCCTTCGCCGGCGACTTCGCCGAGACCCTGCCCTTTTCACTGGAAGCCGCGCTCGAGTGGTGGGAGCAGGCCGAAGTTAAGTGATTTTCCTGAGGGACAGGCTTCCAAAACAGGACTAGCATCGAAGGCACGGCGCATTAGATAGCATTTCGGGCGCTGGCCGCCGCGGCGGGTCAAAAATTTGGAGAGATTGCGATGAAGCTCACTCGATCGATCGTCCTGATTTCGCTGCTCGCCTTTTCGGGCGCCGCTGTCGCCCAGACGACCGCCCCGGCGCCGGCCGCGCCCGCAGCCCCGGCGGCGCCGGCCATGCCCAAGGCCGATACTGGCAAGATGCAGAAACCCCGCAGCGCCAAGTCGATGGAATGTTCCAAACAGGCGGACAGCCAGAGCCTGCACGGCAAGCCGCGCCACGCCTTCATGAGCAAGTGCAAGAAGAGCTGATCCCGAAGGACCGGCGCCGCGCGCAAAATTGTTTTCGCGCGGCGTTTTGCTGCGATAGGCGCGTCAGCCGCGACCGAAAGTTTCGTCGAAGGCGTATCCCGAGCCGCGCACCGTACGGATCGGGTCTTCGCGATCGTCCTGCGCCAGCGCCTTGCGCAGGCGACCGATGTGGACATCGACCGTGCGCTCGTCGATCTCCGCGGAAAAGCCCCAGACGCTGTCGAGCAATTGCGAACGGGCGAACACCCGGCCCGGCTTCTCCATCAAATATTCGAGCAGGCGGAATTCGGTCGGGCCAAGATGCACGTCGCGGCCAGAGCGGCGCACGCGACGGGTTTCCCGGTCGAGTTCGAGATCGCCGGCGACCAGCTTGACCGCCACCCGCTCCGGACGCGCCCGGCGCAGCAGGGCCCTGACCCGCGCCATCAGTTCCGGGACGGAAAAGGGCTTCACCACGTAATCGTCGGCGCCGACCGACAGTCCGCGCACCCTCTCGCCCTCTTCGCCGCGCGCCGTCAGCATGATCACCGGCAGGGTGCGGGTGATCTCGCGGGCGCGCAGGCGGCGGCAGATTTCAAGACCCGAGACGCCCGGCAGCATCCAGTCGAGAATGACCAGGTCGGGCGCCGCCTCCTCCAGCCGCAACTCGGCTTCGTCGCCGCGTTCGACGCGCTCGACGATATAGCCTTCGGCTTCAAGGTTGTAGCTGAGGAGGAGCGACAAGGACGACTCGTCCTCGACGACCAGAATGCGGGGCGCTCCGCCAGGCGAAGCGGCTCCGACAATCGATGCGCGCGTCTCGTTCATGGAATCCGCAAGGCTCCTAATCAAATTTTCCCAAGAAACGCAGTCCGCTGGCTTTACGGCATGGCGGAAGTGTCAATTCCGCGCGGCCGCTCGACCGGAAGCGATTCCCCGGTGACAATATAAACCACGGTCTCGGCGATATTGGTGGTGTGATCGCCGACCCGTTCAAGGTTTTTCGAACAGAACAGCAGATGGGTGCAGAAAGTGATGTTGCGCGGGTCTTCCATCATGAAAGTCAGAAGGTCGCGGAACACCGAATCTTCCAGCGAGTCGAGTTCGGCGTCGCGTTTCCACACGGCGCGGGCGCGTTCGGTATCGCGCTGCTGGTAGGCGTCGAGCACGTCGTTCAACTGCGTGGCGGCGACGTCATGCATCGACCTGAGGCCGATGACGGCGCGCGGAATGCGCGATTCCCCGGCGACTTTGGTCGCCCGCTTGGCGATGTTCTTCGCCAGGTCGCCGATGCGCTCCAGATCGGCGGAAATGCGGATGGCGCCGATGATCTCGCGCAGGTCGACCGCCAGCGGCTGCCGCCGGGCGATGGTATGGACGGCGAAATCTTCGATGGTTCGTTGCAGAGCGTCGAGGCGAGGATCGGTGGCGACGACTTTCTGCGCCAGTTCGATGTTCATGCCGGCAAGCGCGTCCATCGCGTCGGCCAGCATTTTTTCGGCTATGCCGCCCATTTCGGCGATGTAGCGGTCGAGCGTTTCCAACTCGACGTCGAAGGATTTGACAGTGTGGTCGACCATTTTCTGCAATTCCTGTTTGCCGTCGAATGGCTGCGATCAGCCGAAACGACCGGTGATGTAATCCTGCGTGCGGCGTTCGACCGGCGCGGTGAAGATCTGGTCGGTGGCGCCGTATTCGAGCATTTCGCCAAGGTACATGAAGGCGGTATGTTGGGAGACACGCACCGCCTGCTGCATGTTGTGGGTAACAATGGCGATCGTGTATTCGCTTCGCAACTCGTCGATCAACTCCTCCACCTTGGCGGTCGAGATCGGATCGAGCGCCGAACAGGGTTCGTCGAACAGGATGACCTCCGGCTGGATCGCCACGGTGCGCGCGATGCACAGGCGTTGCTGCTGGCCGCCGGAAAGGCTGAGGCCGCTGGCTTGCAGCTTGTCCTTGACTTCGCCCCAGATCGCCGCGCCGCGCAGGGCCTTTTCAACCCTTTCGTCCATCTCCGTCTTGCCGAGCTTTTCGTAGAGCCGGACGCCGAAGGCGATGTTTTCATAGATCGACATCGGGAAGGGCGTCGGCTTCTGGAACACCATGCCGACGCGGGCGCGCAGGCCGTTGACGTCGAGACCCGGCGCCAGAATGTTCTCGCCGTCGAGCAGTACTTCGCCGGCCGCGCGCTGTCCCGGATAAAGATCGTACATGCGGTTGAGAACACGAAGCAGCGTTGACTTGCCGCAGCCCGACGGGCCGATGAAAGCCGTCGCCTTGTTGGCGTAGAGCGGCACGCTGACCGATTTCAGCGCCCGATTGTCGCCGTAGTAGAAATCGAGATTCTTCACGCTCATCTTTTCAGTGAGCTTTTCCCGTGAGGGAGTGGAAAGTTCGGACATTACTTGGGTCATTGGCTGGTCCTTTGCGCGCCGAGGATGCGCGCCGTGATCGACAAAGCGAGAACGGCCAGGGTAATAAGCAAGGCGCCGACCCAGGCAAGCTGCTGCCATTCCTTGTAGGGCGACAGCGCGAACTGGAAGATCACCACCGGCAGGCTCGCCATGGGCTTGTTGAGGTCCGTGCTCCAGAACTGATTGTTGAGGGCGGTGAACAACAGCGGCGCGGTTTCTCCGCTGACGCGGGCCACCGCCAGCAACAGCCCGGTGATCAGTCCCGCCCGCGCCGCCTTGTAGGCGACGTGGCGGATGACCAGCGAGCGCGGCAGGCCGAGCGCGGAAGCGGCCTCGCGCAGCGGGCCGGGCACCAGATTGAGCATGTCCTCGGTGGTGCGCACCACCACCGGCACGACCAGAAGCGCAAGAGCTATAGCCCCGGCGAAGGCGGAGAAATGACCCATCGGCACCACGGCGATTTCATAGACGAACAGGCCGATGACGATCGAGGGCGCCGACAACAGGATGTCGTTGATGAAGCGCACCACCGTGGTCAGTCTGGAGCCACGGCCATATTCGGCCATGTAGGTGCCGGCGAACAGGCCGAGCGGCGCCCCGATCAGCACGCCGAAAAAGGTCATCGCCAGCGAGCCGAAAATGGCGTTGAGCAATCCGCCGGCGGAACCGGGCGGCGGCGTCATCTGGGTGAAAACGGCCGGCGAAATGCTGGAAAAGCCGCTCCACAGCAGGGCTCCGAGGATCAGCGCCAGGGCGAGCAGGCCGAGCCCGGCCGCGACGAAGCACAGAGCCATGACGATGGCGCTGCGCGTTTTGCGGACAGCTTGCAGACGGCCGGCTCCCGGCCGGGAGGATTGCAGAGAAGCCATGTCAGCGCGCTCCCTTTTGCTCGATGCGCATCAGCAGCAGGCGCGAAATCGACAGCACGA
Source organism: Rhodoblastus sp. (assembly GCF_052145335.1). GTDB lineage: Bacteria > Pseudomonadota > Alphaproteobacteria > Rhizobiales > Beijerinckiaceae > Rhodoblastus. The sequence goes on from NZ_JBKQOU010000305.1 coordinate 37,387, forward strand.
TGAAGGTGATGACGAACAGCAGCAAGCCAAGCGCGATCAGCGAGGAGGTGTAGAGCTTGCCGTCGGCCTCGGTGAATTCATTGGCGATGGTGGCGGAAATGGTGGTGCCGGGACCGAGGATCGACGGCGAAATCTTGTGGGCGTTGCCGATGACGAAAGTGACCGCCATGGTCTCGCCGAGCGCGCGACCCAGCGCCAGCATGATGCCGCCGACCAGTCCGACGCCGGTATAGGGCGCGACGATGCGGCGCATCACTTCCCAGCGGGTGCAGCCGATGCCGAAGGCGGCTTCCTTGAGCACCGCCGGCACCGTATTGAACACGTCGCGAGAAATCGAGCTGATCAGCGGCAGGATCATGATGGCCAGGATCAAGCCGGCCGTCGCGATGCCTATGCCATAGGGAGGGCCCGAGAAAATCTCGTTGAGATAGGGAATGCCGGAGAAAAAGGCGATGATCGCCGGCTGCACATGCGCCTGCAGGAAGGGCGCGAGAATGAACATGCCCCAGATGCCGTAGATGATCGAGGGTATGCCGGCGAGCAGTTCAACGGCTATGCCGATTGGACGGCGCAATGTGTGGGGGCAGAGTTCGGTCAGGAACACGGCGATGCCCAAGCCGATCGGCACCGCGATCGCCAAAGCGATCAGCGACGTGACCAAGGTTCCATAGATGGCCGGGCCCGCGCCGAATTTCTCGGTGACCGGATTCCACGACGCCGAGGTGAGGAAGCCAAAGCCGAATTCATGGAGCGCCGGCGCCGCGCCTTCGACCAGCGAAACGATGACGCCGCCGAGCAGCAGCAGAACGGTGACGGCGCAAGTCTGGGTAATCACACGGAAAGTGGTGTCGCCGATCGCAAAATGGCGCAGCACGCTGTCGCGCAAATCGCCATGCGACGCTGCCTTCGCGTCCGAACTCAAAAGCGCCTCCGCCATTATCTATCCCCCTGAAGTTTGCAGCGGGCCGGGAAGAAACTCCCCGGCCCGAAGCTTTTCAGCAAACGATCAATTGCCGACGAACAGCGACTTGCCGTCGGCGGTCTTGATGTCCGCCGCCCAGGTCTTCTTGATCAAGCCGATGACATTGTCGGGCATCGGGATGTAATCGAGGGCTTCTGCTTCCTTGGCGCCATTGGCGAAAGCCCAGGCAAAGAACTTCAGCGCTTCGCCTGTGGCGACCGCGTCCACCGGTTGTTTCTGCACCAGGATGAAGGTCGCCGCGGTGATCGGCCAGGAGTCCGCGCCCGGCTCATTGGTCAGGATTTGATAATAGCCGGGCGAATTGGCCCAGTCGGCGTTGGCGGCGGCGGCCTGGAAGGATTCCATGGTCGGCGCGACCGTCTTGCCGTCATGATTGACCAACTTGGCGTAGGTCATCTTGTTCTGCTTGGCGTAGGCATATTCGACGTAGCCAATCGAACCCTTGGTGTTAGCCACCGTATTGGCGACGCCCTCATTGCCCTTGGCTGCGAGGCCGGTCGGCCACTCCACCGCAGTCGCCGATCCGACCTTGGATTTCCAGTCGGCGGAGACCTTGGAGAGATAATCGGTGAAGTTGAAGGTCGTGCCCGAACCGTCCGAACGATGGACGACCAGTATGGCCGTCTCGGGCAGCTTGACGGCGGGGTTGAGCTTGGCGATGGCGGGGTCGTTCCAGACCTTGATTTCGCCGAGGAAGATTTTGGCGAAGGTCGGGCCGTCGATGACGATGTCGCCGGCCGAAACGCCGTCGAGATTGACGACCGGCACGATGCCGCCCATCACCTGCGGCCATTGCACCAGACCGGCCTTCTCAAGCTCGTCGGCCTTGAGCGGCGCATCGGTGGCCCCGAAAGTCACCGTATTGGCTTTGATCTGCTTGATGCCGCCTCCGGATCCGATCGACTGGTAATTCAGGCCGAAGCCGGTTTCCTTTTTGTAGGAATCCGCCCATTTGGCGTAGATCGGATAGGGGAATGTGGCGCCAGCGCCGGAAACATCGGCGGCGATGGCGGCCGAGCCAACGCCGACAAAAGCCGCAACAACAGCGGAGCGCAAAAGGATTTTCGACATGCCGGACCTCTTCTGAGGTTGAATGGTTCGCCCGTCCGCGCCCAGAGGCGTGACCGGCGAATTCGCGGCGGCGTGACGCCGCAGCCTGAACGCGCTTGCGCGCAGCGGTCGTTTACGACAGCGAAATGACGGCTGGATGACAGCAAGCGGCCGGAATTGCCCACGAAACGGCGCGCGACGAATTTTCCCGAAAACACGCGAAAACCCCGACTCAAGGTCACGCCTCGTAAAGCGGCACCAAAGCTGAAAAAGTCGCGCCATTGCCCAGTTGCGAACGGACGCTGATGCGGCCGCGATGGCGCAGAAGGATATGCTTGACCAAAGCGAGGCCGAGGCCGGTGCCGCCCTTGGCGCGACTCTGGCCGACATCGACGCGGTAGAAACGCTCGGTCAGGCGCGGAATGTTTTCCGGCGCTATGCCCGGCCCTTCGTCGCGCACTTCGAGCACCCCGTAGGAGCCGCGCGGCGCCACCGAGACCCACACCCGCCGCTCGTCTTGACCGGGCTCCGGCGCGCTGTATTTGATGGCGTTTTCGATCAGGTTTTCGGCGACCCGCACCAGTTCGTCGCGGTCGCCGCGCACCTGGGCCGGTTCGGTTTTCAGCTCCAGTATGACGCGGTTGTCCTGGGCCAGCGGCGTCAGCGCGTCGCGCACATGGCGCACGAGACCCGAAAGATCGACGGCGCCGCGGGGACGCAGATGCAGGGTCTGTTCGATGCGCGACAGCGACAAAAGATCGTCGACGAGACGCGCCATGCGGCGCGCCTGTTCGAGCATGATGGCGAGAAAGCGCGCCCGCGCTTCCGCATCGTTGCGCGCCGGGCCTTGCAGCGTTTCGATGAAACCGAGCAGCGAAGCGAGAGGCGTGCGCAATTCGTGGCTGGCGTTGGCGACGAAATCGACCCGCGTCTGTTCCAGCCTCCGCGATTCGGTGGCGTCGTGCAGGGTCAGGGCGACGAAACGCGCCGGCGAAGACTGGAAGGCGGCGACATGAACCTGGAACAATCTTTCCACCGGCACACGGTCGAGCCAGGAAATATTTTCGGCCTGTCCCGAATTCAGCACCCGCGCAATGGCGTCATGCAAGTCGACCGCGCGCAGGCTGGTCGTCAGGGGCGCCTGCAGGCGCAATTGCGGAAACAGCGCCCGCGCCGGGCCGTTGGCCGCGACAAGCCGCACGGTGTCGCTGACCACCAGCACAGGTTCCGGCATGGCCTCGATCAAACTGGCCAGTAGCGCGCCGCCGACTTCCATCGTCTCGTTCATGCCGCGCAAATTCCCAAAGTTGCAAAGCAAAGGACGTCAATCGTCCTTGTCCCTCTCCGCCTCCGCCCGGTTCATCGCTTCGCGCAAGGCGTCCCAACGGCGCCCGCCTTCATTGGCGCCGAGGAGGGTGAGAGCCAACACGAAAGGGATGACATAATAAAGAATGCGGAACATCAAGAGCGAGGCGAGCAGGGCCTCCTGCGAGGGCGCCGGCAGCACTTTCAGCATGGTCGCCTCGAAAACGCCGATACCGCCCGGCGCATGGCTGATGATGCCGAGCAGGCTGGCGAAGACATAGACGGAGGCGAAGGTGAAAAAGTCCAGGCCGGCATGGCTCGGCAGCAGCGCATAAAGCACCCCGGCGGCGCTGCACAGGTCCATCACCCCGAGCGCCATCTGCCCGAGCGTCAGCCCGAGGCCCGGAAGTTCAAGATGCAGACCCTGCCAGCGGGCGCGGCGAGGGTGCGCCGAAACCCAATAGAGATAGCCGAATATCGCCGTCAGCACGCCGAGGCCGATCAGCCGGTTCAAATTGACCGCCAGATGGTTGATCTCGGACAGAGGCTCCGCCTCGATCAGCAGGCCCAGGGCGATCACCACAGCCATGCCGAGCCAGAAGGTCACGCCGGCCACCACTGTCAGGCTGGCGATCTTGCCTGGCCGCACGCCGGCGCGCGAATAGATCCAGTAGCGCACCGTGCCGCCGGTGAAAATCGGAAAGCCCAGGGTGAAGGACACGGCATAGGAGGTGAAGGAGCCGAGCGCCGTGGTCCGGTAAGGCACGCGCAGCTTCAACTGATGCAGGGCCAAAGCGTCGTAGCCGGTCAGCATCAGATAGGACAAGGCCGTGAAAAACATGCCGAGCGCGATCTGGCGCGACGAGGTGGCGGCGAAGGCCCCGCGCAATTCGGCCATGTTGAGGCTGGAGATGGTGCGGGTGAGAACGACAACCGCCACCGCGACCACGATCAGGCTGGCCGCCATTCCGATCCGCGCCCACAACCTGCGCTTTTTCACCGCCGCTTCGCTGGCGAGGCGGCGGGGAGACCGGGCCGATTGCGCCGGCGCCGATTCCGGCGCTTCGGCTTCACCCTCGTTATCGCTCCCCATCCGTTCCATCGCTGACGCTGCCGATCATCCGCCAAACAGCCGGACGTTTAAGGCTCCTTTACGGCGCCATCCCTGCTTCGGCAAGCCACCCGTTTCTCAGGATAATGGCCAGCAAAAAAACGCGGGCCCGCTCGGAAGCCCGCGTTGCATCGGTCCGGATGGTCCGGGATCAGGATTCGGTGACCGTGGCCTTCGACTTGTGCTGCTTGACCGGCATGGTTTCGTCGCCGACGAATTTCACCTGAATGTCCTCGTCGCGCAAAACACACTGGCAAGCCAGACGGAAGTGCGGCGGCATGTCGTTGACCTCGGCGTCGACGACCTCGGCTTTGCTGATCTTGCCGAGTTGCTTGAGCATTTCCTTTTCTTTGTCGGTCAGCATGATCGCGTGAGGTTTCTTGCTGAGGACCGTGATCTCGACGAGGCAGGAGCCGCATTCGCCATCCTGGCAGTCGAACGGAATCGGAATCTTGTTGTCTTTGGCAAGCGAAAGAAGCGTGCCGCGATCGCCCGCCACCGCATAAACGGTGACGTCGCGCGACAGCGACGGCGAAGTAAAGGTCACATTGGCCATTGGTATTGCTCCCGGAAATTTTTGAAGCCGCGTTTGCTCCCGACACATGGCAGCAAAAGCCGTGCCCGGATTGGAGGGCCGAAAATCGGGGAGTTGAGCGGCGACAGACGCGCCGTACGGGTCGACAATTTGTTGCGGCCGGTTCAAACGGGAAACGAAAGCGACAGGTTTTGTTTCGTCCGCGTCGCAAGGCCGACAAGTCCTGTCGGAGCAGCTTATCGGCCCGGCAGGAATTGCAGCAGGCCCTTGACCGGTTGGAAGCGGAAACGCACACGATGCGGGCCGGGCGACAATGGCACAGCGCGAAACATCAGGTTGGCCTGGAGTATCGGAACCTCAATTCCGTCGATCGAGGCGGTCTGCCAGTTCTGCCAGACGTCGTTGAGCACAAGAAAGCCGCCCTTGGCCGGCGCTTGCGCCTCGATATCGATCAAGGTGTTGTCGTAGCGCAGGATTTTCGCCACGCCGGAAGCGCCCTTCGCCGCCGTGTCGTTGGCGCACGAAAGTTCGGGGCGGGCGTCGCAGGTCGCCCGGTCGAGCAACATGAATTGCCGGTAATCGATGTCCGGCATCAAGCCCTCGGCCTCGATCCTGGCGAAATCCGCCGCCACCGCGCGGCCCGGCAGCAGCACCCGCGGCAGGGCGTCCTTGTTTTCGTAAATATAGGCGTCGCGTGTCTGCGCAACCAAGGGAAGGTCGCCGGGTTTCAGGCTCTTGTCGATCTCCTCCGCGGGGACGCCGGTGGCGATCCAGCGCAAGCCGATCAGATTGGCCATCGGCGATTTATAGGAGGGGAAGGCCGGGGAAAACACCCGCTGTTCCGGCAGCGCGACATGGTCGTTGGCATGGGTGACATCGACGAAAAGCGTCAGCCGGATCGGATTATAGCCAAGGTCCATGTCGAAGCCGTGGGTCAGGCCGGCGTTCGGCCAGTGGAAGTCGATCCCCGCCAGTTCGACCCGGTCGCGGCGGTCCGGCTCATGGTTTTCCGCAAGCCTGTCCTTGAGAAATACGATGGTGTCATTCTTCGTCGTCTCACGCAGTATGTCGTAGGTTTCCGGCGGCAGGCCGGTGGATTGGTTGGGCGCATTGTTCAGCGACAGGTCGAAGGTCAGCAGCAAGCCGACGACCAGCACGGCGAGCGCCGGCTTTTCCCGCCATCCGGGCAATTTGGCGAGCACAAGCAGCGAGAGGAAGGCGAAAAAGGCTGAAAACAGCATTGCCGGCAGGGCGTCGGGGAAATGGCCCTTGGCGTAAGCGACGCCAAGACAGAGCATATAAAGCGCGCCGACCAGCCCCCAGCCGATGTTCCGGCGCCTGGCGTCGGGCGGCGCGTCGAAGGCGCGGCTGACGCAATAGCCGCCGATGACGGCGGCGAAGACGCAGAGCGGAAAGGTGGCGTCGGCCGGGCGGCGGAACAGGCTGGCGCCGGGCACGTTGAACAAAGCAGTGAATACCGGGGTATATTTGCCGAAGGCGTAGACCGCCATGGCCAGCGCCGTGACCGCGAAAAAGCGCATCGGTCGGGTGAAAATCCAGCCGCGCGCCAGCCCCAGAACCAGCAACGCAATGAAGGGCAAGGCGCCAAAATAGATTTCAGCCATGTTGCGTGCGATATAGAGCCCGGTTTCGCCCCAGTCTGGCGACGGCGGCCCCCAATATTGCGACTGCGCGCCGTGGATATTGTAGAGATTGGCGACCAGGGCGGTGAGCAGCGAGGCCGGATGCAGCGAGCCGCGCAAGGCGCCGTCGAGGGTGATTTCGGAGCGGTTGGATTGCTGCGCCAACGCAATGGTCCACAACAGGGGCGGACCGGCGACGATCAGGCCGACGATCAGGCCGCCGCCGAGCGGCTTGATCATCCGCTTCATTCGGGTGAAAAAGCCGTTGCGGTCGCTCGAAGGCGGGGCAAACAGCCGCCATATCGTGAAGACGGTCAGGGTCAGCACGAACAGCCAGGCGATCTGGTCGCGGCCCAGCACCATGAAAGCGGCGAACAATCCCGCGAGCGCGCCCCACAGAAACGAAGCGCGGTCGAGCGCGCGATTGAGCGCCCAGAAGGCCAGCGGAAACCACGACAGGCTCAGGATCTGGCCGGTGTGCTGGATGCGCCAGGCCGCCGAGCCGCCATAGGCGAAGGCGAGCGCCGCCACGAGGCCGCCAGCCGCGCGCCAGCCGCGATCACGGAAATAGAGCATCCAGCCGATCCCGCCCAGCGTCAGCATGGCGAAGGCGACGGCGTCGGCCTCCTGAAACGTCGGGGCCGGATCGAGTGCGGCGAGCAGCAGATAGGGCGGCGAGAAGATCAGCGATTGCGGGTCGGCGATCTGGGGCATGCCCGCGAAGACATTCGGCGTCCAGAACGGCGACTGGCCATTATGCAGGGCGTGGGCGAGGAAGGACAGTTGCGGCTGGAAATGCGCCTTGGAATCCCATGGGATCGTCACCTGCCCTGACAGCCACGGCCAGGCCAGGTAGAGACTGGCGAGGACGAAGAAAGCAAGGGCGAAACGAAAGACTCGAGAGGATTCTGACGCAGATTCAGGCGCCGTCGGGCGGGGGAATGTCGACATCAAGAAAATGGCCTGCCCTGTCGCGTTTGGTGGCGAGGTAATGAATATTCTGCGGCGTCGGGCGCCCCTGGATGCGCTGGTCGGTGACATCCAGACCCGCGGCGCGCAAAGCCTCGATCTTGGCTGGATTATTGGTCATCAGCCGCACCCGGGTCACGCCGAGCAGGTCGAGCATGCGCGCGGCATAGCCGAAGCGGCGCTGGTCGAGGCCGAAGCCCAGGATTTCGTCGGCGTCGTAGGTGTCGTGGCCTTTTGCCTGCAGGCGATAGGCGCGGACCTTGTTGGCGAGGCCGTTGCCGCGCCCTTCCTGGTCGAGATAGAGGATCACGCCGCCGCCGTTTTCCGCCATATAGCGAGCGGTATGGCGCAACTGGTCGCCGCAATCGCATTTCAGCGAGCCGAACAGATCGCCGGTGAGGCAAGCGGAGTGCAGCCGTACATGAACCGGCCCGGCGAGATCGGGTTTGCCAATAATGACCGCGGCTTGATCGCGCAAACCTTCGCCACCTCGGAAAACCACGATTTCCGACTGCGGCGCGCCCTCAAGCGGCGCCGGAGCGCGCCCAACCATATGCAAGGAGAGTATTTTTTTGGCCCGGAAGCCCCGGATGTCGCAGCCGGAGACTTCCTGCAATTCCGGCGCGGGGTTCTTGAGCGGCGCCAGCACCGCGCCGGGCAGCAGATGGGCGAGGCGCAACAGGTCGAGCGCCGCCTCCTCCGCCGGACTGGGATTAGCCACCGGCGCGTCGATGCGGGCGTCTTCCTCGGCGAGCAAGGCGCCGATGCGGTCGAGGTCGATTTCGGGCAGGGCGATCAGGCCAGGACCGTTGCGCTCGACGCCGAGCCGCCGCAGCCTTTGCGCTGACAGGATCAGATTGGCCCGCCCAGAGGCCAGCGAGTTCAATGCGAAGGCGGAGGCCTCGTCGAGAATTTCGGCGGGGAACACCAGCAGGCGGGTCGCACCTTCGCTGACGACGACCGGTCGCCCACCGCGCAATTCGGCGATCGCGCGCTCCGCGGCGACAGAGCCGGAGGCGGCCAGCGTCGGAAAAAGACCGGAAAGTTCAGACATTTTGCTTAGAATACCTTTCGCTCCTTCCTCTACATAATCGCTCGCGCGCCCAAGAACCAGTCTTAAGCGAAACTCGCGCCATGGCTGGGCTTGGCCAGCTTGCCTTCGCCCCGGCGGCGGCTTAAAGCCGCAGCGACGCTTTCTGCCCGGAATCCCGCCATGCGCCCGCTTCGCCTCGCCTGCCTGCTGTTCTGTCTCGCCGCGCCAGCATTGGCCGCCGGCTCGCAGAATCTCGTCAATGAACTGGCGGTGCGCGTCGTCAACAAGTCCACACCGGAGCTTTGCGCCGAGCGGGACAACGTCGAACTGGATTTCATCTCGCCGGACGTGCGCCACATGGAAATACAGGCGACCCATCCCGCCTATATCGGCATGATCAACACCGATCGCTGGGCGCCGGATTTTTCCGCCTGCAACATTCCGCACGGCGAGGGCGCCCTGCCGCGGAAAACCTTTTATGAGTCTCCGACCCTTTGGCTCACCGGCCTGACCGATCCGGATTTCTGGCGCCCGGCGAATGTTCCGATTCGCGTCGGCGACCATGTCGAGCCGGGCTTCAATTACATCCAGCTGTGGATGCTTTCCCGCGAGCGCGCGGAAGAAATTTTGGTGATGTATCCGTCGGACGGCAACTGGCGCATCCGTCCCCTGCCCTACGGCGACATGCGCTGGACGGCCTATGGATCGTCCTTCCAGATCGGGCCGCTGGAGATGCAGGAGGGGCCCGGCGGCGCGCGGCCGGTCGTGGCGATCAGCGACATCGCGTTCGATCCGGCCAAAAAGGCGTTCACGCTGAATTTCAAACGCGGCGGTTCGGCTACCGTGACGCTCAAGCAGGTCGACCAGGACCATGTCGCGCTCGACGTCAGCTATTCCGGCGCCATGCCCGACAGCCTGCCCTTCGCCGCGATGCGCTCGATGTACACGAACGAGGGCAACTCCGACGTCGCCCGCATCGCCTGGCGCGAAAAGGACGGCAAGGGCTGGGGAGAATCGCCGGTGCTGAGTTTCCCCGGCGCACTGGCCACCGAGGTCTGGGCCGGACGCAATGCCTCCTCGCGGCACAATCTCTCGGCGCCCGACATGGTCTTTTCGCACTTCCAGCGATGAGCGACACGCAGGCGCGTCTCCCCCTCGTCGACTTCCTGCGCGGGCTGGCGCTGTGGGCGATGCTGGTCTTTCATCTGGTCTGGGATCTGGCGCAATTCGGCTGGATCGACCATGACGCGCCTTATACCCCGATCATGCATTGGTTCGGCCACGCGATCGCCGTGAGCTTCCTGGCTCTGGTCGGCGTCAGTCTCGTCCTCGCCGAAACAGCGAAAGGGCCGCTGTGGCGCAGCGCCAAATTCTGGCGGCGGTGGGCCGAGATCGTGCTGGCGGCGAGCGCGATCAGCGCCGTGTCCTTCTGGCTGTTTCCCACGACGCCAATCTTTTTCGGCATTCTGCATTGCATCGCTTTGGCCAGCCTGTTCGCCCTGCCCTTTGTCGCAGCGCCGCCGATCCGGGCTCTCGCTGGCGGTTTCGCCGCTTTGCTGGCGCCGCATTTTTTCGCTTCGCCGCTTTTCGACGCCAGGCTCTTCTGGTGGACAGGGCTCGGAACTTACCTGCCCGCGAGCAATGATTTCCGGCCCTTGCTGCCGTGGTTGGCCTATGTGCTGTTCGGCGTGGCTTTGGGTCGCTGGACGATTGCCGGCAAGTTCTCTTCCCGCCATCGCGAGGAGATAAGCGACGCGGCAATCCCGTGGCCTCTTCCTGCGCCCGCTGGATTGCTTCGCTCCGCTCGCAATGACGGTCGGGTGTTTCGCGCCGTGACCTTTTGCGGCCGGCATTCCCTGACCTTCTACCTCGTTCATCAGCCCTTGCTGTTCGGCTTTTTCACCCTTCTCGGGCTAGTCGCCACGCCAGCGCCCGACGCCGGCGACTTCGTGCGGCAATGCGCCGTGCAATGCGTCAACGAGGGCGTAGAGGCAGAAATCTGCGAAAAATCCTGCGTCTGCGTGGTCGAAAAGGCCAAAAACGCGGGACTGTGGAACAATTTGGCGCGGGGCAGGCTTACAGAGCCGGAAAAAAGCACCGTCCACGACGAGGCCATCGCCTGCTACGCTGAAGCCGCCAAAAAATGATCACCCCTTCGGCGACAGCATGTCCTCGGGCCGCACCAGGGCGTCGAATTCCTCCTCGGTGACGAAACCAAGCCGAAGGGCCTCCTCGCGCAAACTGGTTCCATTGGCGTGCGCCGCCTTGGCGATCTGCGCCGCCTTGTCGTAGCCGATTTTCGGGGTCAGCGCCGTCGCCAGCATCAACGAACGGCGCATGGTCTCGTCGAGCCTTTGCGCATCGGCCTCGATACCGTCGACGCAATGCTCCGAGAAGCTGCGTATGGCGTCGGCGAGCAGGCGCACGCTTTCGAGAAAGACGAAGGCGATCACCGGCTTGAACACATTGAGCTCGAACTGGCCCTGCGACGCGGCGAAGGCGATGGTGGTCTGATTGCCGAAAACCCGGGCGCAGACCATGGTCAAGGCCTCGACCTGGGTGGGATTGACCTTTCCCGGCATGATCGACGATCCTGGCTCGTTTTGCGGGAGGATCAGTTCGCCAAGCCCGGCGCGCGGGCCGCTGCCGGCCAGCCTGATGTCGCTGGCGATCTTGAACAGGCCGGTCGCCGCCGATTCCAGCGCTCCATGGGCGAACACCAAAGCGTCGTGGCTGGCCAGGGCCTCGAAGAAATTTTCCGCCGGCTTGAACGGCAATCCGGTCTCGCGGGCCATCTCGCGAGAGAATTTTTCGGCGAATTTCTTGTGTGCATTGAGCCCGGTGCCGACCGCCGTGCCGCCCTGCGCCAGGAAATAAAGACCTGGCATGACCGCTTCGATCCGCTCCGTCGCAAGCGCCAGCTGGGCCGCATAGCCGGAAAATTCCTGCCCCAGCGAGATCGGCGTGGCGTCCTGCATATGGGTGCGGCCGATCTTGATCAGCCCGGCGAATTTCTCCGCCCGTCCAAGAAAACTGGTTTCGAGTTGACGCAACGCGGGCAGCAGGTTCTGCTTCAGCACGGAAGCCACCGCCACATGCATGGCGGTGGGGAACGAATCGTTGGAAGACTGGCCCAAATTGACGTGGTCGTTGGGGTGGATGGGCTTCATGCCGCCGCGCGGCGCGGCGAAGGAAATCTCGTTGGCGCGATTGGCGATCACCTCGTTGACGTTCATGTGCGACTGCGTGCCCGATCCGGTCTGCCAGACGCGCAGGGGGAAATGGTCGTCGAGCCGGCCGGAAATGATTTCGTCGGCCGCGGCGACGATGGCCTCGGCGAGGGGCCGGTCGAGCAGGCCAAGTTCGGCGTTGACCTTGGCCGCCACCTTCTTCCCGAGCGCCAGAGCATGGATGATTTCGCGCGGCATGACCTGGCCGCCGATCGCGAAATTCTGCAGGGAGCGCTGTGTCTGAGCGCCCCACAGCCGGTCGTCGGCCACCTCGACCGGGCCGAATGTGTCCACTTCCGTGCGAAATCGAGTCACGATCAAGCTCCCTTGGGAAGAACGCCGCGGAGCGGCTCCAGTCCCGTTTCCCGTGGTCACGAATTCGTGATCCTAAACGATCCAAAAAAGTGAAGCCGAAACTCGTTTCGTGCGTTTCTGACTGAAGCGTGTGGGGGCCGCACCCGTTGTCTCGAATGACCCAGAGGATAGTCGATGATTGACATAGCGAAAAAACCCAAACGCGGCTTCGCCTCCATGGATCCCGAAAAGCAGCGCGCCATAGCTCGAAAGGGCGGAGAGAGCGTTCCGAGGGAGAAGAGAAGCTTTTCGCAAAACGCCGAACTCGCTGCCGAAGCGGGCCGGAAGGGCGGCAAAAGCGTCAGCCCGACCAACCGGAGTTTTGCGCGCGACAAGGATTTGGCGAAAAACGCCGGCCGCAAGGGCGGTCGCGCCGCCCACACGACCGTCGAAGGCGAGCGCCACTAAACCACGACGCTGAAAAGGCGGATGAGGAGCCCCCCGGCGGGGTCTCTTGCTGTTTATCGTATGCGACGGGTGGGACATTTAAAGAAGGCAGAGGTCGAACGACCTCTGCCTTCTTTATGATGCGAATTTGGTTACGCGAAAGATTCGTTGATCGTCGCTCGCCGCGACCAGCGAAAAGATCAGTGCGCCACGCCGGACCAGACGCGTTTCTTGGTGAAATAGAGCAGGCCGGCGAGCAGCATCAGGAACAGCATGACGCGGGCGCCGACGCGCTTGCGCTGCTCCAGGCTCGGCTCCGCCGCCCAATACAGGAAAGCCGCGACGTCCTTGGAATACTGCTTGAGCGTCGTGGGCGTGCCGTCGGTATATTCGACCTGACCGTCGGCGAGCGGCTTGCCCATCGCGATCTTGTGGCCGGGGAAATAGAGGTTCCAATTGACGTCGTCCTCTTTGGTGTAGCCATTGAGGATGGCGTAGATCAGATCGGGCCCGACTTCCTGATACATGCCGACGCCCGGGATCGGCAGGGCGTCGAAGACGAAGTTGGGGAAACCGCGCTCGTATTTGATCGACTTGGCGATCAGCGACATGTCCGGAGGAACGGCGCCAAGAGCAGCCGCGGCGGCTTCCGGATTGGGGAAAGGCGCCGGGAAGTAATCGGACGGACGACCCGGACGATCGAACATCTCGCCCGCCAGGTTGGGTCCGTCATGGACGGTATAGGTCGCGGCCAAAGTCTTGACCTGTTCTTCCGTAAAGCCCGGACCGCCCGGTTGGGCGAGCGTGCGCATCGGAATATGCAGATCATGGCAGTTAGAGCAGACTTCCTTGTAAATCTTGAAGCCGCGCTGCAACTGCGCCTTGTCGTAGGTCCCGAACGGTCCGGAAAAGGACCATTCCTGGCGCGTCGGATTGGGCGCTTCCGCAAATCCCGCCGGCTCTTCGGCGCGCAGGGTCTGGGAGGAGAAGGTCACGGCGCCGAGCACGGCCGCGGCGACAAATCCGAGTTTCATGGTGAAAGCCATTGTCTTGAGTTCCTCGAAATCGGCCGTTCAGCCTCTGGTCAGCGGAACGGAGGCGGAGCCCGCCGCGGTCGATGAAGCGGACCCGCCCTTGGCGAGCACGGCGTCGGCAATGGAGGCCGGCACCGGCTTGGTTTTTTCGAACAGGCCAAGCAGCGGCAAAACGATCAGGAAGAAGGCGAAATAAGCCACGCCCAGAACCCGCGCCGCCAGCACATAGCCGCCTTCCGGAGGCATGGCGCCGAGATAGCCGAGGCCGACGCCACAAGCCACGAAGATCCAGAAAAAGATCTTGTAGATCGGGCGATATTTGGCCGAGCGCACTTTCGACGTGTCCAGCCAGGGCAGGAAGGCGAGAATGGCGATGGCCGCGAACATGGCGATGACGCCGGCGAGTTTGTTCGGGATTGAACGCAGGATCGCGTAATAGGGCAGGAAATACCATTCCGGAACGATATGCGGCGGCGTCTTCATCGGATTGGCGGGGATGTAGTTGTCCGCGTCGCCGAGATAGTTTGGGATATAGAAGATGAACCAGCAGTAGAGGAGCAGGAACACCGCGAGGCCGAGGCTGTCCTTGAGGGTCGCGTGCGGCGTGAAGGGCACGGCGTCCTTGGCGACGTCCTTGATTTCGATGCCGTCCGGATTGTTCTGGCCGCACACATGCAGCGCCCAGACATGCAAGGCGACCACGGCGACGATCATGAAGGGCAGCAGGTAATGCAGGGCGAAGAAACGATTGAGGGTCGGGTTGTCGACCGAATAACCGCCCCACAGCCACACCGTGATGTCGTCGCCGACCAGCGGAATCGCCGAGAACAGGTTGGTGATGACGGTGGCGCCCCAGAAGGACATCTGGCCCCAGGGCAGCACATAGCCCATGAAGCCGGTGGCCATCATCAATAGGAAGATGATCACGCCGAGGATCCACAGCACTTCGCGCGGCGCCTTATAGGAGCCGTAGTAGATGCCGCGGAACATGTGGACATAGACGGCGAAGAAGAACATCGAGGCGCCGTTGGCGTGCGCGTAGCGCAGCATCCAGCCCCAGTTCACGTCGCGCATGATCTTTTCGACCGAACCGAAGGCCAGGGTCGAGTCCGGCGTGTAGTGCATGGTCAGCACGATGCCGGTGACGATCTGCGCGATCAGCATGAACGACAGGATGGCGCCGAAGGTCCACCAGTAGTTCAGGTTCTTCGGGGTGGGATAGGCGACGAAGGAGCCGTGCATGAAGCTGAGGATCGGCAGGCGGGCTTCGAGCCACTTCACCAGGCCGCTCTTTGGCTCAAAGGTTGAGAGTCCGTGCATTTGTGATCTCTTCGGATAAGCGTTCGGGACGGGCGAAAGCGGCCGGCTTGCGCCGGGCCGGGTCTTCAGCCGATTTTGACTTTGCTGTCGGTCAGGAAGCTGTAGGCCGGAACCACGAGATTCTTCGGCGCCGGGCCTTTGCGGATGCGGCCGGAAGTGTCGTAGACCGAACCGTGGCAGGGGCAGAACCAGCCGTCGTATTCGCCGGCGTGTCCTAGCGGGATGCAGCCGAGATGGGTGCAGACGCCGACGACGATCAGCCATTGCGGCTTCTGCACGCGGGCGGCGTCGGTCTGCGGGTCGGGAAGGGTCGCGACATTGACGTCTTCGGCCGCGGCAATTTCCTTCGCGGTGCGGTGACGGATGAACACCGGCTTGCCGCGCCATTTGATGGTGACGATCTGGCCTTCCGGAATGGCCCCGATATCGACCTCGGTCGAGGCCAGGGCGAGAGTCGAAGCGTCGGGACTCATCTGGCTGATCAGCGGCCAGATGACCGCGGCGGTTCCGACGGCGGCGACCGCCCCCGTGGCGATGTACAGAAAATCTCTGCGGGTCGGTTCGACCGTCGTTGCGGTGGCCAAGTTTTCGTCCTCAATCTTTGAGCGCGAGTCCGGGCGGGCCGGTCACCGCGTTGCGATAAGCGCCAGTCCGCCGCGAGCGTGGCGGTCCCGCCGGCGGGCGCGACAGCGTGATCTTGGCTAAGCCTGACAGAACAAGCGCCGTTATTTGGCATCGTTCTGGCGCCTTGTCCATAGTCGTTCATAGGCAGAAAGTTTTACGCGGGACCGCTTTTTTGCCTTCGAGGGACGATTTGGCGCCCACAAGCTGGACAGGCGGCAAGAACGCTCGCGATTTGGGCGGCGGCCACGCCGACGCCCGGCCATTTTATTGCATCTCTTCAGTGCGTCGCATCAAGGCCTGTCTTTATGGCGCTCTTGGCGGAGCTTCGAGGCGGTGCTATCCAGCCTCATGCCCTCCGACGTCCCTTTCTGCCTTGCGCTTTACCAGCCCGACATTCCGCAAAACGCTGGCACGATGCTGCGGCTTTGCGCTTGTCTCGGGCTGGATGCGGCGCTGATCGGACCAGCGGGCTTTCCCTTGTCGGACCGCCATTTCCGTCGCGCCGGCATGGATTATCTCGACCATGTGAACATCGAGCGACATGTCTCGTGGCGCGAGTTCGAGGACTGGCGCGCGGCGAAAGGCCGAAGGCTGGCGCTTTTGTCGACGCGCGGCGACACCGCCTATACGGATTTCATTTTTCAGCCGGGCGACATCGTGATGGTCGGGCGCGAATCGGCTGGGGCGCCGGACGAGGTTCACGCCAGCGCCCAGGCGCGCCTGCGCATTCCGGTGCGCGCCGGACTGCGTTCGCTGAACGTCGCGGTGGCGGCGGCGATGGTTCTGGGCGAAGCTCTGCGCCAGACGCGGACTTTTCCGCAGGGAGAACTTGAGTGAGCGATTCGGAACTTGAAATCCGCCAGAAGACGGCAACGGAATGGTTTTTCGCGTTGCAATCGCGGATCGTGGAATCGTTCGAGGCTCTGGAGCGGCGCGAAGACGCCCTCTGGAGCGAAACGGACTTGAAAGCGGGACAATTCTCGCTCACGCCTTGGGAGCGGCAAAACCATGACGGCGCGCCGGGCGGCGGCGGCCGCATGGGCTTGCTCAAGGGGCGGGTATTCGAAAAGGCCGGCATCCACTGCTCCGCCGTGCACGGGACTTTCGCGCCGGAATTCGCGCGCCAGATTCCCGGCGCCGACGAGGATCCGCGCTTCTGGGCGGCTGGGATTTCGCTGATCGCCCACCCGTGGAATCCCAATGTCCCCGCCGTGCATATGAACACCCGCATGGTGGTGACCTCCAAAGCCTGGTTTGGCGGCGGCGCCGACCTCACCCCGGTTCTCGACGCTCGCCGCACCCAGGACGACGCGGATTCCCTCGCCTTCCACGCCGCGATGCGACAGGTCTGCGACGCCCACGCCGTCGCCGATTACCAGCGCTACAAAGCCTGGTGCGACGAGTATTTCTTGTTGAAACACCGCAACGAACCGCGCGGGATCGGCGGCATTTTCTATGATTATCTCGAAGCCGGCGGCGCCGCTTTCGACCCGGCCTTCGCTTTCACCCGCGCTGTGGGCGAGGCGTTTGACGACGTCTATCCGCGCCTGGTCGAAGCCAATATGGGCAAGAGCTGGACGCCCGGACAACGCGAGGAGCAGCTGGTGCGCCGCGGGCGCTATGTGGAGTTCAACCTGCTCTATGATCGCGGCACCATTTTCGGCCTGAAGACCGGCGGCAATGTCGACGCCATTTTGTCATCCATGCCGCCCATAGTGAAATGGCCCTAACATTTTTCCGGGCTGCGGACCCGCCCGGGGAATAGATTTCTCAACAAGCAAGAGGCGAGGCGATGGAATTCAAACCTGGCGAAATCGTGCAGTTGAAATCCGGCGGTCGCGGCCTGACCGTGGTCAAGCAGACCAAGGACGCCGTCGATGTGATCTGGTACGCGGATACCGACGACGCCATTCGCACCGCGACCATTCCGGCCGCGTGCCTGGCGCTGATCGAATTCGCCGACGACGAAGATCTCGACGACGAGTAACCGGCGGGGCTGATCCGGGCCACCAAAAATCAGCGGAAACGCGACGTCGGCAGGTCGAAATCGGTTGGCGCGCCTTCCGGCACAAAGACCCCGTCTTCCCTCATCGCGCCTCGCGCGGGCGGGGACGGCGTTTCGGCGGCAGCAGGCGCGTGCAGCGCCATGGGACCGGTTTGCGCCGAGCGCCGTGGCGGCGCCGGCGGCCCGTTGGGTGAAACGCGCCGGGACGTATCGGCCGCAGCTATGGTCGCGGCGGCAAGCGCCAGATCCGGGCCGGAATGCATGGCATAGGCGCTAGCGCCCCGCGGCGCGCCGACCTGCGCAATGTCGAGATCGTCGTCGATTTCCGGCGCTTCGGGCAGGTTGTCCTTGTGCGGCCCTTCCTTGAGGGATGGCGGCTCGGTCATTTGCGGCGCCGGCTTGCAGATCCGGCGAGGGCCGGTCGAGGTCATGCCGTGCATGGCCAGATCGAGATGGATATGATTGTAGTGAAACATATTCGAGCCGGGACTGAGCACGGTGGCGAAATGGCCGCAGGCGCCACTATGGACGTCGCGCAAAAAGGCCTGGGTTTGCGGATCGCCGCGCGTCCAGTCATGGACCAGGGTGATGATGCGTCCGTCAGCCAGCCGGAAGCCGCCGACGTCGAGGGCGTTGCCGAAGGAATGTTCCGACAGACGCGCGCCGATCTGGTTGTTCATGCCGCGGCAATTATAAGAGCCCATGGAATCGATTTCGGCCACCGGCTGGCCGAAACGCGCCTGCGCCGCGGGCTGCACCACCTCGGCCAGCCAGGATTCGAGTTCGGCCACCATCGAGCAATCCAGCGTCTGCGTCGCATTGAACTGCACCGCCCCGCCCTGCAACGCCGTGACTTTCAATGGCCGCGTCAAGCCGCAAATCGAGGGGCCGTCGATCTCATGCGCCGCGGGCTGGACGTAGTTCGACAAGGCGACGCGCCGTTCCGCAAAACAGGCGGCTTCCGCCCGGGCGCGCCACGCCGGGCGTTCGGCGCGCTGGAATTTCGAGCAGCCGGCGAGAGCGCCGAGCGCAAGCATGATGAAAAGGGCTGTTTGACTGCGGCGCGCCATGCTGCAATTCCTGCAGCCGCCGCGTTAATCGGCGCTAAAGCAAAATAGTTAACGTTGAGAATTTCCGAAGTGACCGCGCGCTCTGGCGGGGATGAGAGCCGGCATTTCCCGTCTTCGCCTCGGAAAGGAAAACGGCGGCCGAATGGGCCGCCGTTCCAGGGAAAGATCAGCCTTGGGGCTCGGTCGGGCCCTGACTGGCTCGGCTGGCCATGAAGCGCTCGAATTCCTCGCGGTCCTTGGCCCGGCGCAGGCCGTCCAGATAATCGTTGAACGCCTTTTCGGCCTCGAAAATCTTGCGGCGTTCCTCTTCGAGGCGCGTAAGCTCCGCCTTGCGCCATTCGTCGAAAGCGGAATTGCCGCTCGACGCCGGCCATTCGGCGGAAAAATTGCGCGCCATGGCTCCAAGGCCGCTGCGTTTTTCGAATCCGCCCCATTTTTCCTGGGCGAACTGGCCAAAATCACCGGCATAGGCGGTCTTGGCCTGGAAGATCTTCCAGCCGAGTATGGCGAGGCCGACCGGCCAGAACAAAATGAAGCCGAGGATCATCGCCAGGAGTTCGATCGGTTTCCAGCGCATGCGTCCGCACGGCCCGGAATGGGCGTGGGAGTTAGCCGATGCATAGGCTCGGTGTGAACAGCTCATGTGACAGCTCCGTTCATCGGCCGCCGTGGACGGCGGCGATGTGAATGTAATATACATTTACATTGAAGCCGTGCACAGAGGCGCCGCCGAAAAATTTTCGTGATTATTTTTCCCTGGGAAAAACCGGCTCGACGCCGAGCGAACGGCGGATCTCGCCTTCGACCAGAGCGGCGACGGCGTCTTCGAGCAAGGTGGAAGCTTCCGCCGCGCCGCCGGCAAAATGGCCGGCCAGCAGCAGCTCGGCGACGCCATGGGTCGTCGCCCAGATTTGCACTGCAAGATTGCGGGCGTTTTTTTCCGGAGCATAGAAATGGCGCAGGACGGCGACGGTGGTTCGCACCAACTCGTCGAAGGCCTTTTGCGCCGCAGCCTGAGCCGCGGGTTCGGCGGCTGGCGGCGCGAGAAAGCCGGCGTCGCCGAACATGGCCTTGTAGAGACCGGGTTCGGCCTTGGCGAAAGCCAGGTAGGCTGCGCCGCGCCGGCGCAGCGCGGTGACCGGATCCGGGCGCCCGCCGTCCCAGGCGCGGCCAAGCTGTTCGTTGAAATGCTCGAAACCCTCTTGCGCCAGCGCCGCCACCAAGGCGCTGCGGTCGGCGAAATGACGGTAGGGCGCGGCGCCGGTGACCCCGACGCGCTTGGCCGCCTCGGCCAGGGTGAAACCAGCCGGACCGCGTTCGGACATCAGCGCCCGCGCGGCGGCGAGCAAAGCCTGGCGAAGCCGGCCGTGGTGGTAGCCGCGACCCTTGCCGCCAAATCCACCGTTTGGGCCGCCGCATCCATCGGTTTCGGCGCTCATGAACAATCCCGTCCGCCGCGAGGCGCGGCGCCTATAGCCGCTATCGCGCATTTTTTTTCGCGCGGCAATCTTTCCCTTCCTGGGCTGACACGGCGCCGGTCGGCGGCATTCGTGAAACGGCTTAATTTTTGCGCATTTTACGCCGTTTTGCGCAGGATTCGCGCCCCATCGCCTAATGTTTGGAATTGTTCCAGCATGTAAGCAATATTACAATAGCATCTTGTTTAAGCAGGAATTAGCCGGGTTCGAACCCGTTGGAGAACCCGAGCATGTCGACCGCAATCAAAGTGGAAATCATGTCGATCTGCGCCGCTTTCGCTTTCATCGGCGCCGTGCTCGTCGCCGTCTGGTGAGCGGAAATGATCTGAAGCAGCCTACGGCGCGCAAATCCGGGCGCTGGAAGTGGCGGCCCGCGCTCCCTCCCCCGCGGCCACACCAACGCCTGAGAGCTCCGCTCCTGTTCAACCGGGGCGGGGCTTCGGTTTTTTCCCCGGGCTTGCCACCAAGCAGCGCTAATGAAGCCTTCGGATTCGCGCAGGGCCGACGCATTCGGCAAGGCGCGAAAAAATCAGGCGGCGCACGAAAACCGGGGGGAAGGTTTTCATACGCCGCCCTCGGGCGTCCGGGGTTAATTTCGGACGCCTTTCCTTACCGGCTTTGCGCCGGTTTGAAGCGCAGGCTCGCCGATTGCTCAAACAACCGGTCCTGCGACTGAGCCAACATTTCCATCTTGCGTAGATTGATCGGCGCCAGATGCATCACCGAGTCGACCCAGATGTCGGTGACGTCTCGCAATTCGTCCATGGTCAGCGGCGAGATCCGTCGCCGCACCTTGCCGATCGCCCCCAACAGGCTATGCCGCTTGCCGTTTTCCGCAATGAAGGCCCGAGCGCGCGCCTGACCCTCGCCTTTTTCCGCGAGCATGTCGATCAGGCCCATCTCGTGCAACTCTTCCGCCTTGTACATGCGCCCGGACATGATCAGCTTTTCCGCACGTGCCGAATCGAGCCGACGCGAGATCAGACTATAGGCGCCCATGCCGGGAAACGTGTGGAACAGGGATTCGGGAAAGCCTAGATTGACGCCACGTTCGGCGATGACGAACTGGCAACTCAGCGCTGCCTCCAGGCCGCCGCCCAGCGCGTCTCCCTCCAGCACGGCCATGGTGACGACGGGCGAATCGAAGCCGTGGTAGATATTGTAAATGGCCTCGATGCAGGCATAGGCGTAATGCCGCAGCCCCTCGGCGTCGCGCGCACGCACACGGTCAAGAAAATAGGGCAGATCGCCGCCCATGTTGAACACGCCCGGACGCAGCGAGCCGCCGACGAGGAACTTGACCGGAGGCTCGTCAAATTGGTTGCGCTGATACAAAGCCCGAATATCGGCGTTCAGCGCGTTGAATTCGCGCAGCAGCGGCAAGGTCCAGCTCACGGAATTTTCGTGACGCATGGAGCACCAGATGGTTTTGGAGTTCGGGTCGAACCGGACTTCCAACAACCGGCGCGGCTTGAGCAGGAAGTCGAGACTATCCGACGCCGCGCTGCGGCTTTCCCTTCGCGGCAAAAGATTCGCCGCCCTGGAATTTCGGACTGGTGGAATGGAAAGCTGCGACGGAAACTCAACGAAATGGAGCATGACTCGAAAACTCAAACCGGCGTTGGCGGCCACAAGCGACTTTCGTCGCATGATCAAAGCTTAACAAGAATTAACTGTCCCAAATGTTATTTTTGGAACCATCTCAAGGAAATTACCAAAATTTCATGTTCAAATAAATTGTTGTAAATCAATATGATAGATAATATTGATTCAAAAGTGGTCACTATCCGCGCGCTCGACCAGCGGCGCGCCATAACGGGCCAGCAGACCAGTTTCATCGCCGCAGCGGGCGATCAGTTCCGCCACGTCGGCAGGCCGCGCGTCGATCAGGCTGGCCAGCGCCGCGTCTCCGATCAGCCGCGCCGGAGCGACGCCGGTCTTCCGCGCGATCGCCCGTCGGGCCTCGCGCAAGCCGCGCAGCCGACGTGCCTGTCCGACGTCGAGAGCGGGCTCCGGAGGCGGAGAAAAAAACTCTGCCGCGACCGGCGACGCATCCGAAGCTGGTTCAGCGTCTGTCATCGGACGCGAAAAGCGTTCGAATCCGCTGTGGATCACGTGGCGAGCCAAAATTCGCGCCTCGGCCGGCGCGCCGCAGGCCAAACGCGCCGCGCGCCGCAAAAAGCCGAAACGGCCACGGCAATTGTCACATTGGCCGCAAGGCGGCCCGACTTCGCCGAGCGCCGCCAGCATATGTTGTTCCCGGCAATCGGCAGCGGCGAGATAGTCGACCAGGATTTTCGCGCGCCGCGCCGCCACCGGATCGAGACGCGCCAGTTCGAACCTCGCCGCGCGCAGGTCCGCCAGGCTTTTGCGCGAATAAAGCGCGATGGCCTCGGCCGGCTGGCCATCGCGTCCGGCGCGGCCGGTTTCCTGGTAGAGCGTTTCCAAATGCTCCGGCATGTCGGCGTGGATGACATAGCGGACGTCCGGCTTGTCGACGCCCAGCCCGAAAGCGATGGTCGCCACCATGACCATGTCCGGCCGCGCCAGAAACTCGTCCTGCCGCTCCTCGCGTGTCCGCGTCGGCAGACCGGCGTGATAGGAGGCCGCCTTATGGCCTGCCTCGCTAAGCTTTTGCGCCAGGAAATCCGCCTTTTTGCGCGAACCGCAATAAACGATTCCGCTCATGTTCCGCCGCGCTGCGGCCAGTTCGACAAGCTGGCGTGTCGAATCGCGCCCCTGCGGCGCAGCCGAAAGCGCAATCGCCCTACGGCGGAACGAGCCGATCAGTTGGCGCGGCGGACGGACAAACAGTTTTTCGACAATTTGCGCGCGCGTGCCCGGCGCCGCCGTGGCGGTGGCGGCGACCATTTGCGGGAAGCCCAAAACCTCGGCCGCCTCGCCGATCGTTGCGTATTCCGGACGGAAATCGTGGCCCCATTGCGCGACGCAATGGGCCTCGTCCACCGCCAGCAGGCGCACGTCCGCTCCGCGCAGAAGGTTCAAAGTATCGGAATCAGCCAGCCGTTCCGGCGAAAGATAGAGCAGGTTCAGGCGCCGACGCTCAATGTCCCGGCAAAGTTTCGCGTAGGCGCCCGAATCGATCTCCGCGTGCAGCGCGCTCGCCGCGACGCCCGATTTTTGCAGTTTCAGCGCCTGGTCGCGCATCAAGGCGACCAGCGGCGAGACAACAACGGTCAGGCCTGGACGCGCGATGGCGGGTAATTGATAGATCAGCGATTTGCCGCCGCCGGTCGGCCACAGCACAAAAACGTCCTCGCCATCGAGCACGGCTTCGATCGCCTCGCCTTGCCCGGACAAAAAATCCCCGAAACCGAATTTTTCGCGCAGGATTTTTCGCGCGGCCTCCATGTCAGCCATCGCCGTCAGCCATTGAACGAGCGAACTTTTTCGCGGTCAGACTCAGCAAACCGCCCCCCGTTGCGACAAATAGAGGCGCCAAAGTCGAAAGCTTTGAGGGCGCTTGCCCGATTGTCATGTGCCGATCCGCAGCCTAGATTGCTTTAGCGCCACGCGATTTCCGGGTCGCCGGGCGGCAATAATTTGCACCGATTCGGGCTATTAGTCCCGACCGTCAGGAAGGAAACCAAGCATGAAACTGATCCAGGCTCTGTCGGCCGCCGCCGCCCTCGCGTTCATCTCCTCGACCGCCTTCGCCGCCGGCGACCCGGAAGCGGGCGCCAAGGTTTTCAACAAGTGCATGGCCTGCCACAAGGTCGGTCCCGGCGCCAAGAACGGCGTCGGCCCGGAGCTGAACGGCCTCAACGGCCGCAAGACCGGCGCAGTGGAAGGCTATGCCTATTCCGACGCCAACAAGAATTCCGGCCTGACCTGGGACGAGGCGACCTTCAAGGAATATATCACCGCGCCGCAGAAGAAGATTCCCGGCACCAAAATGACCTTCCCGGGCCTGCCCAACGAAGCCGACCGCGACAATCTCTGGGCCTACCTCGTCCAGTTCAAGGCCGACGGCTCCAAGTAAGACTTTTCGACGTATTGCCGAGTTTGACGCCGGTCGCGACCCTCGCGGCCGGCGTTTTTCTTTTTTGCGCGACGATTCGGCAAATTGCCGCTTTCCCTTTTCCGCCGGCAGGCGCCCTTCGACCTCGCCGAAAAACGGGCCTCTTAAAGAAGCCCTTTGGGCTTATGCGAGGGATTCCTTGATCGCGACTTGTCGCGATCAAGGAAATGGAAATATACATCGCCTATGACCGACCTCTCGCTCGATTACGCCCTGCAGACCCCCGGCGACCTGCCCGCTATCCGCAAGCTGGAGGCGCGCGCCTTCGGACCGGGCCGTTTCGCCAAGACCGCCTATCGCCTGCGCGAGGGCGTCGCGCCGGACTGGAGCCTGTCTTACCTCGCGCGGATCGGCGGCATGCTGGTCGGCGCCAACACCATGACGCGCATCGCGATCGGCGGCGCCCCGGCCCTGCTGCTCGGCCCGCTGACGGTGGAAGAAGCCTTCCGCGCGAGGGGATTGGGCGAGGAACTGGCGCAGAAATCGCTCGACGCCGCCAAAGCCGCCGGCCATAGCCTGGTCATTCTCGTCGGCGACGCGCCGTTTTACGAACGTCTCGGTTTTTCGCGCACGCCATTCGGCCGGTTCCAGTTTCCCGGCCCGGTCGATCCGACGCGGCTTTTGCATTGCGCCCTGCAGCCGGGCGCGCTGGAAAATTTTCGAGGCGCGGTGACGTTTTTGATCGGAACGACCTAACGCGCCCTGCCCCGCCGCCCTTCCCAGGCCCAGGCGGCGACCAAGGCGCCGAGCAACGCCAGCAGGCCGAACAGGCCGACCGCCAGCGGCGCCAACCTGATGCCGTGAGCGACGCTGGCGCCAGTGCGCCGGACGCCGATGAAATCTGCGCCGGCATAGACTGGGCTATCGCGCATGGCGACGATTCGCGGCAAGCGTATCCCGCTTCCCTGGGCCTCGCCGATGCGCCGGACCGAGCCGCCGCTGGCTTCCGCCAAAGGCCGCAGTTTTTCCGGCGTCGACCCCACTTCGCGATATTCGAGCGGATTTTCCGGCCCGACATTGACCAGGGCGGTCATCTCGCCCTGGGTCAGCCGATAGAGGCCCAATTCATCGGCCGTGACCTTGCCGCGAAAAAGTCCCGGCGCCGCCGGACTCAAGACGATATCCTCCGCCTTGCCGGAAGGCGCGACGGCATGAACGGGGCCGGCGGAATCGCCCAGAGTCTGGCGCTCGACGGCAACCTCCCGCCCCTTCGCATTCGCGCGTAAGTATTCCTCTTCCAGCTCCGGCTCCTTCATCAGCCAATGCGCCATGCGCCGCATCAGATCCTCATAGGGGCCGCCGCCCTCAAACCCCCGCGACCACAACCAGCTCTGGTCGGTCAGCAGCAGACCCACCCGTCCCTTGCCTTCGCGCGACAGCACCAGAAGCGGCGCGCCGCCCGCGCCGTCAAGCACCGAGGCGCCGCGCATGAAAACCGCCTGTTCCTGGCGGAACCATTGGCCCCAGGCGGGCGGCCTGGCTTCGGCGCCGGGCAGGTCGCGCGTCACCGGATGGCGCGCGCCGAGGGACGACAAGGCGGCGCGGAACGGCGTCTCGATCACCTCGCCGGTCGGACGCGCCGGGATCACCTTGCCGATCGGGGTATAATAGAGCCCGTCGGGCTGGGAAAAATTCGGCCCGGCGACAATGGCCAGGGCGCCGCCCTCGCGGACATATTTGACGATATTGTCGAAATAGTTCGGCGGCAGCAGGCCCATGTTGGAATAGCGGTCGAAAACGATCAGGTCGAAATCGACGATCTTCCTGCCGAAAAGTTCAGCGGTGGGAAAGGCGATCAGCGCCAGTTCGCGGATCGGCGTGCCGTCCTGCTTTTCGGGCGGGCGCAGAATGGTGAAATGCACCAGTTCGACATTGGCGTCGGCCTTGAGCAGATTGCGCCAGGCGCGCTCGCCCGGATTGGGCTCGCCCGACACCAGCAGAATTTTCAAATGGTCGCGCACGCCTTCGACCGTCGCCACGGCCTTGTTGTTGACCAGGGTCAGTTCGTCGGGCGCCGGCTCGACGTCGAATTCCAGCACGTTGCGGCCGCCATGCTCCAGCCGCACCGGAATTTTCACCAGCTCGCCGGGACGCGCCAGCACGCGATTCAGCACCGCGCCGTCGCGCCTGACCGTCACCGTCACCGGATCATGCGAAGCAGGCGCATCCTCGACCTTGATGGTGAACACGACGTCCTTGCCGATCAGGCCGAAGCGCGGCGCCTCGACCAGCGTCACTCGACGGTCGCGTTCGCCTTCATGGCCGGTGATCAGCGCGTGAAGCGGCGCCTTGAGATTGGCGGCGGCGATCGACGTCGGAATGTCGTGAACGACGCCGTCGGTGACCATGATCACTGCGCCGAGCCGTTCCGGCGCCACATCGGCGAGGCCGGAATTGAGCGCCGTGAA
This sequence comes from Rhodoblastus sp., assembly GCF_052145335.1. Lineage (GTDB taxonomy): Bacteria > Pseudomonadota > Alphaproteobacteria > Rhizobiales > Beijerinckiaceae > Rhodoblastus. The sequence continues at coordinate 63,967 of NZ_JBKQOU010000305.1, forward strand.
CAGCCGCGTGCCGTCGCCCTGCTCCACGTCCGTCTGCGATGCGCCGGCGTCGATGAACCGCACATCGACATCGCCGAGCGCCTTCAAGTCTTTTTCCAAGGCTTCGCGGGCGGCGTCGGTCTGGGCGCGTCGGTCGTCGAAATTCTGCGAGGCGCTGCGGTCGAGCACCACCGCGACCACGTCGTGAAGGTTTTCGCGCTGCTCCTCGACCAGCGACGGGCCGCTGAGCGCGCCAATCAGCAGCGCGAAGACCAGCGCCCGCGGAAGGGCGCCGCGACGACGCAAGACCAGAGCCGCCACGACCCAGGCCAGAGCCAAAGCCGCAAACAAAACCAGCAGCCATTGCGGCGCCAGAGGCGCGAAGGCCAGGCTGAACTCCTTCAATGCCCAAGTCCTTCCTTCAATGCCCTAACCTTTCGAGCAGTTCATGGACATGGACCTGATCGGCCTTGTAATTGCCGGTCAGCGTGTACATCACGATATTGACGCCGCCGCGCAGGGCCATTTCGCGCTGGCGCGGGCCACCCGGGTCGAGCGGATAAAGCGGCTCGCCGAAATTGTCCCCGGCCCAGCCCGCCGCCAGATCGTTGGAGGCGATGATGATCGGCGAGACGCCGTCGCCGGCGCGGGCGGGACGATTGGCGGCGTCGGGCTCCGGCGGCAGAGCCTCGATATAGGTCGGGCCGTTTTCGGTGCGGCCGACGAAATTATCGAGAATATAGAAGGTCTTGGTGACGACATGGTCCCTCGGCGCCGGCTCCAGCGGCGGCAGGTCGATGTCGGCGAGAAAAGTCCGCAACCAGTTCTGCGCCGCCGTGCGCGGCCCCCCGGCGAACTGCATGCCGCCGTCGCGGGTGTCGAACAGCACCAGCCCGCCCTGTTTCATATAGGCCCCTATGCGCTTGGCCACCGCCGCCCCCGGCTGCGGCCGGTCCGGCGCGATCGGCCAGTAGATCAGCGGATAGAAGGACAATTCGTCGCGCGCCGGATCGATGCCGCGCGGCGCGCCGGGGACGAGCGCGGTGCGCTGCGCCAAAACTTCCGATAGCGAGGTCAGGCCCTCGCGGCTGATCCGGTCGGCCCGCGCGTCTCCCGTGACGACATAGGCAAGTTTGGTGTTCAACGCCGCTTCGATATCGGCCTGCGGGACTTTGTCCGCATTGTCCGCCCGCGCCGGCGGCGTCGCGCCGAACAAGGCGACGAGAGCGAAAGCCGCTATCGCCGGGCCGGCCTGGCGCCTCCAGCGGCCGCCGAGCAGCAAGGTCGCCAAGGCATCGGCCAAAGCCAGCAGAAAAGCCGCGATCAGCAGGGGCGGGCGCAGGTCGACCGGATGCGGCCCCTCCAATTCCGAAGTCTTGAGTTTCAAACCGGCAAAATCAAGCGGCGCGAGACGCGTCTCCTTCGAGGCGGCGTTGAGCGCCCTCGGCGCCTCCGGCGCGCCATACAGGCCCGCCGGGTGATCGGCGTCCGGCGCGGCGATTCCCGCGCCCGGCAAAGGCTTCACCGTCGCAGCGGGCGCGACAAGGGCGCCGAAACCGTCAAGCATCTGCAGAGGCGGCAGGTTGGCCACCGCCTCGCCCGGCGCCCTCGCCTTGCCGACCACGCCCGCGCGATCGAGGATTTTGCGCAGCATGTCGACGAAAAGCCCAGATAGCGGCAGGTTCGACCAATTGGCGTCGGCGGAGACATGAAACAGGATCAGGCTTCCCGGTCCGCGCCGCTCTGCGGTGACCAGCGGCGTTCCATCCGCCAGTCGCGCCCAGGTCTTGCCCGGAAGGCCCTCCTCCGGTTCGGCCAGAACCTGACGCGACACGGTCGCCTCGGCGGGCGGGGTCAGGCCGAAAAACGGGCTGCTCTCGTCAAAGGGCGCCAAGGGCTTGGGATGGTCCCAGGACAAAGCGCCGCCAAGGGTGCGACCGCCGCGCCGCAGCCGGACGGGAAAGTAGTCGTCGCCGCCGGCCGCCAGTCGCGGCCCGGCGAAACGCAGGATGACGCCGCCGGCGGCGAGAAAGGCGTCGAGTTTTTCGCGTGTTTCCGGAGCTGCAACATTGGCGTCGGCGAGGATCAAGAGGTCCGCGCCGCCGTCGAGGAGATGCGCGACGGGATCGGGATCGCCGGGCTTGGTCTCGCGCACATCGGCGAAGGGGGAGAGCGCATCGCGCAGATAATGCAGCGGCGAGAGATAGGGCTGTTCCGCGCTGCCGCCAAAAACCAGACCGACGCGCCGCCGACGCGCCCCGGCGTCGAGCAGAAAAGTCGCTCCGGCGGAATTTTCACCGGAAATTACGAGACGGGCGATTTCATTGCGCAATTGCGTGGGCAGATCGAAACGGGCCTTGGCCTCGAACGCGGCGGCAAAATCGAAATCCGCCTCGCCGAGGGGCGCCCCCTTCGCGTCAAAGGCCTGGATTTTGCCAGCGGAAGCTCCCGTCGCCGCTGATCTCCTCAGTAAAACCTCCATCGCCGCCGCCTGATTATCGGCGCCGTCCAAAATCCGTGTCGCGCGCGGACCACGCAGGATTTCCGTACCTGGCGCCAGCGCCGCGAGTTCGCGGGCAAAGTTCGCGCCGTCCGCGTCCGCCAGTCCGTCGCTCAGCCAGACCACATGGTCTGTCTTTTGCGCTTGCAGAAACTCGGCGATGTTTGCCAGCGCCGGCATTCGGGCGGGAAGATAGGCTTTTGGCGCCAGCGCGCGCAAATGCGCCAGAGCGGTGGAAAATTCCTCCAGTTTCGGCGCCGCGGTTTCCGACAAAGCCATCACGGCGGCGGGCTGGCCTTGCCGTCCCGCCTCCTCAAGCCGCGCTTCGGCCGCCTTCATGCGCAAAACCCAATCAGGAGCCGCCGTCCAGAAATCGTCGACCAGCAGCAGCAAAGGGCCTTTGCCCGCGACCGGAGCGCCGGCGGGGGAAAAAACCGGCCCGGCCATGGCGAGGACGACGAGGGCCGCCAGCGCCATGCGCAAAAGCAAAAGCCAGAACGGCGTGCGCGCCGGCGTGGCGTCGGGTTTTTTCTGGTCGAGTATGAGTTTCAGCGGCGGGAAGGCGACGCGCTGTGGCGGCGGCGGGGTCACCCGCAGCAAGAGATAGAGTAAAGGCGCCCCGGCCAAAGCCAGCAACACCCACGGCGCGGAAAAGGCGAGCGGAATAAAGCTCATCGGGCGCCATCCGCCGTCAGCGCCAGCCGCAGATGGAGCAGAGCCTCGGCGGCGGGACGGTCGGTCGCATGAAGGGCGAAAGTCCAGCCTTGAGCCCGCGCGGCTAAAGCCAAAGCGTCGCGATGCGCTTCAAGCCGCTGGGAATAGATGGCGGCGTAATCCTCCGCCCTTCCGGCGCGCAGCATAGAGCCCGCCTCGTCGAAAAACTCGGTCTGGCCTGCGAACGGAAAAGCCTGTTCCGCGGGGTCGTAAACCATCAGCACATGGCCGCGCGCGCCATTGGCGGCAAGCTTTTTCACAAGCGCAGCAACTTGCGCCGGATCGACAAGAAAATCGCCGATCAGCACCGCCTTTTCCCGAGGCCGCAGCGGCAGGGCGGGGGGCAGGTCGTCGAAGTTATCCTCGTTGCGGCGTGCTTCGCCGATCAACGCCACGGCGATGCGATCGACAATGTCGCGCGCGCAAATCAGCCGGGTGAAACCGAGCCAGCCGGTGCGCTCGCCGGCGCGGGCGCACGAATCCGCCAAAGCCAGGGCCAGGATCAGGGCGCGGTCGAGCTTCGACGGCAGGGCGTCGCTCGACCGGAAATTCATCGAGGCGGAGAGATCGGCCCAGACCCAGAGAACCTGCGCCGCCTCCCATTCCCTTTCGCGCACGTAAAGCCGGTCGTCGCGCGCCGAGCGCCGCCAATCGACGTTCTGCGCCGCCTCGCCGGCGATGAAAGGACGGAATTGCCAGAAATTTTCGCCCATGCCCGAACGCCTGCGCCCGTGCAGTCCCGTCTGCAACGACGCCGCCGCCTGACGCGCGGCGAGCGCCAGAGCCGGAAGTCGTCGCGCCAGATCGAGGGCCTGACGGCGTTTGCCGGGGTCGGGCCGGGCGTTTTCAGGCGGCAGGAAGGCGTGGTTTGGCGCCATCAGGCGAATCTTTGCGTCAGCCGGTCGATGACGGCGGCGATGCTCTCGCCGTCGGCGCGGGCGCTATAGGTCAGCGCCATGCGGTGTTTGAGGATCGGCGCGGCGAGCGCCAGCACATCGGCCTTGCTCGGCGCGAGGCGCCCTTGGGTCAGCGCGCGGGCGCGGCAGGCCAGCATCAGGCTCTGCGCCGCGCGAGGTCCCGGGCCCCAGGAGATGTGGCGCGTCAGTTCGGGATCGCCCTCGCCCGGCCGCAAGGCGCGGACCAGATCCAGGATACATTCGACAATCGCGGAGCCTACCGGCATCAGCCGCACCAGCGCCTGAATCTCCATCAGGCCGGCAGCGTCGAGGACAGCCAAAGGCTTGGGCCGCGCCTGTCCCGTCGTTTCGATCAAGATGCGCCTTTCCGCCGCGCGTTCCGGATAGGGAACGTCGATCTGCATCAGGAAGCGGTCGAGCTGGGCTTCCGGCAGCGGATAGGTGCCTTCCTGCTCCAGCGGATTTTGTGTCGCCAGCACGTGGAAAGGTTTGGGCAGGTCGTAACGCTCGCCGGCGATGGTGACATGGTATTCCTGCATCGCCTGCAACAGCGCCGACTGGGTGCGCGGGCTGGCGCGGTTGATTTCGTCGGCCATCAGCAATTGCGCGAAAATCGGCCCCTTGATGAAGCGGAAGGCGCGGCGATGGTCTGAGCTTTCCTCCAGCACTTCCGAGCCGAGGATGTCGGTGGGCATGAGATCGGGAGTGAACTGCACACGGTTGGCGTCGAGTCCCAGCACCCGGCCGAGCGTGTCGACCAGCAGCGTCTTGGCCAATCCGGGCGCGCCGACGAACAGGGCGTGGCCGCCCGAAAGCAGCGTCACCACCGCCTCCTCGACCACGATATCCTGACCGAAAATCGCTTGGCCGATGGCGGCGCGCGCGGCGGAAAGGCAATCGAGCGCGTTTTGCGCCCGGCTTTCGATCTGCGATTCGGACAGGGAGGCTGGTTCGTCCCGGAGGGCGGGGTCGGCGTTCATTCCAGATTTTCTCCAAAGGCGGCGGCGCGGGCCGGGTCTGGTTTTTTGGCGGCGCGATTGTCGGGCCGCAGCCTAACATATAGGTTGGCGCGGCTTTGCATAGAACCCGATTAAATTCGCCGCGTTCAACATAGACGCTATAAAATACCGCCAAATCATGGCGCCGGAGTTTTGCGGATGAGCGATGGGATTTTGCCGGCCGAGCCTCTGCGCGGGCTGGAGGCGGTCCAAAAAACGCGCGGACCGGCGCCGGTGCATTTGTGGAACCCGCCCTATTGCGGCGAGATCGACATGCGCATCGCCCGCGACGGGACCTGGTACTACAACGGCACGCCGATCGGACGCCCGGCGCTGGTGCAGCTTTTCGCCGGCGTCCTGCGCAAGGATCCCGAGCGTTTCGTGCTGGTCACGCCGGTCGAGCGGGTCGGCGTCACCGTCGAGGACGCGCCTTTTCTCGGCGTCGAGCTTTTACGCGAGGGTGAAGGCGCGACGCAGGTTCTACGGTTGCGCACCAATGTCGAAGACTGGGTGGAGATTTCGCCGAAAAATCCGCTGAAGTTTCTGCCCGGCGATAGCGGCGGCCTGAAACCTTATGTGCTGGTGCGCGGTGATCTCTGGGCCCTGGTCAAGCGCGCCCTGTTTTATGATCTCGTCGGCTGGGGCGGCGTCTGCATCGTCGATGGCGAGGAGTTTTTCGGCGTTCATTCCGGCGGCGGCTTTTTCCCGATGGCGCCGATGCGCGACATTGCGGGCTTGATATGAATCTGGTGGACCAAATTTTCAGCGCCGAGGATTTTTGCGCCCGGGCGCAAAAAATCCTCGGCCAGAGCTGGCCGGAACAGGCTTTCGATCCCGCGACCCGTCCGCATCACGGCGACCATCGTCTGGACGAGCCTCTGCCCGGCGAAACCGCGCTGATTCCGGCGCCAGCGCGCCCCGCCGCCGTGCTGGCGCCGGTCGTCGCGCACCAGGGCGGCGCGACCGTATTGTTGACCCAGCGCGCCGCCGCCTTGCGCGACCATTCCGGCCAGATCGCTTTTCCCGGCGGCAAGATCGAACCGGGCGAATCGCCGCTCGACGCCGCCCTGCGCGAGGCGGAGGAGGAAATCGGCCTCGGGCGTGAAAACATCGAAATTCTCGGCTGTCTAGATCCCTACCAGACCTCGACCGGCTTTCGCGTCTTTCCGCTGGTCGGGCTGCTGCGCCCGCCCCTCGTTCTGAGTCTGAACCGGCAGGAAGTGGACGAGGCTTTCGAGACGCCCTTGTCCTTTCTGATGAACCCCGCCAATCATCAGCGGCTGAGACGCCAATGGCAGGGGAAAGAGCGGCAATTTTACGCCATGCCCTATCAAAACCGCTATATCTGGGGCGCGACGGCGGGCATGATCCGCAATCTCTACGAGAGGCTTTATCGCTAAATGGCGCGCTCGTTGCTGGAAACCCTCGGCCTCTTCACTCTGCCATTCCTGCTTTACGCGTTTTTCCTGGTGTTCCGGGCGCGTCATCCGCTGCTGGTTGAGCATTGGTCGCGCGGCGCCGTGTCCTGGCTCACCCTGGCCGGGCTCCTTTTGGCCATCGCCAGCTTTCTCGTCGCCGGCTTTTTCGACGGCCGCAGCCGCGGCGCCTATATTCCCGCCCATATCGACGAAAACGGCCGCCTGACGCCGGGACATTTCCAGTGACGCCGGAAAATTCGCAGCAGGCCATCAAAAAGCTTCTCGCGCGGGCCGCCCTGAAAAAGCTGTTCAAAGCCCTTGAGGGCGAGGAAGTCCGCGTCGTCGGCGGCGCCGTGCGCAACGCCTTGCTCGGCGAAGAAATTTCCGACATCGACATCGCCACCGCCGCCCTGCCGCAAACCATCGCAGAAAAAGCTGGCAAAGCTGGGCTGCGCGTCGTTCCCACCGGCATCGACCACGGCACCTTGACGCTGGTTTTCGATGGAACCCATTTCGAAGTGACTTCGCTGCGCGAGGACGTCGAAACCGATGGGCGGCGGGCGAAAGTGCGTTTCGGCCGCGATTTCGCCGCCGACGCCTTGCGGCGCGATTTCACCGTCAACGCGCTCTCGGTCGACGCCAACGGCAGGCTTTACGATTATACCGGCGGCCTGGATGATTTGGCGGCGCGGCGCATCCGTTTCATCGGCGAGCCGGAAAAACGCATCTCCGAGGATTTTCTGCGCATTCTGCGCTTCTTCCGATTTTCCGCCTCCTATGGCGACGGACCGCTCGACGCGCCGGGATTTGAAGCCTGCATCGCGTTGCGCGGGGGCATCGCCACTCTGTCACGGGAACGGCTTGGCGCCGAAACGCTGAAGATTCTGGCGGCCAAGCGCGCCGCTTTCGTCATCGAGACCATGGCCGGGGCCGGACTGCTGAGCTATTTGCGCGTCGCGCCCTGGCCAGCGCGGATGCGGCGCGTCGCCGCCACGCTGACGCTTCGAAAAATTTCCGACCCTTTACTGGTCCTGGCGGCGCTCGCCCTGCATAGCGAAGCCGACGCCGACAGGCTGGCCGACGGCTTGCGCTTGTCCAATGCGCAAAAGCGCCGCCTGAGCGCCATGGCCAGGGTCTGCTCCGCCTGGCATGGCGCGGCGGCGCCCCCGGAAACCAAAGTGCTGCGCGAGGCGTTGTTCTCGCATGGAGCGCCTGCGGCGCGCGACGGCCTGACGCTGATCCAGGCGGAAAGCGGGTCTGCGCCCGACGATCCGGACTTTCTGCGCGCCGACGCCTTTTTGCGCGACACGCCGGCGCCGAAACCGCCTTTCGCCGCCTCGGACCTGATCGCGCGCGGCGTGGCGCAAGGCGCCGGACTGGGCGACGCGCTGAAACATCTGCAGTCCCTGTGGATTCGCGCCGGTTTCCCGCAAGACCCGCAAGTCGTGGCGCGACTGATAGATGAAGCGCGCGACGAATCGCGCTGGACGCCGCCGCGCCATTAGTGGTTTAATTTTAGGCGGGGACTATCATGGCCGTCGAAAACAGAAATCCCGGCGATCTCGCCGCGCGCCTGGCGCAGAAACTGTCGCGGCTTTCCAGCGAGAGGCGGACGGCGGACGGATTCAAGCGAGAATCCTTCACCTTGCCGCGAGAAAAGGCCCGCGAAAAAGCCCGCGAATGGTTCAGCCGCTTTCCCAAGGCCGCCTATATGACGGAAATCGAATCCTGGCGCGAATTGGACGACGGCAATATCGAATTCACCATGCGCCGCCTGCCCAGCGCCGATTGACGCGGCGCGAATGCGCCGTAATTCCCCTTGTCGTCAACTCGTAATCGTTTATTAACCAGAATATTCATGCGCTATGTTACTGTATTGTCTATGAATAAGGCACCTGTACGCCCGGCTTCACAATTAAGAAATGCAATAAAGCTCTTAAACATACGCCGCATATTTTAAGTTATTGTTCGCCATAAGCGCATCACAATCCTTAAAACGTATAAACCATTTATTTTTAC
>NZ_JBKQOU010000306.1:0-4381 GCF_052145335.1 Rhodoblastus sp.
ATCGCGCAATGGCTGAGGGCTCTTCGTAAAAGGAATCCTTTATCGCCCAAGAGGGGGCAAGGGGATTGCGGGGCGGGCGGGTCGGGCGCTCGATGATGCCGCACACACCTCGGGACATTTTTAGGACACCATAAGGTTTCTGACCAAAATGTTTCGGATTAAAATGTTTTGAGGTCAATCCGATGCTTCGCCTATCCGGTTGCTGCCGCGAAACAATATCTGGTGGTCAAGCTCGGACGCCTAGAAGCCGTCAGCGGCATGTGCAACAACCGCAGCGGTCGGCCTTGAAGCGGCCCTTCGCTGGCGGGTGCCAACGACGCCTAGGCGCCCTGAGCAGTAATTCGACGCTTACTGAGCAAGCCCGCGCTGTCTGCGGTTTGCGGTCATTCGCCCAGGCGTTCGATGAAAATATTGTAAAACCCAACCCCCTGCGGTCGCTGCAGCCGATCCTGCCGAAGCTGTTGTCGCCAAAAGAAAACGGCCCCCGAGTCGGAGGCCGTTTTTTTGGCGCGGAACTCGGCCCAGTACGCGTTGAAATTCTCGGGCCGGAAGCCAGATTTCGTGATTGGGGGGTTATCACGCCGTCTTTTCGAAGATGAACTTAACAACTTCCGGTTTACCGGTCCGTTTCTGACTAATGAACTTTCTGTTATTTTTGCGGGCGGGCGGTCGGCCCGCTCGACCTCTGCTTCGCCCCTGAGTACATGCAAAGAGGAAATTTTCGCGGCAGCGAACGGCGTCTTGGGGAGCAGGATATGGCGCGCTTCACAGCTGTCGCCGGCGCCTATTGCGCCACGGCGCCGATGATCTTGACCGGCGCGCCGAGCAATGTGACCAGCGAATTGGTCGCTACCGCCGCGGCGCCAGGGCCGCGACCCGTTTTGACTCCCGAGGCGAGTAAAGTCCGCATCTCCGGCCCGATCGTCGCGAGTTCCATGAACTTGCCGTGGTTGACCGGGTCGTTCGCCTGGACGTCGCTCAGATCGATGACCGTCGCGCCGAGCTCCGTCAGTTCGGCGGAGTTGCTCGCGTTGCCGACCCGGGTTTCATTGCCGGCAATAAAGCTCGAAATCCCCAGCGCCTTGTCGTCGCGGGAAAGGATAACATAGAACGGGTGGTCGATCTTGCCGATGGTGCGCAACTGCGATTTGAACACGTCGTAATCGAGATCGGGCGCCGCCAGCAGGATCAAGCCGATCTTGGACTTGTCCTTGACGCCGCCGCTCAATTTCAACTGCCGGAACGCCTCGACCGTCACCCAGTTGCCCATGGAATGGGCGAGGATGTTGACCTTCTCGGCGTTGCTGGAAAGCAGCAGACTTATAGTGTGCACGAGGCTGTCTCGCGCGACGGTGGCGCTGTTGTTGTCGTAGACATATTGCAAAGCGTCGCCGCGCGAAGCCCAGGTGAACGTCACGGGCACCGCGGGAGCGCGCGAATCGTGAACCAGCTGCGCCTGGGTGTACGCCGCCTCGGCGAACAAGGTGTTGAACCCATGAACGAACAGGAAAATGTTGCGCTGGCCCTTCGGGCGCAGCGCGAGCTGGGCGTTCAGCGCCTGCACGAAAGCCTTGTCGCCGTCGATAATCTCGGCGGAGCGGGCCACGAATTCGGTGTTGGGATCGCCCGGCGCCGCTTTCGCAAATTCGACCGCGCCCGGAACGTGGGTGGGAGGGACCGAAACCGTCAGCTCGGCGTAACTGAGCGCTGACGACCTTTCGCCGTTGAACAGCGTCCCGGGTCTGGGATCGCGCTGACGGGTCGTGGCGAGGAAAATGGTGTGTTCGGTCGCGCCATTCGCCGGCGTCGCCACGGGCGTCAGAAAGCCGCTGACAGGCCGGGGCGTCCCGCACGCCGCCAATGGCGCCGCGACAAGCAGCACAGCGACGATGGCCCGCGAACGGCGCGGCGCAGCGGCCGGGAGGACGAAGCGCGTCCGTCGATTGGATTCTCGAACCAAATTCCCCTCCGGGCCCCGGAGGCCGCTACGAGACAAGCTGAAACCTTCTCGCCAATGCGGTCAAATATGTCCACAAGAATCGTTTGTCCGGCGCTTCGCGCCACCTTCTCCCGCAAGGGGAGTACGTGTCCCGACGCGTCGGCCGAGACATCTTGAATAGCTTCATCGACGACATCGAAAATAAAAGATCGATATCTCATTCTCCAAAAACGGAATGGAGCTAAATCACTCCGGACACAGGCGCCATGAGGGTTGTTGTTGATGCTAGATCAGGATGGCGAACAACATGTAAGGCTTTTCGTCGCACGGGAGCGCGCGGCCCAGGACGCCTTTGCCGGGGCAAGCCAGGAAACCGTGGACCTGGCCGTGACGGCGGCCGGCTGGGCCATCATGGGCTAGGTCATTGACATAACCTCCCTATCGCTAATCTCCACGTTCCCTGCGCGGCCTAAGATACCTCCCTCCGCGAGGCTACGAATGCGGATTCCAGTCGTTCGCAAACGATGTTTGCCGCCTGCTTGGCGCCACGAGCAGGCGTTTGGGGGCGGGGAGCGCGCCAGCGTTTTCGGCCCAAAGCTGCCGTTCGAGACCAAATACTTTCTTCGCCACCTCGCTTGTCGAACGTCGACCTTCGGCCGGCGAATCTAAAGTGCAAATGTGCAATGCGTTGGTCGCGCGCATAGGATGTCATACGTGTCTGATGAACCGTTCAGGCGGGCCATTTTGAATGGTCTCCCAATTGATCGCTGCCAAGCAAATGAAAAGGAGGCATAATACAGCCCAATTGAGGAGGCGAGCCTCCTGTGCATCCCGTGATTTAAGGACCCAATGGGCGTACGCCATTGAAACTATCATTTTGTAAGTTTTGAAACGATAGCTCGCAATGCATTTTGCTCGTCAATTTTTCTCGGCTTTTCCGCTGAGGGACGATCGCCACCGGCAAGGCTCGACACCGCCTTGAAGTCCTCGACCAAGACGTTCTCAATCCTTTGTTTCATCAACTCGAGCAAAATCAGAATTTCGTCAGGTGGAAGCGAGCCGTCGGACTTCACTTTCTTGAGATACGCGTTGAGCTCATCTTCAGAAATAGCCTCCTGAAAACGGAGTTTCCGCAGCAATGTCTCGGCTCGCATCTTCGGCTCCTGTTGCGCATCAACTACTCGCAACGAGTTTCGCGGTGCGCGTATCGTCACCCTGCGATAGGCTCGTCAAGTCTGAAAATGGGCGTCGGCGGGCCTGCTTGGAAGGCCAGATCAAACATTTTATAGTGAAACTCATTATTAGTCTTGGGGCAGTGGCCAGACGAGCGCGATAAATTGCGCCGCTCACTCCGCTTTGAGTATAGACAAAATCCGATTCGAATTTAGCACAGCATTTCCGAGTTCAGTAAAGCTCTCTGGATCAATCGGTGGATCAGCCAGTCCGCTCCACATGGCTGTCCCGCGATGTGGCGACCAAACCTCGCGGCTCTCGACAACATAAACGCCGTATACCGCTTTGATGTCGCCAAATTCCTGGTTTTTCAGTTCCTTATTCACTGTATAGGCGGCAAGCGCTGCGTTGACCACGATTGCCGCTTCAATGAGGGCAGCGCGATAACCAGGATATTGCGCGACATCTGGTCCAAAGATCTCCAGCATTCGTTTTGCGGACGCCTGGACCACAACGAGCATCCTATCCAGGATGCCGCGGAGCGAATGATTGGCGGCATGCTCGAAATATCGTCTCGGATCCAGGAAGATATCAACCGCGGCGGACACTGCGCCACAGCCGCTATGACCGAGGACCGCGATTAATTTTATGCTGCCGCCTAAATGCTCAACCGCATAGCTTAGGCTGCCAAGGACGTCGCTTCCGAGACTATTTCCAGCAACCCTGATGACGAATAGGTCGTTCGGCCCTTCGTTGAAGATCAGTTCGACTGGCACCCGCGCGTCGGAGCATCCGAGCACTGCAGCAAAGGGTCTTTGCTTGGGGCTCTCTCTGGAGCCGCCTGCCAAGCCGAAATCTCGCGAGTCCACCTGGATGACGCGCCTCGCGACAGCTTCGTCGCTCGCCATACTTTCGAGTAAAGCCGCGAAAGCTTGATTTCCTTCGTCCAGACGTAGGCGAGCTGTGTCTGAATCTGCAGGCCGTGGGCGCACCGGTTCAGTTTGCGCGCAGTACCGATAAATAATCTCCACGGATTTCATGCGGTCACCGTCTTATGTTTGCTATTTGTGATCAAGATGTCGCCGGCGACCGTCGCCCCTATTTGTCTGAAGGAGGCGTATCCAAGGCGCGGACGGCTATGGCTGCGATAAGCCCCATCAGTACCACCCCGTCAATACCGATGACCACTGCGGCAAGGCGAGAAATGAAATGCTTAGGGACAAAATCCCCGTAACCGATCGTGAGCCCAGTAATAAATGTAAAATAAAT
>NZ_JBKQOU010000307.1:0-2687 GCF_052145335.1 Rhodoblastus sp.
AAGTTGATCCTCATCAGGCGGCGCCGTCAAGGCGAACGAATTTAGTTTTCTTTTACGTGGTTTCCGGCGGCAGGCTGAACAAGCGTCGCCGCTGGTCATAGGCGAAGATTTCGGCGAAACGTCCCCAGTCGATCACGGCGGCGAGAGTCTGCTCGGCGTCGGGCACGGTCAGATGGTCCTCGAGTTCCGGTGAAAAGCGCTGGCGCGGCGCCGCATGTCCCGGCCGCTCCGACAGGACGAGGCGTATATGCGCGGCGAGCGGGACATTTCGCAACAGATGTTCGCAAAACAGTTTTTTACGCGCCTCCGCCGCGCCGCCGACGAAAATGTTTCCGGCCGGGGTAAGATGCAAAAACCCGTTGCGCATTTCAGCAAAGCCGAGGATTTGCAGGGCCTCGGTCACGGGCAGCAAATGATCCACATCGAGATGCAGCCGCCCCGCGAGCGAGCGCAAATCAGCCATTTCGTCGAAGGGCGGCTCGGCCAGCAATTCCATCAGCCCGACGATGCGATAACAGGAGACGAAAGGCAGGCACATGCCGAGGCCAGCCAGCGCGGGCTTGCCCTTGCCGTCGCCGCCGCCCCCGCGCCCGGCGGTCATGCGCGCGTAAATATCGTCGACGATTTCGCGGAACACCGGCGACAGCCTTTCGCGTGGACGCGGCAGCGGCACTTCGATTTCCGCCGCGATGCGTCCGGGATCGGGCGCGAGAACGACGATGCGGTCGGCCATGAACACCGCCTCCTCGATATTATGGGTGACCAGCATCACCGATTTGATCGCCAGTTTACCTTCGGTCCACAGGTCGATGAAATCCGACCGAAGGGTCTCGGCTGTAAGCACGTCGAGGGCGGAAAAGGCCTCGTCCATCAAAAGTACGGTCGGATCGACGACCAGGGCGCGGGCGAAGCCGACGCGCTGGCGCATTCCGCCGGAGAGTTCGCGCGGATAGGCGCTCTCGAAACCGTCGAGGCCGATCATGTCGATCGCCTTCAGGGCTTTCGCATTGGCCTCGACTTCCGGCACGCCCAGCGCGTCGAGCCCGACCAGCACGTTTTCCAGCACGGTAAGCCAGGGAAACAGCGCGAAAGTTTGGAAAACCATCGCTATGCCCTTGGCCGGCCGGTCGAGAGGCGCGCCCTCGAAGGCGACGCCGCCTGAACTCGGCCTCATCAACCCGGCGGCGATGCGCAGAAGCGTGGACTTGCCGCAACCGGAGCGCCCCAGCACGCCGACGATCTCGCCTTCCCGCAGACTGACGCTGATATCTTCGAGAACCACCGAAGCTCCGCCGCCCGGCCGTCCGAAAGCCTGGTGGATATGGGACATTTCGAGCACCGCTTTCGACTGGCTCAAAGGCTTTTGCACGGCTTCAAGCATGGTCTACCCTCAATCCAGCCGCAGCCGGCGTTCGCCATAGGCATAGAGCCGGCGCCAGAGAACGCGGTTGAAGAAAATCACATAGAGCGACATGACGGCTATGCCGAGGACGATGCGCGGATAGTCCGCAGCGACGGTCTGGTCGGCGATATAGGCGCCGAGCCCATGCGCGGTGAGTTGGGTCTGTCCCCAGGAGACGGATTCGGCGACGATGCTGGCGTTCCATGAGCCGCCCGAAGCGGTCAGGGCGCCGGTGACGAAATAGGGGAAAATCCCCGGCAGGATGACTTTCCGCCACCATTGCCAGCCATGAATCTGGAAATTTTCGGCGGCCTCCAGAAAATCGGTCGGGAAGGCCGTGGCGCCGGCGATGACGTTGAACAAAATATACCATTGCGTGCCGATGATCATCAGAAGGCTCAGCCAAATGTCCGGGTTCAGATGGAACCGGACGATCATGATGACGGCGAAAGGAAACAGCAGATTGGCGGGAAAGGCGGCGAGAAACTGCGCCAGAGGCTGGATTTTTTCCGCTAGGCGCGGCCTCAGGCCGATCAATACGCCGACCGGAACCCAGATCAAGGAACTCAGGACAATCATCACGGCGACGCGCAACAAGGTATAAAAGCCGAGCCGGAATGCGGTGAAAACATCGGCCCAACTCAGGGATGCGGCGACGTAGCGAACGATCAAGGCCGCCGCGCCCAAGGCCATGGCGACGACGAAGACGACCCACAGCCGGTCGAAAAACCGCCCTTTCCCGGAAACTTCGGTGACGATCGGGCCCGGGATGTCCCAGTTGAGAACCGGCGCGCGCAAAATCCGCCTCATCGCAGCGCTCAACGGCCGGGCCGCGCCCTGCAGCAGGCGGGCGCGCTGCAGCACCGTGAGGAACCACGAATGCGGCGTGGTTTGAGCGGCGGATTGCTCGAAGCGGAAATGGTCGGCCCAGACGACCAGCGGCCGGAACATGAGTTGATCATAGAGGAGAATGACGAGGGTCATCGCCAGCAGCGCCCAGCCGATCGCGCCGAGATCCTGCCGCTCGATCGCAAGAGCGACGTAAGAGCCGATGCCCGGCAGCGCGATCTGTTCGTCGCCAACGCTGATCGCCTCGGAGGCGACGACGAAGAACCAGCCCCCCGACATGCTCATCATCATGTTCCAGACGAGGCCGGGAACGGCGAAGGGCGCTTCGACGCGCCAGAATCGCTGCCATGACGAGAAACGAAAAGCGCGGCTCGCCTCGTCGAGATCGAGCGGCACCGTGCGCAGCGATTGATAGAAGCTGAACGCCATGTTCCAG
>NZ_JBKQOU010000308.1:0-17882 GCF_052145335.1 Rhodoblastus sp.
TCGTCATGGCGAGCGACAGCGAAGCAATCCAGTCTAAAGCCGCAAGCTCAACCCTGCGAGGCGGCGCCAAAGAATTTCAAGTCTTTCGTGCACCGTCCCCGGATGGCCAAAAGCAGCTGGATGAAACGTTGTCGTGGCCCTAGTCTGGATTGCTTCGCTGTCGCTCGCAATGACGGCTCCGATTCAGCCTGCCATTCTTAATCCTCGAACCTTTGGCTCGATCCGACCGGAGCTTCCGGGGCGATGGACATATCCGGCGCATGGGCCGGGGCTCCGGGATCGCGGAAGCGATTGACGATCGGATAGCGGCGGTCGCGGCCGAAGTTTTTCCGCGTCACCTTGACCCCCGGCGCAGATTGGCGCCGCTTGTATTCCGCCAGATAAAGCATCCGCTCGATTTTCCGCACCAGTTCAAGCTCGTGACCCCGCTCGACAATGTCGGAGATGCGCATGTCCCGCTCCACCAAACATTCCAGCATATCGTCGAGCGCCTCATAGGGCGGCAGCGAATCCTGATCCTTCTGGTTTTCGCGCAATTCCGCCGTCGGCGGTTTTGTGATGATGTTTTGCGGAATCACCGGCCCGTCGGGGCCGAGCGCGCCTTCCGGCTTCCAGCGATTGCGCAGGGCGCAGAGGCGGAACACCTGGGTCTTGTAGAGATCCTTGATCGGGTTGAAGCCGCCGTTCATGTCGCCGTAAAGCGTGGCGTAGCCGACCGACATTTCCGACTTGTTGCCGGTGGTCACCAGCATAGGCCCAAATTTGTTGGATACCGACATCAGCAATAAGCCGCGCGCCCGCGCCTGGATGTTTTCCTCCGTCACCCCGCGCTCGGTTCCGGTGAAAAGCGGCGCCAGCGCCGTCTCGACGCCTTCGACGGCGTCGGCGATGGGCAGGATGTCATAGCGCAGGTTCAACGCCGTCGCGCAATCGGCGGCGTCCTTCAGAGATTCCCCTGAAGTGAAGCGATAGGGCAGCATAATCGCATGGACGCCGGAAGGCCCAAGCGCGTCCACCGCCATCGCCGCGCAAAGCGCCGAATCGACGCCGCCGGACATGCCGAGGACGACGCCGGGAAAATTGTTCTTGGCGACATAGTCGCGCAGGCCAAGCACGCAGGCGGAATAATCGGCGCGGTCGTCGTCCAGCACCGGCGCGTCGGGCGCCTCGACGCAGGTCCAGCCGCCGCTGCGACGCTCGAACACCACTTTCGCCACCGTCTCGGTAAAGGACGGCAACCGGCCGCCGAGCGAACAATCGGCGTTGACGATGAAACTACCGCCGTCGAAGGCCAATTCATCCTGGCCGCCGACCTGGTTGAGATAGACCAGGGGCAGTCGGCTTTCCGCGACCCGCGACGTGGCGATGCTCAGGCGCTCGGCGTCCTTGCCCCGCCAATAAGGCGAGCCGTTCGGCGACAGCAGGATTTCCGCGCCGGTCTCATGCAGGACCTCGACGACGTCTGGCCCCCAAATGTCCTCGCAGATCGGCAGTCCGAGGCGAACCCCGCGAAAGGCTGCCGGGCCGGGCGAAGGACCGGGCCGGAACACGCGCTTTTCGTCGAACACGCCGTAATTGGGCAGGTCGACTTTCAAACGGACGGCGGCGATGCGGCCGCCGTCGAGCAGGGCGTAGGCGTTATGGCAAAATCCGTCCTGCATCCATGGCAAGCCGATCAGCACCGCCGGGCCGCCATCCGCGGTCTCGCGGGCCAAGACTTCGGCGGCGGAGCGGCAGGCTTCCTGGAACGCCGGCCGCAGCACCAGATCCTCCGGCGGATAGCCTGCGAGGAACAGTTCGGAAAACATCACCAGATCGGCGCCGAATTCCGCCGCCTTTTTCCGCGCTGTGCGAGCGCGATCGAGATTGCCGCCAATGTCGCCAACGACGGAATTGACCTGCGCAAGAGCGAGAACCAGACGATCGACGGGAGCGGAGGATGGAGTCATGCTTCCGGTTTAGCCGATGGGAATTGTCGCGGCAATCGGCGTTGTTCCTTCTCACGCGGCGCGGGGCGGTTCGCCGGCTGCGGCGAGTTCTTCGCATTCGGCGTCGGTGAAGAGGCGCGAGCGGGTCAGGAAGCTGATTCCTTCCGGGCCTTCCAGCGAAAACCCGGCGCCGCCGCCCTGGACCACGTCGATGATGAGCTGGGTGTGGCGCCAATATTCAAACTGATTGTCGCGGATATAGAAGGGGCAACCACAGATGTCGCCAAGCAGCACGTCGTATGGACCGACCCTGAGATCCGTCACAGCGTAGCACAAAGGCGCAAAGCCTTCGCAGCAGCCGCCCGATTGATAAAAGGCCAGCGGGCCGTGTTTGGCCTTCAGGCGGACAATCCATAGCAAAGCGTCGGCGGTCGCGTCGACTCGTGCGGGCGCGGGCATTTGTTTGCTCCCTTCTGCTTCCTGTTCGACGTTGCGGCCGGAGCATTTTCCGCTCCGATTGAACCGGTGTCGCCGCAACGACGGCAAATTTGCCGCCGGAGTCTTTGCTACGCTGCGCACGGAGGCTCGCCGGCGACGGCCAATTGTTCAATTTCAGCGGCGCTGAAGAAACGCAGGCGCGTGAAGAAACCCACGCCTTCCGGCGCCTCAAGGGAAAAGCCGGAGCCGAGGCCTGGCGCCACATCCATGATCGCCTGGATATGTCGCCATTGTTCGAATTGATGTCCGCTCATAAAAAAGGGGCAGCCGCCAATTTCGCCGAGCAGCCGATCATTCCGGCTCGATCTGTAATCGCCCTCCGAAAGGCAAACCGGCGCGGCCCCTCCTTCGCAGCAACCGTGGTGTTGATAAAACACCAGGGAGCCATGTTTAGCCTTGAGGCGGTCGATCCAGAGCAGGGCTTCCGCCGTGGCGTCAACGCGAGCGATCATGAACTCCTCCGTTCGCCGCCAAAAAAATGCGCGGCCCCGTCGCCAGGGCCGCGCAAATTTCTTTGATCAGGCCCGCTCTCAGAAGAAGCCGAGAGCCTTGGGGCTGTAGCTGACCAGCAGGTTCTTGGTCTGCTGATAATGGTCCAGCATCATCTTGTGGGTTTCGCGGCCGATGCCCGATTCCTTGTATCCGCCGAAGGCGGCGTGAGCCGGATAGGCGTGATAGCAGTTCGTCCACACGCGGCCGGCCTGGATGCCGCGGCCCATGCGATAGGCGCGGCTGCCGTTGCGGGTCCACACGCCGGCGCCGAGGCCGAAGATCGTGTCGTTGGCGATTTCCAGGGCTTCCGCCTCGTCTTTGAAGGTGGCGACCGCGAGAACCGGGCCGAAGATTTCTTCCTGGAAGATGCGCTGCTTGTTGTTGCCGTGGAAGACGGTCGGGTTGATGTAATAACCGTCCGCCAGATCGCCGCCGAGATGGGCCTGCGAACCGCCGGTCAGGCACTGCGCGCCTTCCTGCTTGCCGATGTCGATATAGGACAGAATCTTTTCCATCTGCTGGCGCGAAGCCTGGGCGCCGACCATGGTGCTCATGTCGAGCGGGTTGCCCTGCTTGATCGCCTGGACGCGCTTGACGGCGCGCTCGATGAACTTTTCGTAAATCGATTCCTGGATCAGCGCGCGGCTGGGGCAGGTGCAGACTTCGCCTTGGTTGAAGGCGAACAGCGTGAAGCCTTCGAGAGCCTTGTCGAAGAAGTCGTCATCTTCCTCCATCACGTCGGCGAAGAAAATGTTCGGCGACTTGCCGCCCAGCTCCAGCGTCGCCGGAATCAGGTTGTCGGCGGCGTAATGGGCGATGGTGCGGCCAGTGACGGTCGAGCCGGTGAAGGCGATCTTGTTGATGCGCTTGCTCGAGCCCAAGGCCCGGCCAGCTTCGGCGCCGAAACCATTGACGATATTCAGCACGCCTTCGGGGAGCAGATCGCCGATCAGCTCCATCAGCACGAGGATGCTGATCGGGGTCTGTTCCGCGGGCTTCATCACGATGCAGTTGCCGGCGGCGAGCGCCGGGGCCAGCTTCCAGCAGGCCATCAGCAGCGGGAAGTTCCAGGGAATGATCTGGCCGACGACGCCGAGCGGTTCATGGAAGTGATAGGCGATGGTGTCGTGGTCGATTTCGGAAATGCCGCCTTCCTGGGCGCGCAGCACGCCAGCGAAATATCGGAAGTGATCCGCCGAAAGCGGCACGTCGGCATAGGTCGTCTCGCGGATCGGCTTGCCGTTGTCGAGCGTTTCAACCAGAGCGAGGGTGGCGAGGTTATCGTCGATCCGGTCGGCGATCTTCAAAAGCACTCCAGCGCGCTGCGCCGGCGGGGTGCGGCCCCAGGCGTCCTTGGCCTTGTGGGCGGCGTCGAGCGCGAGCTCGATGTCTTCGGCGGTCGAGCGGGCGACCTTGGACAGAACCTGGCCGCTGACCGGCGAGACTTTGTCGAAATATTGTCCGAGAACCGGCGCAACCCACTTGCCGCCAATGAAATTGTCGAACTTGGACTTGATCAGATTCTGACCCGTCAGTTTGGTCACAGCTTCCTGATACATAATAGACCTTCCTCCATAGTCATACGCCTGCCGGCGCTTATCAGAAACGGATCGGAGTTTTTGGCGCCCACCGGGACTTGCCCGGCCGCACGACTCAGGGTGACCAATCCGCTCAAGATTTCATTGCATGCTCACGAACGCGCGGCGGCAATAACAAAGCCTTCGCCATCCCCGATGGAATCCATCGGAAACGAAAAGACGAAGCTTGACCAGAGCAGGATGCCGGCGCAGGCGCCGTCCAGCATCGGCCATCTCGACTTCGCATGACGTCCCCAGGACATGAGCTTCAAGGATCTTGCGTTCAACGATTGGCACATTAAGCCCGACCAAAGGTAGTTCGATACTGCTCTTTAGTGCCATTGACCCTCGACGGCTGCGCCCGGAGACGCCTGCTATATTGAACAATTCAGCAGATTGCTGCGCCGCACATATTTTTTATTGCAGTGCACAAATAGTTTTCGGCCAAAGGCGCGTCTCCTACTTTGGCGCCGTAGACGATTGCCAAGGACTCCCTATCTTCCGGTCAGGGGAAATTGGAAAAATCGAAACCGCTTTTGAACGGAAAGCGCGCTTCCCCGAGCCAACAAGGTTCGCCTGGGTCGAGCCGATCGCAATGGAGGAAAACATGACCGAAGTTACCTGGACCGCTCCCGAGGCCTGCGAAATCTGCGTCGGCATGGAAGTCACCAGCTATATGTCCGCCGAGCTCTGAGCAGCTTTGCAGGCGTAAAGCGGTTTGACGCCAGGGGGCATCAAAGGCGCCTTGGCGGCCCCGCCGACCGGCGTGGCGGCGCGGAAATTTCGATTCTTGTGCCGCCGGGCGTCCAACCGCCAATGAAACGGCGGTTACGGCCATTGGCATGAGGTCGGTCACTTGCAATTTCTCGTATTGGGCTCCGCCGCCGGCGGCGGCTTGCCGCAGTGGAACTGCCTGTGTGAGAACTGCCGTCTCGCCTACCAGGGCGACGGTCGTTTGAGCGCGAGGACACAATGCAGCGTCGCGGTCAGCGGCGACGGCGAAAACTGGATCGTGCTGTCGGCGACGCCCGACCTGCGCCAGCAGATCATCGCCAACCCGGCCCTGCATCCCAAAATCGCGCCTCGCCATTCGCCGATCAAGGCGGTGTTCGCGCCCAACGGCGACATCGACAATATCGCCGGCCTTCTGGTGATGCGCGAAATGCAGCCTTTCACTATCTACGCGACCCGAAGCGTCATGGCGCAAACGCAGGGCGGCGTGTTCGGCGTACTGAACGCCGACGTCGTCAAGCGCCAAGTGATCGCGCTCGACGAAACCGTCGATACGGGCATGGGCTTCACGATAACCGCCTTTGTCACGCCGGGAAAGATTCCGCTTTACATGGAATCGCCGAACGAGGGTGAAATCGAACTGGCGGCTGAAGGCGAATATACCGTCGGCGTCGAGATCCGCCAGAATGGGCGCCGCTTCTATTACATACCCTCCTGCGCCCGCATGACCGACGCTCTGCGCAAACGGCTGGAGGGAGCGGAAATACTGTTTTTCGACGGCACCACATTCGAAGACGACGAGATGCTCCGGCAGGGACTCATGCCGAAAACCGCCTGGCGCATGGGCCATATGGCGATGAACGGCGAGCGCGGGTCGCTACGCGCTCTGGCGGACGTCGATATCCGGCGGCGCATCTTTGTTCACATCAACAATTCCAATCCGGCGCTGCGCCACGATTCCACCGAACGCTCTCAGGTCGAGGCCGCCGGCTGGCAGATCGGCCATGACGGATTGCTGATCGACACGACGGAGGCGCGGACGTGACCGTCGAAGAACTCAAGCCCGAGTCCCGCCCGCATCTTCTGCGCGGCGTCAAGCTGAAGAACGATCAGGTCCGCAAGACCTGGGTTCTGCTGGCTCCGGAGCGATTCTTGCGATTGAATGCGATCAGCGTCGAAATATTGCAACGTTGCGACGGCCAGGCCGCGCTGGCGACGATCGTTGACGAACTGGCGAAAAACTATTCGGCCGATCGCACCGTGGTCGAACGCGACGTGCGCGTGCTGCTGACCGGCCTTCTCGAAAAGCGGATGCTGGGCCTGTGAGCGAAAAATCGAATTCCGAAAAGCCTTTGGCCCCTTCCCTTCCCTCCGGCTTGCTGGCGGAGCTTACCTATCGCTGTCCGCTGTCCTGCCCTTACTGCTCCAATCCGCTGGAGATGGCGGGGCGGGAAAGCGAAATGTCCACCGACGACTGGCGCGATATTTTCTCGCAGGCGGCGGAGCTTGGCATATTGCATGTCCATCTCTCGGGCGGCGAACCGGCGTCGCGGCGCGACTTGCGCGAGTTGGTGACCCATTGCGCCGGACTTGGCCTCTACACCAACCTCATCACCTCCGGCGTCGGACTGACCAAGGCGATTTTCGACGATCTGGCCAAGGCTGGACTCGACCATGTGCAATTGTCGATTCAGGATTCCGAGCCGAAAGGCGCCGACTGGATCGGCGGCTACGAGGGCGGCTACGCCAAGAAAATCGAAGTCGCCGCCTGGGTCGTCGCGGAAGGCATGCCGCTGACCGTCAACGCCGTGATCCATCGCGCCAATGTCCTCCACGCCGCCGACATGGTGGATCTGGCGGTCGAGCTCGGCGCGCGGCGAATCGAAATCGCGCATACCCAATATTACGGCTGGGCGCTGCATAATCGCTCCCATCTGATGCCGACGCGGGCCCAGAGCGAAAAGGCCTACGCCGAAGTCGAGGAGCGACGCGAGCGCTACAAGGGCCGCATCGTCATCGACCATGTCGCGCCCGATTATCATGCGCAATATCCGAAAGCCTGCATGAGCGGCTGGGGCCGGCTGACCTTGAACGTGACGCCGCAGGGCAAGGTGCTGCCCTGCCATGCGGCGGAGACGATTCCCGGCCTCGAATTCTGGAACGCGCGCGAAAAAAAGCTCGCCGATATCTGGGCGAATTCACCGGGATTCAATGCATTTCGCGGCTACGAATGGATGCAGGAGCCGTGTCGCTCCTGCGAGCGCAAGACGGTGGACTTCGGCGGCTGCCGCTGCCAAGCTCTGGCGCTGCTCGGCGACGCCGCCGCCTGCGATCCGATCTGTTCGAAATCGCCCCATCATGGTCTCATCAGCGAAATCGCGGCGCGCGATTCCGCTGAAACAGTCGAAGGCTTTTCTCCACGCCGCATCGAGCGGGCGCGCGCAAAGACCCGCGTGTGAAATCGTCTCGATACACGCCCCGCAAACGACACGCGGAAAAACTTTTCGTGTGCTTTCATATTGACTTGAAGTGGAGCGGCGGAGCCCCTCGCCAAGGGCGCCAAAGTACAATTCCCCTGCAAGCCGCTACCACTAAGATCAGGCAAAATTTTTGGAGGAAAATCGTGGCGTTCACCCCCCGCACATTCGGGTACTCCCTGCTTATCTGTCTCTCGTTGCTCGGCGCCGAACGCGCTCTCGCGCACGGCGACGTCACCCCGCAACCCGTCGACACGACCGGCCTCGATCCGCTCGGTCCCGAATGGCGCGACGTCAATCCTTATCGCGGCAATGCAGTTGCCGAGAAGATCGGCAAATCCGGCTTCGCGCAGAATTGCGCCCGCTGTCACGGCATCGAAGCCGAGTCCGGCGGCATCGCGCCAGATTTGCGCTATCTCGACAAGGCTGGCGAAGGCGACGCCTGGTTCATCAACCGCATCCGTCACGGTTACACCCAGAACGGCCTGACCAAAATGCCGGCATTCGAGGGCATTCTTTCGCAGGAAGCGATGTGGGCGATTCGCACCTATCTCGATTCCCGTTATCAGGGTAATTGATACTGATGCGCGCCACCTTCCGCGCCGTCCTGATCGCCGCCGCCTTGTGCGGCGGCGCGATCGACGCTGAGGCCCGGTCGCTCGATGCGGTGAAGTCGGGCGGCGTGCTCCGGGTGACTGTCTATCGCGACTACAAGCCGTGGTCGTGGGAAGAAAAGGGCGTCCTCAAGGGGATCGACGTGGACATCGGCGCGGCTTTGGCGAAACAACTCGGCGTCAAGGTCGATTATCTCGTCCTGCGCGCCGACGACAACATCAACGACGACCTGCGCAATGGCGTGTGGCGCGGTTCGCTGGTCGGCGAGCAACCGGGCGACGTCATGCTGCATGTGCCCAACGACCCGCTCGTCGAAACCGCCAACGACAAGATCAAGCTGACGGCGCCCTACCAGGTGGAAAGCCTGGCCATGGCCGTGGAACCGGGCAAGGCCGACCGGGCCGAGGATTTTTCGCTGTTCGAAACCGAAAAGGTCGCAGTCGTCGGCGCCACTCTTTCGGATATCATCCTTCTCTCTGTGCGCGACCACAAGCTGATCCCTAATGTCGTGCACATGCGAGGCGAGGACAAGGCCGCGGAAGCTTTCGAAAAAGGCGATGTGGTCGCTTTTTATGGCGAGTCGGCGCTGGTGGAAAATCTGGCGAGCCAGTCCGGCAAACCCGTCACTATCGTCTTTCCCAAATATCGGCTGGTGCAGAAATGGCCGATCGGCGGCGCCGTGCAAGCCAGCGCGGTCGATCTCGCCGACGCGATCGACAAGGAAATAGCCGGGCTCTCGGCCTCAGGCGAATTGAACAGGATTTTTACGGCCTACGGCGTCAAGTGGCGCCAGCCTAAGGAAGAGCAGTGACCGAAAAACTGTTCCTTGGAAAAGCGTCCGCCGCTTTTCAAACGAACGGGACGGTCGATAGAAATGTTGGAGCGCGGCGACTTTGTTTGAAAAGCGTCACGCTCCGGCGGGGTCAGACGGCAGGGCGGGCTTTCGCTTTGGCGCCAGGCTAAAATGCGGCGGAACCACCACCGCGGCTTTCTCGGGAGGAATGGGAATGATCAAACAAACGATGATGGCTACTGTCTCCATATTGGGGATGACACTCGCCGGCGCGGCTCTGGCGGGACCCGTGACTGACAACGATCTGCTCAATGACGCCACCACCCCGGCTTCGGTTCTCACCAACGGCCTCGGCCTGCAGGGGCATCGCTACAGCCCGCTGAAGCAGATCGACGTCGCCACCGTGAAAAACCTCGTCCCCGCCTGGTCGCTGTCCTTCGGCGGCGAAAAGCAGCGCGGCCAGGAAGCCCAGGCTCTGGTCCACGACGGCATGGTGTTCATCACGGCTTCCTACAGCCGCATTTTCGCTGCCGACGCCAAGACCGGCGACAAGATCTGGGAATATGACGCCCGCCTGCCGGAAGGCATCATGCCCTGCTGCGACGTGATCAACCGCGGCCCCGCCATCTACGGCGACAAGGTCTTTTTCTCGACCCTCGACGCGCAGATCGTCGCTCTCGACGCCAAGACCGGCAAGGTCGCCTGGCACAAGGCGATCGACGACTTCAAGGCCGGCTATTCCAACTCCGCCGCCCCGCTGATCGTCCCGACCAAGGCTAATGGCGCGCTGATCATCACCGGCGTCTCCGGCGGTGAATTCGGCGTCGTCGGCCGCGTCGAGGCGCGCAATGTCGACACCGGCGAACTGGTGTGGTCGCGTCCCGTGCTGGAAGGCCTGACGGGAACTTACCAGGGCAAGGACACCACCATGACCGGCAAGGCCGGGGAAACCTGGTCCGGCGACATGTACAAGACCGGCGGCGGCGCCACATGGCTTGGCGGCACCTACGATCCCGACACCAAACTGGTGTTCTTCGGCACCGGCAACCCGGCTCCGTGGAACTCCTGGCTGCGCCCGGGCGACAACAAGTGGACGGCGTCCCGCATCGCCATCAATCCGGAAAATGGCGAGCTCGTCTGGGGCTTCCAGACCACGCCGCATGACGGCTGGGACTATGACGGCGTGAATGAATTCATTCCGTTCGACATGATGAAAGACGGCAAGACCGTCAAGGCCGGCGGCACCGCCGACCGTAACGGCTTCTTCTATGTTCTCGACCGCACCAACGGCAAGTTTATCTCGGCCATGCCGTTCGTCAGCAAGATCAGCTGGGCCAAGGGCATCGACGCCAATGGCCGGCCGATCTACAACGACGCATTCCGTCCGGGCGACCCCGCCAAGTCGGAAGACGGCAAGAAGGGCACCGAAGTCTTCGCCGTTCCGTCCTTCCTCGGCGGCAAGAACCAGATGCCGATCGCCTATTCCGACCAGACCAAGTTGTTCTATGTGCCATCGAACGAATGGGGCATGGACATCCACAACGAACCGGTCGTCTACAAGAAGGGCGCGGCCTATCTCGGCGCGGGCTTCAACATCAAGCCGATCTTCGACGATCATATCGGCTCGCTGAAGGCGATCGATCCGGTCGCGCAGAAGGTGGTGTGGGAATACAAGAACAAGGCTCCGCTATGGGGCGGCGTTCTCACCACCGCCGGCGGCCTGGTGTTCACCGGCACGCCCGAAGGCTATCTGAAGGCCTTCGACGCCAAGAACGGCAAGGAGCTGTGGAAGTTCAATGTCGGCACCGGCATTGTCGCGCCGCCGATCGCCTGGGAACAGGATGGCGAAGAAATGATCGGCGTTGCGGCCGGTTGGGGCGGCGCCGTTCCGCTGTGGGGCGGCGAAGTCGCCAAGTCCTTCAAGGGCATCGACCAGGGCGGCTCCTACTGGGTGTTCAAGCTGGCGCCGCATTCGGCCGCCAACTGATGAAATCCGGCCGCTTTCACTTTTTTTCGTGAAAGCGGCCTGAGGAAATCGCTTGCACGAAAGTCTTTTGAAAGGGCGGCGGCGTTTTACTCCGCCGCCCTTTTTTGCGCTCTTGCGCGCGCCGCGACCAAGGCGCAGATTGCTGGGAGCAATCTCAAGGATTCCCTTCGTCCCGTTAAAATATATCGGACGCCAAGATGACGCGCATTCTCATCGTCGACGACCATCCCCTGTTCCGCGAAGCGCTGGAAAGCGCGGTGCGGCTGGAACGTCCGAACTGCGAGATTTTCGAGGCCACGACCATAGACGAAGCTCTGGACGTGCTGGCCAAGGAAAAGAACATCGATCTCGGCCTGTTCGATCTGTTTCTCCCCGGCACCTCTGGCCTGTCGGGTCTGGTGCGGGTTCGCACCGCTCATCCGCATTTGCCGATCATGGTGGTTTCCGGCCATGAAGATCCGCGCATCGTGCGCGACCTGCTGGCCATAGGCGCCGCCGGCTTCGTCTCCAAGGCGACGTCGAAGAACGAACTCGCCCATGCGATCAAGGAAGTGCTCAACGGCTCGGTCTATCTGCCGGAGCGATTCCAGGACATCAGCCAGCCGCAAAGGTCGGAAATCGAACGCGGCGACATGCTGC
This sequence comes from Rhodoblastus sp., assembly GCF_052145335.1. Taxonomy (GTDB): domain Bacteria; phylum Pseudomonadota; class Alphaproteobacteria; order Rhizobiales; family Beijerinckiaceae; genus Rhodoblastus. Next base: position 11,739 of record NZ_JBKQOU010000308.1, read on the forward strand.
GGCGCCTGCAGGATCTGACGCCGCAGCAGATGCGCGTGCTCGACATGATCCGCGCCGGCCTGCAGAACAAGCAGATCGCCTACGAGCTCGGCGTCGCTGAAACCACGGTCAAGGCGCATGTTTCGGAAATCTTGCGCAAGCTGAATGTCTACAGCCGCACCAAGGCGGCGATCGAAGTGGGCAAGATGGATTTCGCGCAATTTATCGCCACCAGCCAGGCCGGCGGCGACAAGGATTCGTCGCGCTGACCTTTACCAAAACGGCTAGCCGGCTTTTGCACACAACATCATGTTCGCAACGCATGCGAGATCATTACCTGGAGGTTTTTTGAAGTCCTCGTTCCCTCTGCGGCTCGCTCTCGCAATCGCCCTCATCCTCTCCGCCGCTTTCGTCCCACGCGCTCAAGCCGCCGATAAACTGCGCCTGGGCATCCAGGCGACCGGAAGTTTCGGCTGGGAGTTGGCCGTGGCGCGGGCCTATGGACTCGACAAGGCGGCCGATCTCGATCTGGAAACGACCGAACTTGCCACCACCGAGGCCGGCAAGATCGCGCTGATCGGCGGTGGGGCGGACATCATCCTTTCCGACTGGTTGTGGACGGCGCGCGAGCGCGGCCTCGGAAACAAACTCCTGTTCTATCCCCATTCGACGGCGCTTGGCGCCGTCATGGCCAAAGACCCCTCCGCTTTCAAGAAACCGGCGGACTTCATCGGCAAGAAGCTCGGCGTCGCCGGCGGCCCGCTCGACAAGAGCTGGCTGATGCTGCAGGCTTGGGCGCAGCTCCAGGGCGTCGATCTCAAGACCCAGTCGACATTGGTTTTCGGCGCGCCGCCACTGCTGGCGGAAAAATTCGCGCAAGGCGAACTCGACGCCGTGCTGGAATTCTGGACTTTTTCCGCGAGGCTTGAAGCCAGCGGGTTCGCCCGCGCGGTGGACATGGCCGAGGTCGAGCGCGATCTGGGCGCCGAGGGGCCAGTCATCGTCACCGGCTATGTCTTCAGCGATAGCTTCGCCGAGAAGAACGCTCCGGCGCTGGCGCGGTTCTTCGCCATGATGGCCAGGGCGAAAAAACTGCTCGCCGAAGACGACGCCGCCTTCGCCAAGGCGGCGCCGAAAATCGCCGCCGCGACCGGCGCTTCCGACGAAGCCGCGCTGGCTCTGGTGCGGCGTTATTACCGACAGGGAATTCCCACCCGCCCCCTCGCGGCGGATGAGGCGGACGCCGCGACGATTTACGCGATTCTGGCTCGTGTCGGCGGCGAGAAGCTGGTCGGTTCGGCTCCGACTCTCGACCCCGGCGTATTTTATGACCCCGCAGAATTCCAGCCGAAAAAATGATCCGGATCCTTTCGCTCGGCCTGTTTTTCGCGCTGTGGCAGATTGGCGCCTGGAGTTTCGGACCGCATTATCTGCCGACGCCTCTCGCGGTCGGCGCAACCATGCTGGCGGAGGCGCGCGACGGCGAACTCGGCTTCAACCTTGGCGTCACCCTGGCGCGGGTGCTGGCGGGTTTCACCCTCGCCATGTTCCTCGGCTCGATCATCGGCCTGGCTCTCGGCCGCAATCAGGCTGTGGACCGACTGCTCGATCCCTGGCTGGTGATCGTGCTCAACACGCCGGCGCTGGTGGTCATCATGTTCGCCTATATCTGGGGCGGACTGAACGAGGGCTCGGCGCTTGCAGCGATCACGCTCAACAAATTGCCCAACGCCGTGGTAACGCTTCGCGAGGGCGCGCGCGCGCTCGATCCCGGCCTTGACGACATGGCGCGGGTGTTCGCCTTTTCGCGCTGGCGACGCTGGCGCCATGTGCTGGCGCCTCAGCTGGCGCCTTTTTTCGCCGCTGCGGCGCGCAGCGGCCTCGCCCTGGTGTGGAAAATCGTCCTGGTCGTCGAATTACTGGGCCGCCCCAATGGCGTCGGCTTCAAGATGAACGAGGCTTTCCAGCTGTTCGACCTGAAACTTCTGCTCGCCTATGCCCTGCCCTTTGTCGCGCTGATGGTGCTGGTCGAGACTTTCGTGTTGCGGCCGGCCGAGCGTTCGGCCTCCTGGTGGCGGCGACATGGCGCTTGAGATCGACATCGCGCGCAAGGTTTTTGCTCTGGCCGGCGGCGGCGAGCGCAAGATTTTCGACAAGTTTTCCCTTGATGTCGCGGAGGGCGCAATCGTCGCCCTGCTTGGCCCTTCCGGCTGCGGCAAGAGCACCTTGCTGCGCATCGTCGCCGGTCTCGACCATGCCTTTACCGGCAAGGTTTGCAACAGCGCGGAAAAAATCGGCATGGCGTTTCAGGAGCCGCGACTGCTGCCCTGGCGCAACGTCAGCGACAATCTGAAACTCGCCGCGCCGCAATTGTCCGACGCGGGCGTGCAGGAACTGCTCGGCTCTTTCGAACTCGACGGGCATGCGCGCGATTATCCGGGGCAATTATCGCTTGGCCTCGCCCGCCGTGTGGCTTTGGCGCGCGCCTTCGCCGTGGGGCCCGATCTCATGCTGCTCGACGAGCCCTTCGCTTCCCTCGACCGCGCCCTGCACCGGCGCCTGCGCGATCTGCTCTGCGTGCGGATAAGCGCCAAGAAAATCACCGCGCTGATCGCCACTCACGACATCGACGACGCGCTGCTTCTCGCCGACGAGGTGATTTTTCTCGACGGCGCGCCGGCGCGAATCCTGGGCCGGCTGCCGATTGCCGCGCCGCGTGGAAAACGTGACGAAGATCTTACAAATTTGAGGCGTTTCGCGGCGAAATTTCAGGTGATTGCCGACGATGGCGATGGTAAATCCGACGACAACTCAGATGACGTCTGAACAATTCAAAAAGTAACGGGAGCGAGACAATGACCGATGCCGCCTTGGCCGAAAATGCCGCCGGTGAGACGGAGCTTCTGACGCCGGAAGAATTCGAATCCGCGATCCGCGCGGTCGGCGCCGAGCGTTATCACAACAAGCATATTTTCCACAAAATGCTGCACGGCGGCCAGATGAACAAGGGCCAGGTTCAGGCCTGGGCGCTCAACCGCTATTGCTACCAGGACGCGGTGCCGCGCAAGGACGCCGCTCTGATGGCGCGCACCGACGACCGCGAATTGCGTCGTGAATGGATCTCCCGCATCCACGACCATGACGGCTTGGGCCAGGAGCCGGGGGGCATCGAACGCTGGTTGATCCTCACGGACGGGCTCGGGCTCGACCGCGCCCTGGTGATGTCGAAAAAGGCCGCCCTGCCCGCCACGCGTTTTGCCGTCGAGGCCTACGTGCGCTATGTGACGGAACAGCCGCTGACGGTGGCCGTGGCTTCGTCGCTGACCGAGCTTTTCGCGCCGGGCATCCATCGCGAGCGCATCGCCGGCATGCTGGAGAATTACAGTTTCATCAGCGACGATGTGATGGCCTATTTCAAGCGCCGCCTAACCCAGGCGCCGAAGGACGCGGATTTCGCTTTGGCCTATATCAAGCAGCACGCCAAGACTCGCGCGGAACAAGACGCCTGCATCGAAGCGGTGAAATTCAAATGCAACGTTCTTTGGGCGCAACTCGACGCTTTGCATCTGGCCTATGTCCAAGGCATGATCCCGCCGGGGGCGTTTGTGCCGACGGCGTAAGGCGCTGCCGCTTCGCCAGCGGTTCGTCCGGCTGGAGGTCAGGCAATGAAAATTTTGTCCCTGTTGCTCATCGCATTGGTCGGCTCAGGGCCGGCTTTCGCGCAAGACACGACCGAATCCGACTGGATTCGCGACCCGGCCATGGGCAATTACAAGGCCTATGCCGAATTCAAGATGGCGCATTACGACGCCGCGCGGCATGTCTGGGAAGTTCTGGCCGGGCGCGGCAACCCGGACGCGCTGTTCAACCTCGCTATCCTCGCCGAGGACGGCCTCGGCGAGCCCAAAGATCTCGCCAAGGCCGAATCCCTTTACGTCGCCGCAGCGGACGCGGGCGGCTTCAAGGCGCAATACCGGCTCGGGATCCTTTACAGCGGCGACGGCCCTTTGCGAAACATCGACAAGGCGCGCCATTATCTGAGCCTTGCCGCCGAACAGGGAGACAAGGATGCAGCAAGTCGACTGGCGTCGCTGGCGCATCCCGATAAGCCTCCCAGCGAATTCGAGCAGGCCGAGCTGCTGAGCAGCAGCGGCCGTCAGGCCGACGCGGCGGCGATTTATAAACGTCTGGCCGGCAGCGGCGACTCGCGCGCCCAGACCCGGCTGGCCTGGATGTACGAATCCGGCCAGGGCGTCGAGCGCGACCTCGATGAAGCCGGGCGACGTTTCATGATCGCAGGGCAAGCGGGCGACGCCGAGGCTCAATACGCGCTGGCCGTGATGTTCAAGACCGGCAAGGGCCAGGCTGTCGACGCGGAACAGGCGGAGCAATGGCTGCAGCGCTCCGCCGCGCAGAAATACCCGCCGGCATTGGCCGCGCTGGCGGCCGAGAAGAGCGAAAACTAGACTTGAGTTCGCGACGACGCTCGGGTGCGGGACGCCCGAATTGAGGCGAGGAGTTGGAACGCGGCACGCCCTGCTACGCAAGGTCAATGCGCCGGGGTGCTTTTGCGGAAGGGACGCAACTGCCCGACCATTCACTCCCGTGGCCTTAACCCTGTTCGACGAAAGCTGGCAACGCCTTCGGAAAGCAAACGATTTTCGCGATGACCCAGTTCGATCAAACCGCGCGCCGCCATTCGTTTCAGCATAGCGAAAGCGTTTTACAGGCCGCGCTGGATCTTTCGCTTCGTCAGGGCTCCGATGCGCCAGAGGATCCCGCCTTGGAACCGAAAACCAGCTCGATCAGCCGATCCTGTCCGAGGACCAGGCCAAGATTGCGGAAGGCGAAGAAGGGAATGAGCGCGATGAACAGGATGATCGTAACGCTCAGGAGCCCCACGAGACTGCCGCCGCCTATGCTCGGCAGGCTCTCCAACACCGTCCTCCCGTGGATCAGGCCTTCGATCGCCTTTTCGACGATGTGAACGATGAGAAAGAGGATTGTGAGAAGGAACGCTTCAAAGAGGATCGGATAGATCAACGGCCGGCGGCGCAGCCAGCGGCCGGGATCGAAGGCTTCGAACAGGAGCATGACCTTGGCCAGCACCAGCGCGTTGATCAGCGCGAAACCCTGCGAGGAAAAATGAATCCCCTGCTCGCGCAGGACGATGCTCTGATTGACGACGAACATCGCGAGCAACACCCACAGGTAAAGGGACAGGACGACAAAACGCCGAAATTCCTCGACAGCCTTCGCCGCCAGAGAATGGGCGCCCTTGCTGTTCCGGGCGGCTTCGGCGCATCGGTCCGAACCGGTCGGATTGCTGGGCATTTCAAGGTCCTCACGATCGATGGACGTCGGCTTTCGCGCGCCTGGCAAGCTCTTCCGCGAGAATGGGCGCGCCGAGATTGCAGGCCTGCACGCCTTGAGCGACGCAAAGCTTGAGGACCTCGAAGACTTCCTCCATCGAAGCGCCCGCTTTCAGCGCGTTGCGGATGTGCCGGCGTGTTCCCGGCGCGTACATATGCGTAAACGAAGCGTCGAACGCCATGCTCAGGAGTTCCACTTCCTTCGGCGCCATGACGCCGCTGCCGTAAATATTCGCGCCCATGGCCATGAAGCCGTCCGTCCAGCCGGGGTCCAACGCAAGGAAAGGGTCCCATGCCTCGTTCCATTGCCCGATCGCCTTCATCCTGTCGCAGGCGGGGGTCGCGACGGGCGAGGCCGGCTTCGGTTGAACTCCGGCGGCTTTCGCTTCTTCGATGAGGATCGGGGCGCCGAGGCTGCAAGAATGAATCGCCATCACGCTCGCGCATTTAAAGACGAACAGAATCTCGTCGCGGCTCGCCCCGGCGTCCAACGCCTTGCGGATGTGCCGGCGCGTCCCGTCCTCATTGAGGCTGGTGCAGGCGACATTGATGGCCAAGCTGACGAGTTCGACCAATTTTGGCGAGAGCACGCCGCTTTTCCATGGGCTTGTCGAAACCGTCTCGCAGACGGCCGCCCAGGCGGGATCCCATTCTCGCACTTGGGCGAGCGCCGCATCCCAAGGTCCCGTTTCCGCGCTTGCGGTCATGGCCATGCCTTTCGCCGTCATGAGAGAGACGTCCGCCTCATCAAAAAGCCGCGCCCGACCGGTGAGGCCGGGCGCGGCGCCTCAGG
>NZ_JBKQOU010000309.1:0-3020 GCF_052145335.1 Rhodoblastus sp.
ATATATGCAAAGAGGGATGGAGATGCGATGAATATGGCGATTTTGCCTGCAGATGAACAAGGCGCGTCTAGCGCGCTGCGTAAGAGCCTTTTCGCCGAACGATTGCGGGCGTTGATGGCGGCGAGGGGGCTGACGGTCACGGAAACGGCCAGGCTTTTGCAGGAGCATCTCCCCGACAAGAAATTCAATCCGGTGAACCTGTCGCACTACCGGGTGGGTCGATCCATCCCCCGCCCGCGCATCCTGAGCGCCTTGGGCGCGATTCTCGGCGTCAGTCCCGAAGAACTGGCGCCGACCGTCGCCGCTCCAATCCATTCGCCTGGCTCAAACGACAAAGAGTCGGCCCCGAAACTGAACGTCGTCGTCGAAGGCATGGGCCCGTCCATGCGCGTCGAGCCGCGCTCAAACAGCGCCAGCCATGACGAGCCAGTCGTGCCCGCCGAAGAGCGGGGAAACGCCGGCCTTGGCTCGATCCCGTCATTCAATCTCGAGGATCTGGACGGGGGCCAGGCCTGGCTGCAGATCAATCAGCGCCTGTCGTGGCCGACGGTGATCAAGATCCTGCAGGTCCTGAAAGGAGAAAAATGAACGCCGGACTCCGCCGGTTGCGACCGCGACCGCCGGCGGGCGGAGGGGCAAGCACGTTCACGTTCAGACGAGGACGGCCTTGGGCTGTGGAAATGCCGGGGCGACGCGCCCGTTTTCATGCGGGCGACATCGTTTACGGCTATTTCCGCCCTTACCTCAACAAAGTCTGGATTGCCGAGTTCGATGGCTTTTTGTTCCGTCGATCAATACGTGCTCAAGGTGCGACCGACTGCCGACAGAAACTACGTCGCCCATTACCTCAAGAGCGCAACGTTTCTCCGGACACCCTCCTCCTCCCTTGAAAGAGTCGACCGACAATAGCGGCCCTACCTCTCCCGCAACGATTCCTGGCTGTATTTTTCCAGCGGCGACAGTAGATAGCTGATGATCCGGCGCGAGCCGGTCTTGATCTCGACCGTCACCGCCATGCCGGGACTGAGATTTACAAACTTGCCGTCGATCTGCATTTGTGTTCGCTCGAGCGAGATACGCGCGACATAATCAAGCTTTTCCCCCTTTGGTTCATTGGTTCCGGCTTGGCCGGCCTCGTCCGGCCTGTCTTGCGGCGGCGGTTGCGCGACAGCGTCCTGCGACAGGCCCAGCACGGAGCCGTGCAGGAGTCCGTAGCGCGTGAAATTGAACGTATCGACTTTCACCGCAACGTCCTGTCCGGCGTGCACGAACCCGATGTCGCGATTGGCCAGCATGGCTTCGATCTCGATGGCGCTGTCCTCGGGGACGATGACGGCGAGCGCCTGTGCCGGCGTCACCACGCCTCCGACCGTATGAACCGCAAGCTGCTGAACCACGCCGTCGACTGGCGCCGTCAGCTTTTGCAGTCCGGTCCGGCGCTCTGCCTTGACAACGTCCTGCGCCAGGCCGGCGGCGCGCTGCTCGGCCCTTGCAAGGTCGGCGAAAATCGTGCGGCGGTATTCTGATTCCGTGCGCTGGCGCGTCTCGCGCAGCGAGGCGATGGCCGCGTCGGCTTCGTGCAGCCGGCTCTGCTGCACGGCAATGTCTTGCTTCATGCCGACGAGATCCTGATATTCCGTCAGATAGACGAGCTTGCTGCCAAGCGCCTTTTCGTAAAGACCCTTTCGCACGTCCACCCGCTCCTGCAGCACGGGGATGGTCGCCTCCAGCTTCGCTATCTGGGCGCCGACCGTTGCGCGTTCGGCTTCCTTCTGCGCCCGCTGCCGTTTGATTTCGGCGAGCTTGGCGGCTTGCTCAGAGGTCTGGCTGATCAAGAACTGGCGCTGGGTCTCGATCTGCTCAGGGGGTGCCCCTTGCGGCGGCGTAAATCCATCGGGCGGATTTGCCTCGGCGTCGTTGCGCCAGGCCAGCGCCGCGCGCAGCCGCGCGACTTCGAGTTCGGCTGCAACGAGATCGCCCTTGAAATGTTCCAGCTCGGCGCCGTTCATGGTCGGATCGAGCTCGATCAGCGCTTCGCCGGCTTTGACTTTCTGGCCGTCATGGACGTGAATGACGTTGACGATGCCGGTCTCGAAAGGCTGAATCAACTTCGTCCGTCCGCTCGGCACGATTTTTCCGCTCGCGACGGAGACAATATCAACCCGGCCGAACGAGGCCCACGCCAGCGCGAAGCAAAAAATGCCGACAATGGTCGCGCCGATGGCGCGGCCGATTGGCGACGGGGGCGTCTCCGTGATTTCGAGCGCCGCCGGTAGAAACGCGATTTCATGCGGCCCGCGTGAAATTTTCGGCTTGGGAAACGCGACGACTTTTTGCGGCGCCGTTTGGTTAGACGACTTCATCGAGGCCCGCCTGCAACTGGTGGAGTTGTGAGTAGCGGCCATTCTGCCGGATCAATTGCTCATGCGTTCCATCCTCGACGATGCGACCGCGCTCGATGGTGAGGATTCGGTCGGCGTTGCGCACCGTGGACAGCCGATGCGCGATGACGAACACGGTGCGGCCGGCGGCGATGCGCCGCATGTTCCGCTGGATGGCGCGTTCGCTTTCGTAATCCAGCGCGCTGGTGGCCTCGTCGAAGATCAATATTCGGGGGTCGGTGACGAGGGCTCGGGCGATGGCGACGCGCTGCCGCTGTCCGCCTGAAAGCGTGCCACCTCGTTCGCCGACTATCGTGTCGTAGCCATCGGGCAGCTCCAGGATGAAATCATGCGCGCCGACGAAATTCGCCGCGGCGATCACCCGCTCCATCGGCATGGCCGGATCGGCCAGCGCGATGTTGTCGCGAACCGAGCAGTTGAAAAGCACGTTGTCCTGCAGCACTACACCGATCTGCCGACGCAGCCATGCGACATCGACCATGGAGAGATCAACGCCATCGACCAGCATACGCCCCTTTTCGGGCGCGTAGAGCCGCTGGACGAGTTTCGCCAGCGTGCTCTTGCCCGATCCGGAGGGGCCAACGATGCCGATCATCTCGCCGGGCCTGACCGAAAAAT
>NZ_JBKQOU010000310.1:0-3156 GCF_052145335.1 Rhodoblastus sp.
GTCGAATACGGCACGGCAGCAGGGTGTAGCGCGCAGATTTTCATGCATGGTGAGCCAGACGCCAAGCTTGAGTTCGAAGGCTTCTGGCAACAGGCGCATCAGATCAGGACTTGTTTCGCCAACCCCACCTAGCAGATTCCGATGCCGAAGGCCGCCTTGATCGCGCGCAATTGCGCGATGTCGCTGTCGGCTCGGAAGGAAAAGCGAATGGCTTCAGCGCCAGGCACGCGGCTGCGCATAGCGCGGATAGCAGGCGTCTCGCGGTCGAAGCCTATCAAGCTGTGCTTCGTTAAATCGTTGAGGGTGGCTGGCGCGCCCGCGTGCGCGAGATAGTCCCGGTGCGCACGAAGGCCTACGCTGACGACGCCCGGTTTCTTGACAACTAGGGCCTCCTGCGCGGGCTGGACCATGCGTACGGCGATGTCGGCGTCGCGTCGCAGGAGATTATCGACGGAATTGGAGAGGACCAATCCGAACTCCGAAGCGGGATGTTTCTGCCGCAGTCGGCCAGCATAGGCGGCAATATCTCGGCGCCCATGATCTCGCTTGTGCTGATGCGGACTGTGCCATCGGATCGGAAAAGGCTTTAGTGGTAGACGCAGAGTCCACTGTGGTAGCAGTGGCGATGGTGCGGATAGAGGAAGCCCGGCCCGGCGCAATGACGGTAGTAATGATAGCCGGTTGGGCCCCAGCGCCCGCATCTGGCGCTGGCGTCGGTCGATGTCAGGCAGACGGCGGACAGGGTCGCGGCGGCGATCAGGGAAATTTTCAGGTCTTTCATTTTGGCCTCCGCTTCGAGAATGGGCGCGACGGCTTTCGCCTTACACGCTTGAACTCAACGGCCGAGCGGCGACAAAGTTGCGCCACGCCACGAAAACCCGGGCTTTACGGCCAAGGTCGCGCCTGTTTACGGCTTGCCGCTGGATTTTGGGGTGCTTTTGGGCATGACGGCGGTTCTGGTCGCCATCGCCGCCAAGATCTATCCCCTGCTAACCGAATGAGGCGCTTGCCTGCGGTGAGCGCACGTGAAGCAAAGTCTGATCATTCAGACAGGCCCGACGAGACGCGAAACGTGGCAAAGGAGCCGTTGAAAATGAACAGCACCGGGGAGGATTGTCTCACCGAGAAACATCTCCAGCTCTTCGGCGCCATCATTCGCTGGTTCGCACGTTATGAGCTGCTGATGCTTGAGCTTACGGCGGCCGTCGCCGGATCGAATGCCAGCGCCATCATGATTTTGACCCGCAACCTCGACTTTCGTGACAAAAGGCTGGCGCTGATCGATCTCCTCCGTCACCGCGCGATCCCATTCGATCGATTTGACCGGATCTGCAACTATCTGACCGTGCCGAACACGTTTTTGCCGTTGCGCAATGACATCGCTCATTCAGCGTGGGTTCACGCGCCAACGCCTTATCTGATCCAGTCGGTCTGGATCTTCCGTCGCCGGCCCGGGGTGAAGCCGTTGCATGGCGATCCGGATGAATCCGGCGCTCGCTACATCGAATGCGACGAGGACAAAGTTGACTATTCGATTGAAACCCTCGCCGAAGCTGTCGAGACACTCGCCTCGAATTACGATAGTTTCTCGGCCTATCTTCATGAAAACAGGATGCTTGGACTGAAATAGTCGATCTTGCCATGGATCAAGGCCCTTTGCGTCGGGCCGCCCCAGATCGAAAACGTCCAGGTGGAGCGGCAATGCGATGACCAACGAAGCCCAGCCGCAGACGATCACACTCCCGGGCGCGCCGAAATCGGCTCCCGGCTCCCGGCTTTTGCAGGGTCGGGGTAGAGGCCCCTGGATCGCCCTGGGAATCCTGCTGGCGCTCGCGGGCGTCGGCGTCTATCTGCGGACCAGCCATAACGCGCCCGCCACACGCTATGTCAGCGTCGCGGCGACGCGCGGCGACATCACGCGGACGGCGGCGGCGACGGGCACGGTCAATCCTGAACTGACCATCATTGTCGGCAGCTACGTCTCCGGCGTGCTCGAACAGTTGTATTGCGACTACAACACCAGGGTGAAGGCAGGCCAGGTCTGCGCCAAGATCGATCCGCGCCCCTATCAGACCCTCGTCGATCAGGCCAAGGCCAATCTGGCGGTGGCCAAGGCGCAACTGGTCAAGGATCAGGCCAATCTAGTTTATACAAACCAGAACTGGGAGCGCAATCGCTTGCTGCTCAAGGAGGATTCCGTCGCCAAGGACGCCGCCGACCAGTCGAAGAACAATCGCGATCAGGCCGAGGCGCAGGTCGGGTTCGATCAGGCGACGATCCAGCAGCGCCAGGCGGAACTCGACTCCGCGCAGGTCAATCTCGATTATACCGACATCACCGCGCCGGTGAGCGGCACGGTGGTGTCGCGCAATGTCACCCAGGGCCAGACGCTGGCCGCCAGCCTGCAGACGCCGACCCTGTTCCTGATCGCCACCGACCTCACGCGGATGCAGGTCGACACCAATGTCAGCGAGAGCGACATCGGCGGAATCAAGGAGGGCGACAAGGCCACATTCAGCGTCGACGCCTTCCCCAACCGCGTGTTCTCCGGCGTCGTCACGCAGGTGCGGCAATCGCCGCAGACGGTGCAGAATGTCGTGACTTTCGACGCCGTGGTCAGCGTCGACAACACGGACCTCGCGCTGAAGCCCGGCATGACGGCTTCGACGCGGATTATCGTCGATCAGCGCGCCAATGTCCTGCGCGCGCCAAATCAGGCGCTGCGTTATACGCCAAGCGCCTTTGCCGGCGCCGCGACGCCGGTCAAGCAGGGCGGCGGGCGGCTGTGGGTTTTGCGCGATGGACAGCCGGTGGCGGTGGATGTCGTCGTCGGACTCGACGACGAGAATTTCACCGAGATCGTCCAGGGCGATCTGCATGACGGCGACAAGATCATCGTCGGCGAGGAGCGGGGCGCCAGCGCCCATTGAGGGTTCGTTTGTCGCAGCCAGGAAAAGCCATGCCGGAGCCTGTCCTCAGGGTTGAAAACGTCACGCGGACTTTTGTTGTCGGCGATGTCGAGGTGCGCGCCTTGCGTTCGGTCAGCCAGACGATCGAACGCGGCGAGTTTGTCGCCATCATGGGCTCGTCGGGTTCGGGCAAGTCGACGCTGATGGCGATTCTCGGTTGTCTCGACCGGCCGAGCGGCGGCCATTA
>NZ_JBKQOU010000311.1:0-3591 GCF_052145335.1 Rhodoblastus sp.
GGCTTTTCGCATCGCCAGCATTGAACATTATTGTACTTCAGCCGAACCAGTGCCCTTCATCGCCGACGATCTTCTCATTCATTTCGATGATGACCGCGGAGCGGCTACGCTCGCGCTGCTTGCCGAACTCGGTAAAACAACCCAGGTGCTCTTGTTCACGCATCATCGTCATGTGCGAGATGCCGCACAAAGTCTCGTCGACAAAAACATCGCGGCGATAGTCGACTTAAGCGCCACGTGAAATCGCCAACGACGCGCAAATGGGGTCTTGCAAACCTAATTCGGCGCAAGATCTCGTTGCATGGGAAGTTAATGCTTTTGACGTGCCAGTCGCCCTCACGATCCAGCGCCGTTTTGCATATCGTGGAGAGGAAGCGGTTTGTTTGATCCTATCGATTTCTATAGCCCCGAGGCCCGCCTTTTTGTATCCATCCGGCGTAGCACGCAGGCGCAGGCAGCCGGATTCAGCGCGACCGCCTCGCCAGGATCGTCGGATCGTCGTTGTGGATTTTGATGAGATCGATCAGGTTCTCGATGCCGAAGTCTGTGAAGGTCATTTCGCCATCTTCTGAGTTGTCATAGACCCAGATCACGCCGTCCTCGATCTCCATGTCGATGGCGATTTCGAACGTAAGCGCAGAGCCGAGGCCGTTCAGGCGGCGTAATTCCACGGCATGAGCGCCTCGACATCGCGGTTGGGCCAACCGTTGGCGATGCGTTCGAGCGTCTGCTTGAGCCATCCGAAGGGATCGACGCCGTTCATTTTCGCCGTGGTCAGAAGGGTCGCTATGGTCGCCCACGTCCGGCCACCGCCGTCGGAACCCGCGAAGAGCGCGTTCTTTCGCGTGATGGTCTGGGGCCGGATCGCCCGCTCGACTATATTGGAGTCGATCTCGACGCGGCCGTCGGCGAGGAACAGCTCGAAGCTGGCGCGGCGCTCCAGGGCGTAGCGGATATGTTCGGCGAGTTTGGATTTTCCCGAGATGAGCGTCAGCTCCTTTTCCCAGAGCGCAAACAATTCGGCGACGATCGGGGCTGAGGATTGGCGGCGCGCCGCCGACCTGTCGTCGGGCGTCATGCCGCGAACCTGGTCTTCCACCGCCCAAAGATCCTTCATCCGCTCGACCGTGACGGTGGCCAGGCTGGAGCTGTCGTCAACATGCAGTTCGTAAAATCTTCGGCGCAGATGCGCCCAGCAGCAGGCCAGAAGCAGGGGCTTCTCGCCGCGGTCTGGCCTCGCCAGCCGCTGATAGGCGGCGTAACCATCGACTTGCAGAATGCCGTGATACCCTTTCAGATGCCGCAAAGCGCAGTCGCCGGAACGACTGTCCTCGAACCGGTAAGCGACCATCGGCGGATCGCCGCCGCCAAAGGGCCGATCGTCTCTCGCATAGGCCCATAAATAGGCTTTTTTCGCTTTGCCGGCGCCGGGCTCCAGCGTCGGCAGCGTCGTCTCGTCGGCGAAGACGCGCGGGCCCTGCTTGATCCGCAAAAGCACATGTTCCGAAAGCGGCTCCAGCTCAAAGCCAAGCCGCCCCATCCATTGCGCCATCAACGAACGATCAAGCTCGACACTGTCACGGGCGTAGATGGCTTCCTGCCGATAAAGCGGCAGGCCGTCGGCGTATTTGGAGACCGCGATCATCGCCAACAGCGCTTCGGTCGGAATGCCGCCTTCGATGATGCGCGCGGGAGCGAGCGCCTGGATGACGCCGTCGGCGTCCTTGAAGGCGTATTTCGGCCGGCGGGTGACAATCACCCGGAAGCGCGGCAGCTCCACGTCCAGCCTTTCGCAAACGTCCTCGCCGATCTTGATCTTCTCCTTGCCCAGATGTTCGGCTGGAACCTCGGGCTCGATCACAACCTCGACCCGCTCAAGATGAGGTGAGAACGCCTTGCGCGGACGCGGCGTGCGTTTTTGCTTGGCTGAGCCGCCGGCCTTGTCGAGCCCCGCTTTGATTTCGGCGATGCCGGTCTCGATCTCCTCGAACACGAAGGCCTGCTGTTCGTCCTTGGCTGCAGCCCCGAGCTTTTCCGAACGCTTGCCGAAGCGGTTTCGCTCCAGCGCCTTGAGGATCGAAGTCAGCCGAGCGATCCGCTCGTCGGCTTCCGCGTTGAGGGCTTTGAGATCGCGGTTTTCGCTTTCGAGCGCCTCTGCGCGCGCCGCCTTTTCAGCCATGGCGCGGACCAGCGCTTTCAGCGCGTCAACGTCGTCAGGAAGCGGAAAATCGAGCGTTTTCATTGCGATGATTAAAGCATAGACCGAGCGAAAACGCTCGCCTTTTCAGCGTAATGACGCTGGTTTTCTAGTCATTCAGCCGGCGCTGACCGGGCGTTTGACGTCTACTGGATGCACCCGCTTCCAATCCAGTCCGTCGACCAACGCCATCAACTGGGCGTAGTTGAGTTGAACCTGGTTCGGCCCGATCCGCGGCCAGCAAAATTGCGATTCCTCCAATCTTTTTGCGAACAGGCATACGCCAGTCCCATCAAACCACACGATCTTGATTCTATCGGCTCTCTTGGCCCGGAACACATAAAGCGCGCCGCTGAACGGGTCGGCTCCGGCATCGCGCACCAGCGACAGCAAACCGTCCGGGCCTTTGCGAAAATCGACCGGTTGGCTGGCCAGATAGACCTTCACGCCCGACGCGATCATGCCGAGCGCACCGCGCGGATCACGCGCCGCAGCTCGGCTTCGCCAATCGCGGCGCTAACCCGGATCACCGCGGCGCCGATCGCGATTTCCACAACCGGCGCGGACCTGGCGAACGCCTCCGTCTCATTCTCAGTCGCGGCGCGCGCCGTCGACGGCGTCGCCGCTCCTTCGCGCATCGCCTGCCGGCGCCAGCCAAAAAGTTAGCCGCCCCTCGTCGCCGCCATCATGGGGCGACCTTGGCGCTTACTTTCGAACAGCCAGTCCTCGTCTTCGCCAAGCTCCCTGGCGACGCGGCTTATCGTCTTGACGTGATGGACTTTGTTGATGTGCATATTCAGGCCGCCTGAGCGGAGTTGACCTGCGCCTGAGGCTTCCAGTTCCACGGCGTCAGCTCATACAGCCGATGCGAGGGGTGGCCGGCGATGCGGGAGAGGACGTCAGCCAGCCAGGCCTGGGGATCGACGCCATTCATTTTGCATGTGACGATGAGGCTGTACATGGCGGCGGCGCGATGGCCGCCGCGATCCGAACCGCAGAACAACCATGATTTTCTTCCCAGAGCGATGCCGCGCAGGCCGCGCTCAGCCGCATTGTTCGAGAGGCAAACACGCCCATCTTCAAGGAACAGCGTGAAGGCCGGCCAGCGCTTGAGAATGTAGTTGATCGCCTTGACCAGATCATGCCCGCGCGAGAGCCGGGCGGCCTGCTCCCGCAGATAGACCTGAAGATCCTCGACCAGAGGCCGGCTCATTTTTTGGCGAACCGCCAAGCGCTCCGCGGCGCTCTTGCCGTTGATGGTCCGCTCGATCTCGAACAGCGCGTCGATGCGGCGCACGACCTCGATCGCGATCGGCGACAGCGCGATTTCCTTTTTGCCGGCGGCCTTGCGGCGGGCGTTCTCATCGATGTCGGCATTGGCGAAGAACGGCCGC
>NZ_JBKQOU010000312.1:0-2597 GCF_052145335.1 Rhodoblastus sp.
GCCAATAAAACAGTCTCGTCAATGATATTGGTAAAAAACAAGTTACTGGCATAACGGCCGGCCGAACGTTTTAGCTTGATAAATACAAATGACAAAAAGCATGGCATTGTGCGAAGATATTCATGCAAATTATTAATTTGGCGTATAAATAATATTGAAATATATTGTGATAATTGCTATATTATATTTACGAAATATGCAGACAGGAAGTATAGGGGTTTCTTCCGCTCCAGCACCGAACCGGGACAATAAAGGCGATGAGACGGGTGATGCCGTCAGCCGACAGACCGGGGATGATGAGACAAGTCTGGTCGAAACGGCGGAATTTGGACAAACCGCGATAGGTGTCCATCTAAACGGCCCCGTGCTCAACTGAGCGAAAGGCACTACTATAAAGAGGACGAGTCCGTCTTGTGTATTTGACGCTCGTCCCGCGCCTCTTGGTCGCTATGACTGGCTGGGATGGCGTGTGCTTCAATCCAAAATTGATAACCGTTTTGTCTCATCCTCGGATGAGCAGAGAGAGGCCGCAATATGCTGGTGTTCGGGAAACCGCCAGCCGGGAATAGACCCCCTACGTGGCCAAGTCAGGCATGTGGTAAGCGGGACATGAAACAAAGCCCCCAACCATTTTCTCTCACCCTTGCGCCAGAATTTTCACAAGAACTTCTGTCTGGCGCAGGGGGGAGAAAGACATATGGGTCACGAACTTGAAACAAGCATTAAGGGCAGAAAGAGCTTTCAAGAAAACATTTCCGAAAGGAACGAGATTGGTTTTCGAGCCAAAGCGAGAAAACGAATCGAGTGAGTGAGGAAATAGGACTCGGACGAAGGACGAGGCCTCGAAATGAGTTAGGTTATTATATTTCTATTGAAAAAGGCGGGATGATATTGTTTTCCGCATATCCATTGGAATTGACAGAACGAATTTCGATTGCGTGAGCTGCCTGGCGCGTCAATGAAACGCCAAATCCCTTCTTGGATTTAAGGCGAATTGCGTCCAGATTTTGCCGTCGACGTATAAAACTAGAAATCGAGTTCTGTTTTCCGCGGACGGGCGAGGGCGTCTTTGCGTCGGCTTGGATCACACCGATCGCGTGTTGGCGCGGGCTTTGCACGTGGAAGCTGTGCTCTCATCGCAAGCCCAGTTTGATCCATCATACGCGGCCACGCTCCGTCCGATGCCGTGCCGCGCATAGAAGTTGACCGGAGTCGAATCTTAAGCTGACCTTCCCACTCGCCTGCGATGGTCTCATCGTGACCCTGAGCGGCCGGTCGCCAACCTCGTCCTCTAACAGGCTGCTGAAAAAGGCTTCCGCTTAAGCCAGGTTCGTGATTCCCTCGCTTTGTGAAAAGGAGCGAGGAATGCGCGGGACGGATGAGCGGTCTGGAACGTTTTTCAGCTATGTGGATCTGGAATCGCGGGTGCGGTCCGATCATCCGCTGCGCTCGATCCGGGCGATCGTCAACGACGCGCTGGCGACATTGGCGCCCGATTTCGTCTCGCTTTATTCGAAGATTGGCCGTCCCTCGATCGCGCCGGAGCGGTTGTTGCGCGCCATGTTGCTGCAAGCCTTCTATTCCGTGCGCTCCGAGCGCCAACTGATGGAGCGTCTCGACACGGACCTGCTGTTTCGCTGGTTTGTTGGCTTGGCCATCGACGACAAGGTCTGGGACGCCACCGTGTTTTCGAAAAACCGCGACCGCCTGCTCGAAGGCGCGATTGCGGCGAAGTTTCTCGCCGCCGTGCTGAGCCAACCGCGGGTCAAGAAGCTGATGTCAAGTGACCACTTTTCTGTCGACGGCACGCTGATCGAGGCCTGGGCCTCCATGAAGAGCTTCAGGCCGAAAGACGGTTCGGGCGACGAGCCGCCGCCCGGCTCGGGGCGCAACGCCGAGGTCGACTTCAAGGGCCAGAAGCGCTCGAACGAAACGCACGCCTCGACGACCGATCCCGAAGCAAAGCTTTATCGCAAAGGCCCGGGCATGGAGGCCAAGCTCGCCTATCTCGGCCACGCCTTGATGGAGAACCGGTCCTGCCTGATCGTCAATGCCTGCCTGACGCCCGCCGATGGGCATGGCGAGCGCAATGCGGCGCTGGCGATGATCGAGCCGCTCGCCAACCGTCCCACCGGGATCACGCTCGGCGCCGACAAAGGCTATGATGCGCGCGTCTTCGTCAACGAACTGCGCGCGATGAATGTGCGCCCGCATGTGACGCAAAACACCAGCGGACGGCGCTCCGCTATCGATGGACGAACCACGCGCCATGCCGGATACGCGGTCAGCCAGCGCATCCGAAAACGCATCGAGGAGGCGTTCGGTTGGATGAAGACCGTCGCCGGCCAGCGCAAGACGCGGTTTCGCGGCGCCGAGCGCGTCGCCTGGTCCTTCGCCTTCGCCGCCGCCGCCTATAATCTCGTGCGGCTGCCCAAACTCATCGCGGCGTCGCCATGAGCGCGCCGGCGGACTGCCAGCTCCTCGGTCGCTGGCGCATTGTCGAGGCCGACCTTTGGGATCGCGACCATCTCGATCTCTGTGGACCGGCGACCATCACGATCGGCGCAGAAGGAGGCGGTGAAATCGCCTTCGGCGCA
>NZ_JBKQOU010000313.1:0-22574 GCF_052145335.1 Rhodoblastus sp.
GAAAGAGCCCTCGTTCGTACTCGCCGCGCGGCGGTTTTGCAGCTGCGCTGAAGTGGGCTTTTCATGCGGTTCGTTCGCCGCCGCTGCTTCCTCGGGCGTCGGCCTGGCGGTCGTTCCGCCCGCGCCGCCATTGAAGCTGGCGTGGCCTGGAGTCACGGCGCCGGGGGGCACGGGCTCATTATAGACATTCACGACGTTATGAGCGCCGAAATTGTTGACGTTCTGGTTGTAGAAGAAAGCGCCGTTGCTCCATCGGCCGCCCAGGTAACCTGAACCGCCATAGCCAAAGCCATAGGCGACGCCGCCGTAAAAGCCGACATGCGGTCCCCAATAGCCGGCGTTGAAGACATAAATGCCGTTTGAAAATCCCCAATAGCCCGGCGTCCAGAGCACACCCGACCTCGGCGGCTCGACCCACGTTCCGGGCACCCAGTAATAATCCACGTTATTCCAGTACCAATAGCCCGGCGTCCACATATAGCCCGGCGCGGGCATCGGCGGCTGTTCGTAGACGGGCAAGGGCGGCGGCGGCTCCTCGGCGTAAACTGTGGCGGCGCCGGCGGGACATGAGCAGGCTTGCGCAGACGCAGCGGTGGACAGAGCCGCGACGGAGCCTGTCGCCAATAAGAGTGCGAGGAGTCCGGACTTTAAGTTTTGCATATGAATGTCCCGTTTTTTTGTGTTTGCCGCTACGCTTGTGCTCATAAAGGCCCCAAATGGCTAAACGTCGATTCGGGCGCGACTTTGTTTACTTTGTGTCGTTGCCGGGCGAGAAAATCGCGCGGCGGGAGCACTCAGCAAAGCGTCCTTGGTGATTTTTGCCCTTTGGGGCGTTATTTGCGCCCCGGAGGCGCCCCCACCGCGCTTTATCCGCTTTGCACCTTGTTGGCCAGGACTTCGGCCTCTGCGCCGCGTCACTGAAAAACCCACCGCGATTTTTGGCGGGCGTCGCGGGCAGTGACGACATCGCGATAGCTGGCGTCTAACCGCAGCTTGGCCAATTCGCGGCTGAATCAGTCGAACAACCGGCGACCAGACCGGATTGAGATTCTCCCCCCGCCCGAACCCCTCTGTTTGCTATTGCTCGATGGCCGCCGGGGTTTCGTCACGGTCGCAAAATTGGCCGATTCAGCCACAAATGTCTCCGGTTTTTGCGGGTAGGAGTGCGAGCGATCCTGTGCTATGGCGAAATCCCGGCTGGGATAAAGCCGGGATCAGGCAAGACGACGGGAACCGGCGATGACAGATCTCGAATTGGCGACAGTGACGGAGATTAAGCCCGCTTCGGTCCGCCCTTCGGCTTCCCTTTCGGTTTTGCACGGCGCGGTTCGGCCCGACCTGCTGCGCGACGAATTGCTCTGCGAGATTTTTGCCACCACTGTCGCCGCCGGCCCCCAGGCCGTGGCCATGAGCACGATGGAGCGCAAGCTAACCTACGCCAGGGTCGATCACGAGGCCACGGCTTTGGCGCGCGGCCTGATCCGGCGCGGGATCGGTCCCGGCGACGTCGTCGGCCTGTGGGGGCCGCGCGGACCGGAACTGTTGATCAGCCAGATCGCCATTGCCAAGACCGGCGCCGCTTGGTTGCCTTTCGACGCCGACGCGCCGGTCGATCGCATCGAAACCTGCCTGCGCGACGCCGAAGCCAAGGGTCTGCTGACCTCCGAAAGCTTCGCCGTCAAGGCGCGCGGCGACGTCACCACGCCGATCCTGACCGAGCCCGACCTGATTGACGCCGACGACCAGAGACCGGTCGACGCGCGGAAAAACGGCGCCACGCCGGACCACCCGGCCTATATGATCTACACTTCCGGTTCGACGGGCGTGCCCAAGGGCATTGTCATCACCGGCCGCAACATTTGCCATTACCTGCGCTCCGCCAACGAAACCTATCGCATCGGCAGATCCGACGTCGTCTTCCAGGGCGCTTCCATCGCCTTCGACCTATCGATGGAGGAAATCTGGATTCCCTATATGGTCGGCGCGACGCTTTTCGTCGCCACCCCCGAGGTCATGGGCGAGGCAGAAGCTTTGCCGGACCTGATGGAGGAAGTCGGCGTCAGCGTGCTGGACACCGTTCCCACTCTTCTGTCGCTCATGCCGCGTGACATAAAAACCTTGCGCGTCATCATCCTCGGCGGCGAAGCCTGCCCCCCGGCGGTGGCCGCCCGTTGGTGCAAGCCCGGCCGCACCATTTTCAATTCCTATGGTCCGACCGAAGCCACGGTGGTCGCCACGGTCGCGGAAGTGCATCCGGACGAACCGGTGAGCATCGGTGGGCCCATCGCCAATTATTCCTGCTATGTCGCCGATGAAGCCAATAATCTGCTGGAGCGCGGAGTCGAGGGCGAATTGCTGATAGGCGGTCCGGGCGTGGCGCGCGGCTATCTCAAGCGCGACACGCTGACGGCGGAAAAATTCATCGCCAACCCTTTCGATCGCAGCGGCTCCGATCCGATCCTCTATCGCTCCGGCGATGCCGTGGCGATGTTGGCGGACGGCAAGATCGCCTTTCGCGGCCGCATCGACGATCAGGTCAAGATTCGCGGCTTCCGCGTAGAGTTGGGCGAAATCGAAGCCAAGCTCGCCGATTTTCCCGGCGTCAACCAGGCGGCCGTAGTGCTGCGCAACGACGACGGTCTCGACCAGCTCGTCGCCTTCCTCGTCCCGGAAAAGGGCGTGACGCTCGATCCCAAGGCGATCCGTGCTGATCTGCGAGCAACTTTGCCCGCTTATATGGCCCCCGCACGCTACGAAACGCGCGATGTGCTGCCGCGCCTCTCCTCCGGCAAGGTAAATCGCAACGCACTGAAAAAAGAGACGCTCACGGCCACTGTCTCGGCCGAAGAGCAGGAGGAGCCGCAGACCCCGACCGAGGCGCTGCTGCTCGATGCGGCCAAAAAAGTCCTGCCGCCTCAGACCATCCCCTTCGACGCCGATTTCTTCACCGATCTCGGTGGCCATTCGCTGCTGGCGGCGCGATTCGTCTCGCTGGTGCGCCAGACCCCGACCCTGGCGGGGATTACGTTGCAGGACATGTATTCAGCGCGGTCCTTGCGCGCCATTGCGGCGCTGATGGATGAAAAGGCGGCGATGAGCGGCGCACCCAAGGATCTCTCTTTTGAGCCGCCACCTTTTTTGCGGCGCTTTCTTTGCGGACTTGCCCAGGCCGTGGTCGTGCCTTTCCTGCTGGCCCTGTCAACCGCGCAATGGCTGGGTATTTTCGTCTCCTACATGCTGCTGACCGACACCGACGCCAGCATCTGGCAGGAAATCTCCTCGCTGCTCGGCGTCTATGTCTGCGTCAACATCTTCACGCTGATTCTGGCCATCGCCACCAAATGGCTGGTGATCGGCAGGTTCAAGCCGGGGCGGTATCCGCTCTGGGGCTTCTATTATTTCCGCGTCTGGCTGGTGCAGCGCATGCTCGGCCTGACTCATATCAAATGGTTCCAGGCCTCGCCGCTGATGCGCATCTACCTCGGGGTGCTCGGCGCGAAAATCGGCGACGACTGCAACATTTCCGAGATCGAGTTCGGCGCGATCGATCTGATCTCCATCGGCGCGGGAACGACCATCGGATCGAAAGTCAAATTGTCCAACGTGACTTTCGAAGGCGCCGAAATGATCATCGGGCCGATCGAGATCGGTCCGGATTGCTGCATTGGCTCTTCCTGCGTCATCGAGGATCATGTGGTGCTGGAAGAGGGCGCGGAATTGCGCGACCTCACAGCGATCGCTCCGCATAACAGGATCGCCGCCTGGGAAATCTGGGATGGCTCGCCCGGCCGCTGCATCGGCTCGGTGGACAAGGAATCCCTGCGCCCCTTCGCTCAGGTCAGCCAGGGCAAGCGGGCCTTGCAGACCTTCCTCTATGCCTTGCTGCTGCTGGCGATCCCGCCGGTCGGTCTGTTGCCTTTGTTTCCGGCCTTCTGGGTGTTCGACCGGATCGACGAGGCCCTCGGCCTCGCTGCGACCAGCCAGATGCTCTACATGGCGGCGATTCCGATCATGGCGTGGCCGACCTCCTTCGTCATGGTGCTGGTGACGGTGGCCTTCATCGCCGTGGTGCGCTGGACGGTGCTGCCCAGGGTGAAGGAAGGGATCTATTCGGTCTTCTCCTGGTTCTACATGCGCAAATGGGCCGTGGCCCTGGCGACCGAAGTGACGCTGGAGACGCTGTCCTCGCTTTACGCCACGGTCTACATGCGCGCCTGGTATCGCCTGATGGGCGCCAAGATCGGCAAGGATTCGGAAATTTCGACCAATCTCGCCGGCCGTTACGATCTGGTCGAGATCGGCGATAAATGTTTCATCGCCGACGAAGTCATTCTCGGCGACGAGGAAGTGCGTCGCGGCTGGATGCGATTGGAGAAGCTGAGGACCGGTTCGCGCGTGTTCATCGGCAATGATGGCGTGCTGCCGCCGGGCTCCGATATTCCCGATGGCGCGCTGATCGGCATTAAATCCAAGCCGCCGGCCAATGACGAGATCTCGCCCGGCGACACCTGGTTCGGCTCGCCGCCGATCAAACTGCCGGTGCGGCAGAAATTCGACGGCGGCGGCGCGGCCTGGACCTATGAGGCCCCTCCGTGGCGGAAATTCGCCCGCGCGGTTTTCGAAGCCGTTCATATCTCGCTGCCGACTATGCTGTTCATCACTTTCGGCACCTGGTCGATCGAGTGGTTCGGCTCCTCCATGCTGGAAGGCGCCTATGGCACGGTGTTCTGGATGTTCGTCGCCTCCTCGACGATCATCGCCGCCGTGATGACGGCCATCGTCATCGGCGTCAAATGGGCGACCATGGGTCGTTACGAGCCGGTCATGAAGCCGATGTGGTCGTGGTGGGCCATGCGCACCGAGGCGGTGGCGGTGCTCTATTGGGGCCTCGCCGGCAAAGTGTTGCTCGACCATTTGCGCGGCACGCCGTTCCTGCCTTGGCTGTTGCGACTGTTCGGCGCGAAATTCGGCAAGGGCTGCGTGCTCGACATGACCGACATCACCGAATTCGATTGCGTGGAAGTCGGCGACTTCTGCAACCTCAATTCGCTCTGCGCCCTGCAGACCCATCTTTACGAGGATCGGGTGATGAAGGTCGGCCGGGTGAAAGTCGGCAACGGCGTCACCGTCGGCGCAGGTTCGACTGTGCTTTATGATTCGCATGTCGGCGATTTCGCGCGGCTGGGGCCGCTGACCATCGTGATGAAGGGCGAATCCATTCCCGCCCATACCGAATGGTCCGGCGCCCCCGCCCAGCCGACACGGCACATGCAGGCGATGGGCTGAAAGGCGACCCACCCAACCTTGCGGCGGTCCTCCTCCGGGTTTAGTTTGGCGCACAAAATAAAAAAGGTCCGGGCAGGTAAATGGCCAACGAAAAAGACGCGTTGCGGGTATGGTTCCGTCTGGTCCGCCTCAACACCCGCAGCCGCATGGCCGTCGCCAATCGGTTGCGCGCCTTTGACCTCTCGGTTCCGCAATGCGACGTGCTGACGACGCTGACGGAGAACGAGGGTCTGTCGCAGCAGGAGCTGGCGGCGCGGCTTTACGTCACCAAGGGCAATATTTCCGGCCTGATCGACCGGCTCGTCGCCAGTGGCCTGGTTGAACGTCGTTCGCTGGAAGGCGACCGGCGCTCTCATGCGATTTACCTGACGCCAGCGGGGCGGGAAATGGCGAAGCGCGGCATTGCGGCGCAGGAGGCCTTCGTCGCCGAGACCCTGGGCTGCGTCACGCCGGAGCGGCTGGCTCTGTTCGAGGATCTGCTGGTGGAGTTGCGCGATCTGATCCGCAAACAGAACGAGGCCGCGCCGGAACAGGGCGTTGAGGCTTGAGCGCCTCGCGGATTTTTTTGCGTTGAAGGCTTTCGACGAGGATTTTTTCGCGGCTTCGGCTTCCTCTTGGCGGCGCGGATTGGGATTTCGCAGCTTTTCGGCGCGCGAATTGCTCGACGCCGTGTGGGAGCGCATCCTGCGCCGCAATCCGGCGATCAACGCCTTGGCCGCCTATGATTACGAAGCCGCCGTGCGGGCCGCCGCCGAATCTGACGCCCGCTTGGCCCGCGGCGAGGCGCGGCCGTTGGAAGGCCTGCCGATTACCGTCAAGGATAGTTTCGAGACCGAGGGCCTGGCTACGAGTTGCGGCGCGGCGGAACTCGCGGAATATCGCCCGAAAAACGATGCTTTGGCGGTGGCGCGGCTGCGCGCCGCGGGGGCAGTCATCCTCGCCAAGAGCAATGTCCCGCGGCTGACCGGAGATTTCCAGACCTATAACGAGCTTTACGGCGTCGCCGCCAATCCTTTCGATTTGTCGCGCTCGCCCGGTGGCTCCTCCGGTGGCGCGGCGGCGGCGGTGGCTGCCGGCTTCGGCGCTTTCGAACTGGCCTCGGACCTTGGTGGTTCGATCCGCTGGCCGGCCCATTCCTGCGGCCTGTTCGGCCTGAAAACCTCCTGGGGGCAGATTCCGCTTTACGGCCATATTCCGCCGCTTCCGGCCATGCGGCTGAAAACCCCGCCCGACCTCGCGGTGGCTGGACCGCTCGCCCGCTCGGCCGCAGATCTCGATCTCGTTCTCTCGGCCGCCGCCGGACCGTTCAATACGCAAGGCCCCGCTTTTTTGCGCAAGGCGCGCAAGAAACGACCCGAGGATTTGCGGCTGGCGCTCTGGCTTGACCAGGATTTCGCCCCGGTCGACGATTCCGTGACCAATGCTTTGCTGGTGGTGGCGGAAGCGCTGCGCAGCGCCGGCGCGACAGTGGACGAGGCGGCGCGGCCGGGTTTCGCTTTTGCCGAGGCGTTCGAAATCTATGCTTTTCTCAATTTCGCCATCGGTTTTGCCGGCTTGTCAGCGGAAGCAAAGGCCAGCGTCTCCGCTCGTGGAAAGAGCTTCGACGCCGACGACCCATCCTACGAAGCGATGCAGGCGCGCGCGGCGCGGCTCGACGCGGCCGTTTTCGGCCGGATGATGGAGCGGCGGACGGCGATTAAAAAGGCCTTCGCCGCTTTTTTCCAGGAATACGACGCCATTCTTTGTCCGCCCGCGCCTTGCGTGGCCATCAAGCATGATTTTACGCCGGATTTCTTTGCCCGGCGCCTGGAGACCAGCGCCGGCGCTTTACCCTATTACGACCTTTTGAAATGGTCGAGCCTCGCCTCGCTCGCTCATCTACCGGCGGCGGTGGCGCCGGTCGGCCTCGATCGGGAGGGCGTACCCTGCGGCGTGCAGATTATCTGCGCCTTCGACGAGGATCGCAGCGCCGTGGCCATCGCCGTCATGTTGGAAAACGCGCTTGGCGGCTTTTCCGCCCCGCCTTCGTTCTAGGTCCTTTTCAGGACAAGGCTCCAGATCAGCCGTTTAACGCCCGCTTTACCTAAAAAGTGCAAAGTAAGCTCAAGAAATCGCCAGCCGTCGTGTACGAGGGCAGGCGAACTAGTTTGGTTACGAGCAGAGCGAGTTCCATCATGAGCGAGAAGCAGATCATTCACTCGCCACAAAAATCGCGCCGTCAGGAAGCGCGCGACCTGCGGGCGCGGCTCTATCGCGAGATCGGCCTCGCAGCCGTGGCGACCGAGCTTTTCGCGCCGGAAAAGTCGCCAGCCTTAGCCGAGCCGACGCGTCGCGAGGACAACAGCGCAATGATCGCCCGCATCAGCGGCAAGGCGGCCTGAAAATCCGACCATGATAAATCGTCACATGCCCATCAAGGTGATCACGTGGGCAGCGACGGAGCGCGCCAGACCGTCAAGATCGTAGCCGCCTTCCAGCAGCGAGACGAGACGGCCGCCGCATTTTCGATCAGCGACGTCCATCAGCTTGGCTGTCGCCCAGGCGAAATCCGCTTCGACCAGATTGATATTGGCCAGAGGATCGCGACGGTGTGCGTCGAACCCGGCGGAAATGATGAGGAGGTCGGGTCCGAAATCCTCGATTCGCGGCAGGATGGCGATTTCCATCGCCTCGCGGAATTGCACCCCATTGTCGCCGGCGTTGAGCGGGGCGTTGACGATATTATTATATTCGCCGCGTTCGCCGCTCGACCCGGTGCCGGGATATAACGGCATTTCGTGTGTCGAACTATACATTACGTTACGGTCCGACCAGAAGATATCTTGGGTCCCATTGCCGTGATGGACGTCGAAATCCATGATGGCGACGCGCTGCGCGCCATGCACGGCCATGGCGTGGCGGGCGGCGGTGGCGGCATTGTTGAAAAAGCAGAAGCCCATCGGCGTCGCCCGTTCGGCATGGTGGCCAGGCGGCCGCATAGCGACAAAAGCATTGTCCACCTGCCGACGCATCACTTCATCGACCGCCTGGCAGGCGCCGCCGACGGAATGGAAAGCCGCCATCAGCGTTCCGGGGCTCATCGTCGTGTCGCTGTCGAGCCGAGCGAATCCGTCGCGCGGCGAAGTCTGCTCCAGCGCCTCCAGATAGGAATTGGGATGGACGCGAAGAACCTGCTCCCGCGTTCCCTGTTCCGACTGCGACCGGATCAGAGTCATGAACTTTTCATGTTCCAGAATTCGTTCGATTACGCGAACGCGGTCGGCTCGTTCAGGGTGGCCCGGTCCGTTGTCATGCGCCAGCCCGGATGGATGTGTAATCAAAAGCGTATTCAATTCATGCCCACAAACTGAAGGCGCCTTGCCGCGCTGTCCAAGGAAGACGGAAGGGCAAGGCCTGAGTCGGCCGGAAAGCGCCAATCTGGCGGCCGGCATGACGATTTAACGACGAACATCGCCTCATTCCTCGCGGCTGTCCAACGCCGTTTAAGGCTTACGCCTAAAGTATAGATGGCGAAGGCTGCTATTTAGGAAATGCGCGGGCCGATCCTGCAACCTGACTGTTGCGCGATAACCACAGCTAGTGCTATTTTCAGGTTAATTCCCGCAAGCGTGAGACGTCCATCGTGACGGAAGATAGGATTATGGTAAGTAAGGTTTGAAATATGGCGCTGGCGTGGCGCAAAAAAGTCGGGGTTTAACAATGAATTTTCGGGCCATGGCGAGCATCGCATTCGTTTCGGCGGCGTTGGCGGGATGCAATATGACCGGCGCCAGCACTCCCGATCCGTCCTTGAACGCCAAGGACAAGGAATTTCTGTCCCTCGCGCCACACGCCGAAGTCGGCGGCGAATACGGGCGCTATATTGTCGAGGATCCGACCGGGGCCGCGCCAGGCACGATCACTGTCGATACGTTCAAGAACTTCCTGTATTTTTCGCTGCCCAACAAGAAAGCCATTCGCTATGGCGTCGCCACTGGCCGGGATGCAGCGGGCTGGTCCGGCGAGGCCACGGTTGGCAAAATGGCGGAATGGCCGCGCTGGATGCCGCCGTCCGACATGCTGGAACGCTGGCCGCATCTGAAGCCGACCGCCGACGCGGGCGGCCTGCCGGGCGGTCCCGACAATCCTCTGGGTTCGCGCGCGCTTTACCTGTTCCAGGGTAACAAGGATACGATGTATCGCATCCACGGCACCAATGAGCCGGATAAGATTGGCCAGAAAGTATCCTCAGGCTGCATCCGCATGCGCGACATCGACGCCATCGATCTTTACAATCGCGTCCACGTCGGCACCAAAGTGATCGTCGCCGACAGGGCTTATTGATCGCGCGCCAAAGGCCGAATCATGAAAACGCCCCTTAATCAGGGGCGTTTTTGTGACTACAGCCGCCAATATGTCGCTAAAGGGTCCGTAGCGTCGCGATTGACTTGCGACTTCGCCGCGCTTAACAAGGACCGGCCTGACGGTCCCCTCGGCATGAGGGGTATTAGGGAATGCGGCAGGGCTGGACGAGCCAGCCTGAAACCGCGGCTGCCCCCGCAACTGTGAGTGGGAAGCCGGACGCCACAGAGCCACTGATCCTCGACGGATCGGGAAGGCGGCGCGAGGCGCTTGACCCATGAGCCAGGAGACCTGCCGTCGGCGAGAATCAACGCGATGGGCGGGGCGCTCCCGTCGCGGTTCGGCGGCGGGCGTTTCCCTGGGCCGAATGACGAGTTTTCGTCGCGCGCCCCTGTTGGAGCGCTGTCAATGGCAAGTATCGCCAAAATTCCCGTCACCATCATTACCGGCTTTTTGGGCGCGGGCAAGACCACGCTGATTCGCCATGTTCTGGCGCATTCAGCAGGCCGTCGCCTCGCCTTGATCATCAACGAATTCGGCGATGTCGGCGTTGACGGCGAAATTTTGAAAAACTGCGGCGTCGATTCCTGCCCTGAGGACAATATCGTCGAACTCGCCAACGGCTGCCTGTGCTGCACTGTGGCCGACGATTTCCTGCCCGCCATCGAAGGACTGCTGGCCCGCGAGCCGCGCCCTGACCACATACTGATCGAGACCTCCGGGCTCGCTTTGCCGAAGCCGCTGGTGAAAGCCTTCGATTGGCCGGGCATCCGCGCAAAACTCACGGTGGACGGCGTCATCGCGGTGGTCGACGCCGCCGCCGTGGCTGACGGACGTTTCGCCGCCGATGAGGAAAAACTCGCAGCCCAGCGAGCCCTGGACCCGTCGCTCGATCACGACAATCCGCTGGAGGAGGTCTACGAGGACCAACTGCTCTGCGCCGATCTGATTCTTCTCAACAAGGCCGACCTTCTCTCCGACGAGGCGCTGGAAAAAACCCGCGCCGAAATCGCGGCGCAGATTCCGCGCGCGGTAAAGATTGTGGCGACGCGCGAGGGCCGGCTGGATGTGGAAGTGCTGCTCGGCTTGGACGCCGCCGCCGAAGACGATCTCTTGGCGCGTCCCTCACATCACGATTCAGAGGAGGGGCACGACCACGACGATTTCGACACATTCATCGTCGCGCTAGACCCTGTCGCCGACGCTGCTGCTTTGTCCGAGAAGCTGGCGAGCGTGGCGCGTGACCACGATGTCCTGCGTATAAAAGGTTTCGCCGAAGTTGCAGGAAAGCCCATGCGCCTTCTAGTCCAGGGTGTAGGCGCAAGGGTTTCGCATCAGTTCGACCGCCCCTGGCGCGCAGGCGAGCAACGCGGCGGCAGGCTGGTGGTGATAGGACAAAAGGGTTTCGATCGCGTCGCCATCACAGCGGCGCTGATGGTGTAGAATCATGCATCTCGTCCGCAACGATCGGCGATCTCTCGACGCGACAGCGCAAGCCGTCGATCTCGAACAATCGCCGGCGGACATCGTCGCCCTGTCTTTCGCCGCCAGCGACCTTTCGCTCCTCGCCACCGCGCATGACGCCACGCGCCATCCAAGCCTGCGGCTGGCGGCGCTCGGCCAGTTGAAACATCCCTATTCGGTCGATCTTTACATCGAGAGGGTTTGCGCGCGGGCAAAATTCGTGCTCGTGCGGTTGCTTGGAGGGCTGGATTACTGGCGCTATGGCGTTGAGGAATTTTCCGCCGCGGCCCACAAATTTGGTTTTATGCTCGCCATCGTTCCGGGCGATAGCATGGAAGACTCGCGGCTGGACGAATCCTCGACGCTGCCGGTCGCGGACTTGCGACAAATCCGGACTTATTTCCGCGAAAGCGGACCCGATAATATCGCCGCCTGTCTCGATTTCATCGCAGCGAAAGTTTCGGGCTCAGGCGAGGCGCCCAAGCCGAAGCCGGTTCCCTCTTTCGGGGTGTTTATGCCCGCTTGCTTTCAGGCGCCTGCGGACGCGGCAACCGCTTTCGTCTTGTTCTACCGCAGCGCCTATCTGGCCTGCGATTGCGCGCCGGTCTCCGCTTTGGCGGCGGCTTTGTCGCGCGCAAATTTTCGCGTTTCGAGCTTCTACGTTTCGAGCCTTAAGGATGTTTCCGTGTGCGCGGCGCTGGCGGAAAAAATTGCGGCGGAAAAGCCCGACGTCATTCTCAACGCCACAGCTTTTTCGGCACGGCACGACGGCGCCGCGGGGGTGCTGGACGGGGCCGATGCGCCCGTCTTGCAAGTGATTTTCTCCGGCGCTGAAATCTCCCAATGGCGAGAATCGCAGCGCGGGCTTTCGGCGGCGGATTTAGCGATGAACGTGGTCTTGCCGGAGGTCGATGGGCGCATCGTCACGCGCGCCATCTCCTTCAAACTCGCGCAGGAAAGGGACGAGACGCTGGAATTTGCGCCCGCCCGCCACGAACCCGATGGGTCGCGCGTAGAATTCGTGGCGGCGCTGGCGGCGCGCTGGGCAAATCTGCGGCGCAAACCAAACCGTTACAAGAATCTGGCGCTGATCCTGTCTGATTATCCGGCGAGGGCGGGTCGCGCCGGATACGCGGTTGGCCTCGACACGCCGCAATCCGCCTGCGCGATTTTGTCGCGACTTGCCGCCGAGGGATACGATGTCGCCCCGGCGCCCGCACCGAGTGAGTTGATCGAAAACCTTCAAGCAGACCCGCGTCATTCGACGGTGACGATCAAGGCCTATCGCGCCTTCCTGGAAACTCTACCATCGCATTTCGTGCAAAACATTCTCTCCGAATGGGGCGAGCCAAAGGACGATGTTTCCGTCGAAAACGGCGCCTTCCATTTCCGCTTTTTACGGATGGGAAAAATGGTCGTCGCCTTGCAGCCCGATCGCGGCGCGGCGGAAAGCCGCAAGAGCGATTATCACGACGGAGCGCTGACGCCGCGACATGGCTTTCTTGCCTTCTACCTCTGGCTGCGCGAGGGCGAAAAAATCGACGCTCTGATTCATTGCGGAGCGCATGGCGCGCTGGAATGGCTCCCGGGCAAGAGCGTGGCGTTGGCGGAGGATTGCGCGCCGGAAATCGTGCTTGGCCCTGTCCCGCTGATCTATCCTTTTATCGTCAATAATCCTGGCGAGGCGGCGCAGGCCAAACGCCGCTCCGCCGCCGTGATCATCAGCCATCTGACGCCGCCTTTGGTCGCGGCGGGCGCGCACGGCGCCACGGCGGAAATCGAATCTCTGTTCGACGAATATGCGCAGGCGCAGGGGCTGGATCCGCGACGGGCGAAAATGCTGGCGGATCTCATTCTGCAACGCGCCGAAGCGACTGGACTTCTGGACGAATGCGGCGCCCGCGAGGGGGAGGACGCCTTGATCCAGCTCGACGCCTGGCTCTGCGATCTCAAGGAAATGCGTATCCAAGATGGGCTGCATGTCTTCGGCAAGTCACCGGACGGAATCTTGCGCGACGAAATGCTGGCGGCATTCGGCGACGACGCAAAACCGAAACTAGCCGCTTGCGGCGCGGCGGAAATGGATGCGCTGATCCACGCCTTGAGCGGCGGTTTCGTAAAGCCGAGTCCCTCCGGCGCCCCGGGGCGTGGACGCTTGGACGTGCTGCCGACCGGACGCAATCTTTTTTCCGTCGATCCACGCGCTATTCCAACCCGCACCGCGTGGGAAATCGGGCAGCGTCTGGCGCAGGACGTTCTCGATCGCTATTTGCAGGATCATGGCGATTTTCCGCGCCGCATCGTGCTCGATCTCTGGGGCAGCGCTTCGATGCGTACCGGCGGCGACGATCTGGCGCAGGGATTTGCTCTGCTCGGAGCGCGCCCGGTATGGGACGCCGCCTCGACGCGGATGAGCGGCTTCGAAATCCTGCCGCTGGCCAAACTCGGACGTCCGCGAATCGACGTGACCTTGCGCATTTCCGGCTTGTTCCGCGATGTGTTTCCGCTTCAGATCGCGGCATTCGATTCGGCGGTCCGCGCGGTGGCGGCGCTGGATGAATCCCCCGAAGATAATCCGCTGGCCGGGCAGGCCGAGCCGCGCCGCATTTTCGGCGCGGCGCCAGGCGCCTATGGCGTCGATCTGTCGGCGAGTCTCGCCACGACCAACTGGCGCGACCGCAATGAACTGGCGCAAAAATATCTTGCCGCCAGCGCACAGGGCTATGGCCCCGACGGGGATCCTTTGCCAGCGGGCCCAGCCGATTTCGCCGCCCGCGTGCGCGCCGCCGACGCCTTTGTCCATGTTCAGGACCTCGCTGGTCAGGACATTCTGAACGCCGACGCCTTTTCCACCCATGAAGGCGGCTTCGCCGCAGCCGCCTCCATGTTGAAGGCAAAAACGAGCCTCTATCATGTCGACGCCACGGGGCATGGCGCGGCGAAAGTGCGCACCTTCAACGAGGAAATATCCCGCGTCGTCCGGGCGCGCGCGACCAATCCCGTGTGGCTTCATGGCATGATGCGGCACGGCCATGGCGGCGCGGCGGAAATCGCCGAGACCGTGGATAATCTTTTCGCCTTTGCAGCCTTGAGCGATGCTGTCGAAGGCCGGCATTTCGATCAGCTTTTTGACGCCGTCTGCGGCGACGAGCAGGTGCGCGCTTTTCTCGAAAAAGAGAATCCGCGCGCCGCGCGCTCGATAGCGGAAAAATTCGTGGAAGCCGAAAGGCGCGGTTTCTGGATGTCGCGACGCAATTCGACCGCCTCCATATTGGCGGAAATGAGGGGCGGGGCATGATCGAAAACCTACGCAAGGGTTGGTGCCCCGGCGCGCTGGCGCCCATGCTCAGCGGCGACGGCTATATTTTTCGCCTGCGCCTGACCAACGGAATCCTCTCCTTCGAACGGGCGAAGGCTTTATCGGATTTGTCGCGTCGGTACGGCAATGGCGCCTTCGATCTTTCCGCGCGCGCCAATCTGCAAATGCGGGGCGTCGGCACGGAAGACATTCCGGCCTTGCAGGAGGAATTATCGGCTCTCGGCCTGCTCGATTCCGATGCGCGCGCGGAAGCCGTGCGCAATATCGTGCCGAGCCCGCTCGCTGGTTTCGATCCCACGGCTTCGATTGATGCGCGACCGCTGGTCATGGCGCTGGAGGCGCTGCTGACGCGCGAAAAAGCCCTGCACGATCTGCCGCCGAAATTCGGCTTTTCCATCGACGGCGGCGGCGCGCTGCCGCTTGCTGGGGTGGTCACCGATATTGACTTCACCGCCGTCGCAGACGGTGAGGCGCCGCGTCTGCTCGTCACGCTCGGGGGGGTAGACGCAGGTCTGGTTGCGCCCGAGAATCTCGTCGCGGCGGCGGAGACTCTGGTGCGCAATTTTCTTCGACTGCGCGAAAACGACGGGCGCATGAGCGCGCTGGTCGCGCGCATCGGCGTTGCGCCGCTGCTCGAAAATTGTCCCGCGAAGGCGCAAGCCGAGTTTGGATTGTTTCGCATCGCTTGGAGCGATCGCGGTGAGGCTGCAGCTTATTGGCCAATCCTTGGCGCGAGGAATTGCGGCGGGAAAAACTTTGTCGGCGCCGGTCTTTTGTTCGGCCGCATCGAGGCCGACACGCTTGAGGCATTGGCTGATGCCGCCGAGGAGAGCGGCGCGGGCGAATTGCGGCTCACGCCTTGGCGAGTCATGCTTGCGGTAGGGCTGTCGCCAGAAGGCGCCGAAACACTCGCCGCGCGGCTCGCAAAGCTCGGTTTCATCTTGGACGCTAGCGACCCGCGTCTCGCATTTTCCGCCTGTCCTGGCGCTCCGGCCTGTTCCTCGGCGCTCGGCGACGTGCGTGCGGCAGCGCTCGCCTTGGCGCCCCATTGGCGCGTCGATGCCGGGAGGGTGCACGTGTCGGGCTGCGCCAAGGGCTGCGCCTTTCATGGCCGCGCCCTAACGCTGGTGGCGGGGGACGATGGATTTTCGCTTGTGGAAAACGGTTTTGCGCGCGATGAACCGGTCGCCCGGCGGCTCGATCTCGCCACATGTCAACAAAAGCTAAGCAATATTTCCAAGGGAGCGCGGGTTTGAGCCGTGGTTACGACTATATTCGCGACGGCGCGGAAATTTACCGAAACTCTTTCGCCATCATCCGGCGCGAGGCCGATCTCGCGCGTTTCGACGCTCTGGAGGAGCGCGTCGCGGTGCGTATCATCCATGCCAGCGGCATGGTCGAAATCTCGCCGGACCTGCAATTCTCTCGCGGCGCCGCGCAAGCCGGAATCGCCGCTCTTGCCGAGGGGGCGCCCATCCTGTGCGACGCCAATATGGTCGCCTTCGGCGTCACCCGCGCGCGGCTGCCGAAAAACAACCAGGTTACCTGCACCTTGGGCGATCCGCGTGTCGAAAAACTTGCCAAGGAAATGAACACCACCCGCACCGCCGCCGCGATGGAATTCTGGCGACCGCACCTCGCCGGCGCCGTGGTCGCCTTCGGCAATGCGCCGACGGCTTTGTTTCATCTGCTAGAGATGCTTGACGACGGGGCGCCGCTGCCGGCGCTGATCCTCGCCATGCCGGTCGGTTTTGTCGGCGCGGCCGAATCTAAAGAGGCGGCCATCGCCGACGGCCGCGTTCCCGTCATCGCCATGCGTGGCCGCAAAGGCGGCAGCGCCATGGCCGCGGCCGCGATCAACGCCTTGGCGAGCGACAAGGAATGAGCGCGGGGCGCCTTTACGGCGTCGGGCTCGGACCCGGCGATCCCGAACTTCTGACGGTAAAAGCCGTCCGGGTAATCGAAACCACTCCGGTCATCGCTTTTTTCGCCAAGGCGGGACGTCGCGGCAACGCCCGCGCCATCGCGGATCGCTGGATCCCGTCGGGCGCCGAGGAGATGCCGCTCGAATATCCGGTGACGACGGAAATTCCGCTCAATGATCCCGCCTATAACCGCTTGCTGGCGCAATTTTACGAGCAGGCCGCCGAAAACATCGCTGCCCAATTGGCCGCAGGGCGGGATGTGGCGATCCTGAGCGAGGGCGATCCCCTGTTCTATGGCTCGTTCATGCATCTCTATATCCGGCTGAAGGAGCGTTTTGCCGTCACGATCGTGCCGGGCGTCGCCGGCATGGCTGGCTGCTGGTCAGCGGCGGGCGAGGCGATGACGTGGGGCGACGATATTCTGACCGTTCTGCCGGGCACGCTTCCGCCGGAAATCCTGGCTGAAAAACTCGGCAGCATCGACGCCGCCGTTATCATGAAAATCGGCAAGAATTTCGCCAAGGTCCGCGAGGTCTTGCGCCACAGCGGCCATTATGAACGCGCGCTTTATGTCGAACGCGGCACAATGGCTGGCGAGAAAATCATGGCTTTGAAAGACAAGCCGGACGATGTGGCGCCCTATTTCGCGATCATCCTGATCAGCGGACAAGGCAGGCGACCATGACCGGAGTCTTGTTCATCGTCGGGCTCGGACCGGGCCCGGATAGCTGGCTGGTTCCGGAAGCGCGCGGTGCTTTGGCGCAATCCGACGCGCTTATAGGTTACAAACCCTATACCGACCGCGTGCCTGAACGCCACGATCTGGAGCGTTTCTCTTCGGACAATCGCGTTGAACTAGATCGCGCCCGCCACGCCCTGCAACTTGCGCAAGCCGGCCGCAAGGTCGCGGTCGTGTCCGGCGGCGACGCCGGTGTTTTCGGCATGGCCGCGGCGATTTTCGAAGCGGTGGAAAAGGGCGATCCTGCATGGCGGGACCTGGACATTCGCGTCGTGCCGGGAGTTAGCGCGGCAATTGCGGCGGCGGCTAGGCTCGGCGCTCCGCTCGGCCATGACTTCTGTGTGATGTCGCTGTCCGACAATCTGAAACCCTGGGAGGTCGTGGTTAAACGTCTGGTCGCGGCGGCGCAGGCGGATTTCGTCATCGCCTTGTATAATCCGGCTTCGAAAGCGCGCCCGCGCCAGATTTTCGAAGCCTTCGATCTTCTGCGCACACACAAGAATGGCGCCACGCCGGTCGCTTTCGCCCGCGCCATAGGTCGGCCCGACGAGCGCATTTTGATCACCGATCTGGCGCAGGCCGATCCGAGCGTGGTCGATATGGCGACTTTGGTGCTGATCGGCTCGTCGGAAACACGCTTTGTCTCGCGATCCGGCGGACGGCCCTGGCTGCTGACGCCGCGAACCTACGGGGCTGCGCGATGAGACTCGATCCAGCGCAAGACCTCGGCCAACAGGGATGCTTCGGTGGCGTCGCCGGTCGCCGGACGCGCGACGAGAACGACGGGAATGTGCAATTTTCGCGCGGCGAGAAGTTTCGCGGAAGTGGCGTCGCCGCCGCTGTTCTTGCTGACAAGGATTTCGATTCCTTCCTCCCGCATCAGCGCCAGTTCGTCTTCCAGCTCGAAAGGTCCTCGCGCGGAAACGAATTTATGATTGGGCAGCAGCGCCAGTTCAACGGGCTCGTCGATGGCGCGCACCAGATAGAAGTGCTGAGGCGCGGCGGCGAAGGCGGCGAGCTGCAGCCGTCCTTGGGTGAGAAATACCCGGCGCGGGTTTTCGCCCAATGCGACGACGGCATCCTCCATGCTGGCGACTTCGGTCCAGTCGTCGCCCTCGCCGGCCGTCCACGCGGGCCGAGAAAACAGCAGCAGTGGAACGCTGGTTTGCCTGCAAGCCTCGCGTGCATGGGCGGACATTTGCGCGGCGAAAGGATGGGTGGCGTCGATCAACGCCTCGATCCTTTCCATGCGCAAGAAAGCGACAAGGCCTTCGACGCCGCCAAAACCGCCGGTGCGGCTAGGAATGGGGACGGGCAGGGGATTTTGCGTGCGTCCGGCCAGCGACAACAGCGGCTTGATGTCGCCGCGCG
Organism: Rhodoblastus sp.; assembly: GCF_052145335.1. Taxonomy (GTDB): domain Bacteria; phylum Pseudomonadota; class Alphaproteobacteria; order Rhizobiales; family Beijerinckiaceae; genus Rhodoblastus. Next base: position 18,446 of record NZ_JBKQOU010000313.1, read on the forward strand.
TCGCCAGAACACGAGCCAATTGGCTCGCCTGCGTCGTGCCGCCGAGAATCAAAATGCGCAAGCCGCCTCTCCTTGCGGAAATTGGTTGTGAGTGCGCCCTGGCTCACCTTGGTTGGGATCGGCGAAGGTGGGCGCGCAAGCCTGTCTCCTGCCGCAATCGAGGCTCTGGCGCAAGCGCGGCTGGTCGTCGGCGGCGCGCGGCATCTCGCTCTGGCTGCGCCGCTCGGCTGCGAAAAGCTGGCTTGGCCCTCGCCGATGGAACAGGCCTATCCGCAGATTTTGGCGCGGCGCGGGGAAAAGGTCGTCGTGCTCGCTTCAGGCGATCCGTTCTTTTACGGGGTGGGCTCGGTGCTGGCTCAAAAAATTCCGGCGGAGGAAATGTCTTGCCTGCCGGCATCGTCCGCTTTCAGCCTGGTCGCGGCTCGGCTCGGCTGGGCGCTGCAGGATTGCGACTTGATCACCCTGCATGGGCGCCCACTGGAGCGGATCATTCCGGCTTTGCAGAATGGCGCGAAAATTATCGCGCTTTCGTGGGATGGAACGACGCCGGCAAGGCTTGCCGCACTGCTGACGCAACGCGGTTTCGGCGCCTCCCGTATGACTGTCTGCGAGCATCTCGGCGGTCCGAAAGAGCGCGTGCGCGCCGTTCAAGCGGACCAATTTTCGTCGGACGAAGTGGAAGCCCTGAACACTTTGGCGCTCGATCTCATGGCTTCACGCGACGCCAGGATTTTGTGCCGCTCGCCGGGCTTGCCAGACGAATTTTTCGAACACGACGGCCAGATCACAAAGTCGGAAATCCGCGCTTTGACGCTCGCCGCTCTTGCGCCACGACTCGGCGAATTGCTGTGGGATATCGGCGCCGGCTCGGGCTCCGTGGCGATCGAATTCATGCTGGCGGACGCGAAAAATGCGGCCATCGCCATCGAACAGAATTCTGTTCGCGCGGAGCGCATCGCACGTAACGCCTTGGCATTGGGGACGCCGGGCTTGCGCGTGGTCGCGGGTAGGGCGCCGGAAATTTTGGCCGATCTGCCCCGCCCGCAGAAAATTTTCATCGGCGGCGGCCCGACCGAGCCCGGTCTGATCGAAGCGGCGCTGGACGCGCTGCTTCCTGGCGGGATTTTGGTGGTAAATGGCGTCACTTTGGAAACGCAAAGCCTGCTGGTCGCGCGTTATGGCGCGCTTGGCGGACGATTGCTTCAGGTGCAGGTTGCTCGGGCGGAAAAGCTCGGCGGCTTTTCCGCCTTTCGTCCGGGGCTGCCCATCGTGCAATGGATTTTCGAAAAGCCATGCTGAGGGAAATCGCCATAGGAATCGGCTGCCGCAGTGGCGTGAGCGCGGAATCCATCATTTGCTTGACGCTCGAAGTTCTGCGCGATGCGCAACCTTTCGCGCAGGCGAAAATCTTCACCCTTTCCCGAAAGGCCGAGGAACCGGGTTTGCGCGCCGCAGCTTCGTCTATGGGGTTCGATCTGGTGTTTCTGGACGAGCCGGAATTTCTCATCCGGCAGAGCGAATTTGCTTCTCGCGGCGCTACGCGTTCGGCAAAGACGCAGGAGCTGACCGGCTTCTCCAGCGTCGCCGAAGCGGCGGCCCTTATGGGCGCCGGGCCTTCGGCAAGGCTGATCGTTTCCCGCCGCGCCGCTGACGGTGTCACCTGCGCTATCGCCGCCAAAGAGGACCACGCATGAAGGTGCATTTTATCGGCGCCGGACCGGGCGCCGCCGATCTCATCACCTTGCGCGGACGCGACATTCTAGGGCGCTGTCCTGTCTGTCTTTACGCTGGCTCGCTGGTGCCGAAGGAATTGCTCGACTATTGCCCGCCAGGCGCACGGAAAATCGACACCGCGCCGATGACGCTCGATGAAATCGCCGCCGAATTTCTTCGCGCCCGCGACGCGGGCGAGGACGTGGCGCGGCTTCATTCCGGCGACCTTTCGGTGTGGAGCGCCATGGGCGAGCAACTGCGCAGGCTCGACGCCCTGGGCGTCGACTATGACGTGACGCCGGGCGTGCCGGCCTTCGCCGCCGCCGCCGCCGCGCTTCGGCGCGAACTGACCTTGCCGGAAGTCGCGCAGTCTCTTGTCCTGACCCGCACTTCGGGCCGCGCCTCCTCGATGCCGGAAAAGGAGAGGCTAGCCGCTTTCGCCGCCACCGGCGCCACTTTGGCGATTCATCTGTCCATCCATGTCCTGGACAGGATCGTCGACGAGCTTCTGCCCTTTTACGGCGCCGACTGTCCGATCGCTCTGGTCTTTCGCGCCTCCTGGCCGGACGAGCGCATACTGCAGGCGACGCTTTCGAGCATAGGTGTTCTGGCGCAAAAGGATCCGATGGAGCGCACCGCGCTGATCCTTGTCGGCCCGGCGTTGAGCGCGACGGATTTCCGCGAAAGCGCACTTTACGATCCCGATTACCGGCGCCGCTATCGGGGCGGCTATGTTAGCGCCGACGGCGTGTTCAGGGACGAGGAATGATGGGCCGTCCGTCAGCCGTTGCGAGGAGAGTTGCGACGAAGCATTCGGCCCTCCTGCTGTCTCGGCCTGGATCGCTTCGCTCCGCTCGAAATGATGAAATCCTAGTTCCCGACCGCCCGAAAGCCCGTCCTCGCCAGCAAGCCGCCGTCGCGATCGAAAATCGCGATTTCCAACTCGCAGGGCGCATCGCGGAGGAGTTTCGCCGCCGTCCGCCAGGCGGCTTCCGCCACGCCGGCGCCGATCTCCACCCCTGCCGCTTGCGCGATCTCGAATGCATGCTTGGCCGAATTGGCATGGCGGATCGCCGCCGCCGTCTCGCCCTCGGCGAATCCCGCCAGAAAGTCGAGATCGACCGCGCCGCGCTTGGAATGGAGGTCGCTGAGGCCCTGCGCCAGCTTTGTAATCTTGCCCATGCCGCCAGCGACGATCGCCCGGCGCACCGGATGCTGGCGCAGATATTTCAACATGCCGCCAACGAAATCGCCCATGTCGATCAGCGCCTCGTCAGGCAGGCCATACAGAGTCTTGACAGCGGCTTCCGAAGTCGAGCCGGTCGCGCCTGCGACCGTGTCGAGACCGGCGGCGCGGGCGACGTCTATGCCGCTATGGATCGAGGCGATCCAGGCCGCGCAGGAGAACGGCGTGACAATGCCGGTCGTGCCCAGAATCGACAGGCCGCCGACGATGCCGAGCCGCCCGTTGAGCGTGCGTTCCGCGATTCTCTCGCCGCCGGGGATGGAAATTTCGACATGAACGTTGGTCGGGCCATGCTGCAAAGCAGCTTCGACTTCAATCGCCTCGCGGATCATTTTTCGGGGCATGGGATTGATCGCCGGTTCGCCGACGGGCAGCGGAAGGCCGGGGCGCGTCACCGTGCCGACGCCTTCGCCGGCGGCAAAGGTGACGCCGGCGCCCGGCGCTCCCAGACTGACGCGCGCAATGATCAAGGCGCCGTGTGTTACGTCGGGATCGTCGCCCGCGTCCTTGACGATTCCCGCGCGACAAAAGTCGTCGCCCGTCTCCTGCAAGGCGAGGGCGAAGGCCGGCGTCTGGCCGCCGGGAAGGCGGATGGAAACCGTATCGGGGAACCAGCCGCTCACCAGGCCGGCATAGGCGGCGCGAGCCGCCGCCGCCGCGCAAGCTCCCGTCGTCCAGCCACGCCGCAATGGCGTTTTCTTCGTCTCGTCCATTCCTTGTGCTACCGCGCCGGATCGGCGGCGCCAAAGGAATTTTGCACATGAGCCTGCACGGGCTGCTCATAGCCGCGCCGCGCTCCGGCGGCGGCAAGACCACGGTTACGCTCGGCCTGATGCGCGCGTTCCGCAAGCGCGGCCTGCGGGTCGCGGGAGTTAAATCCGGGCCGGATTATATCGATCCCGCGTTTCATCGCGCGGCGCTCGGCCGCGACAGCTTCAATCTCGACAGCTGGGCAATGGATGCCGCTCTGCTCGGCGGTCTGGCGGGGCGAGCCGCGCAAGGCGCCAACCTGCTGCTGGCGGAAGGGTCGATGGGCCTGTTCGACGGCGTTCCGGCGGCATTAGGTCGCAGCGGCGCCTCCGCCGATGTCGCCGCCGCCCTCGGCCTGCCGGTCCTGCTGGTTCTCGACGCCTCGGGCCAGGCGCAGACAGCGGGCGCCATCGCCAAAGG
>NZ_JBKQOU010000314.1:0-3204 GCF_052145335.1 Rhodoblastus sp.
GCGCCGGGGAAAGACGCGCTGACGCTGCAGCGCCCGCTGCCGGACAACGCTCTGCGGATCGTGGCGCGAGGACAGAAACAGGACGGCTTGCCGGATGATCGGCGTCTGGGGTTGGCGGGGGCCTAGCCACCAATCGCCCGGCGCTACCCCGCGAAGCCGGGGCCGCAGTAGGAATCGAAGTGTCAAAAGCCCCGCTGGCGGGATTTCGACTTTGGGAGGCGAATGGTCGGTGAAAAACCCAGTTCGCTCCCATGGTCTTCACAGGCGACCCTATCCACGCGGGACATCAGTTGTCTACGGGCCGGCAATCCAAGCCGCCGCGGACGGATGAAGCCGGATTAACCGCCATCACCTGGCCCGTTGCCAGGACGAATACGCCGCGCATGTGCGCTATCGGCTGATACCGCATGTCTGGAAGCGGTTATGGAACGTTCGAGAGGCGATCGGTAACGGCAGCTATGCCGCGGAAAGCGCGTAATGGCGCAACGGGAAGGAAGCGCTAGGAGCGGTCGTCTGAAAACCAGCTAGACCGGACCGAAAGTGTCCATTGCGGACTGCGCAGCATTGTAGAACTGTGGCGCGATCCTCCTGCCGGAGCTCCCACCGAGATCGGCGGCGAGGAATTATCGCGGACGGACAGTAATAGCGAGAGCCAAATGTTTAGCGAGAGCAGGGATTCCGCTGAGGTCGCCAACTTCTTGACCCTGTATACAACACTAAAGGATTTGTGTGACGACGATCCTATCGGAGTCTTTAAGCTCGCTATTGCAGACAGGGCATTCAAAGGTTTGTGTATGAAACTCCTGAATGCGGCCAACACGCTGCACGCAAATGAACAGCGCCGCCCACAACTCTTCGCAGCGCCTGTTGACCCAAATTTCTTGTTTGCTTGGCGCGATTTCGAAGCGCGTTATGAGCACGTTTTGGCTGCTAACTGGAGCACGTTCGTCTTTGGAGACCAGAGCAAGGCTTTGACCGATAAATCAAGAGACTCCAACAATGCAGATCGAAAGTGGGAAAGCGCCGACCTGAATGCGGGCATTGCCGCGGACTTGATAGAAGCCGTTATCGGGGGCGCTCGCGTTGAGGATTTTCATTATAGCATGAGTACCGAAGAAGTGGCGGAGATGGCGACTGACTATTGGGAAGGCCTGCGCGACGAAGTCGGCTTCGATTTGACTGGCGTTTTTCGGCGACGGCGCCTCGTGCCTTTCGTACTTGTTCCCCGTCACATCGCCGCCCGTCACAGCTCGCCCGAAACAGCGGCGTTCTACGAAAGCCTGCGTCAGGCACACGACGCGTTCATTTTCGGCGTGCCGTTAGCCGCATTGGCGCTCATGCGCTCGATTATGGAGACAGTGCTACGAGACCACTACAATGTTCGAGGCGACGATCTGTCAGAGCAAATAAATAGCGCCCGGAAATCTCTTCCGGCGGGCGCGAACGAGGCCGCCCTACATAGGTTGAGAAAACTTGCGAACACAGTTCTTCATAACAGCGCGGACAGGAATCGAGTGCTGCAACTTGAGCCTCCGCAATTGGAAAAAGAGATGGTGTCGCTGCTTACCGTCCTGCGAGCGCTGATTGAAGGCGTGCCACAGTCGCGGCATCGCCAACCGGGTTAGTTTGACAGGGTAGTAATCACTTGTGGATTATGGCTACCTTGACTGGGGATAGAGGATCGGGAGGCTACGTGGATAGTTGGATGCCCGTTGCTATTCTGCCCAATTTATCGGGGGGGAAAGCGATCGAGGCCGAGATCGTTGCGCTTACGCCTACGGACGATCCGCGCGTGCAGGCCATGCGCACGGCGATTCCGCTCTTTGCAGAACTGCTTTCACGATTCACCAACGCTTTCGGAGTTCCACTTGAGCCGTTCGTATTCATCGCACGAAGTGATGCTGTTGCGAAATTGTCGGCAGACGCCCTCTTAAGCTTTCGTGATCTCGCGGCCATAAGTGTGATCCCTTATTCGCGATCGCTTAATACCGTATACAGGACGACCAACCGTATCGTGTACTCCAATTCGTTCGCACTCTACCCTTGGATGTTAAGCAATAGCAACGATACGCTCATAGCATCGACACCAGCTTTTATGGGCTTCCACGACGTAAAGCAGTTTCGCGGGCAATCCTCGCCAGAATTACCGGTCATGCGAATCGAAGAATCGGATGTCGATACGAGGATGCTTGATGTTTTGGTGTCACGCTGGAAACGCCACTATTTTGGTCGTCGGCGGCGATGGAAGGATCGCGCGCTCTTTCGCTCTCTCAATATGGCAGTGCAGGCCGGCTTAATTCCGGCAAACGCGCCAACAATCTTCGATCTCGGGCGCAGCATATCGCTTTGGGTCTCAGCGTTTGAGATCTTATCACATCCACGGATTGAGCGGGCGGACCTCTTCACGGTGTACCGCCTTTTCGAAGGCGTGGGTTATTACGACCGAAAGGTCAACCGTCGGCAATATGCCGCGTACATTCCAGAGCGCGAAAAGGCGAAGCGTAAGAAGGCGGGGCTGAAACCGGTCCGCTATAGACTTCCCTGTTGGATTTACGGAAAGCTGTACCAAGCGCGGAATCATTTTCTGCACGGAAATCCAATTCCGAAGAAGGCGCTTAGCCCGAAGGGGACAAAAAACGGTCTCTTCTGGTTAGCGCCTTCCCTTTACCGACTGGCGTTAACCGGCTTTTTGGATCTGTCTGTTGACCCTTCAGTTTGGAAGAAACTGCCGTACCGGTTTTCGGATGGAGCGTTAGCCAACCCAAAGTTCCGCAAGATTTATCGCGCGCATGATTTTCAGGAGATGAGCGAACGGGCGCTCTTGCGAATACTGAAATGATGACGGGGCCTTGCAAAAGGCTGACCTTTTGCAAAAGTCGGATGCCCGCTTCGGGCGGAGTTTTGCCGTCTGGCGATCATCGGGAACGGCGGGACTCGATAGCGAACCGGCCGTTCTGCGAGACCCTTGGGGGTCTTGCCGAAGTACTTCCGATTGCCACATGTGAGGCGGCGATAGGAGTTGCCGACACCATGCTGCGACGCCCTTGCGGGACGTGCCGTCCTTCTAAAGCCGCTTGCCGGACTGTCAGTCCCGGAGGTGGTATCCGCGGCGCCTCTTACGATCGAGCCATTTCTTGAGCTCGATCTGCGCGACTGGCCGGGACGGGTGCAGGTCGATCCGCTCGCGCCCCACGCTCCCGATCC
>NZ_JBKQOU010000315.1:0-3302 GCF_052145335.1 Rhodoblastus sp.
GGCAAAGGTGATCGCCATGGCAAGTAAGGCAATGGCACCGCAAGAAATATAGAAATTGCGCGGACTATATCCCCGCTTCCATAGTACGCATTCGACGAATATTAACGACCTCTATTGCTGACCAGAAGAATAACCCAAGATCGTCATTGAACCGATTTACTGGCGCGAGGAGGATCAGCGCCATGCCAGCTACGTTGAAGATCGGGACGGACTATTCCGCCGTGGAGCTTCGGCGGCTTTCAGCTGGTTCGAAAGTAAACGGTACGGCTATGCCACAGGCTGATTCCATGGGCCGTTAGCGGCGAAGAGGTGATCGTGATTTCGCAAGACGTCGGCTCGATGTGCGACGGTCGGCGCAGTGCTTGTATAATTCCGCTATGACTTCGGCGATCGCAGCGGGGGCTGTCGCCTTGATTTGGTCGAGTTCGGTTTCCGGGATGTCGGGCATCATTCGTCGACCGACCGTATGAACCGAAAAAATAGGCGCCAGCTTCAATCGGAATGGGGAGAGCATGATCTTCTCCCAAACTTTGGCGCGCAACCCCACGCCCATCATAAAGCCGACTGTCCAATCCTCGGCGACGATATTCCCCTCGTCATGCATAAATATCGGCAGATAGGATTCCGGCCTATGCGCCAAAACATCGGCGACGTCATCATGGCGGCGCATAATTGATTGCACGAAAAGCTTGGTCTGACCGCCCGAAGCCGCAGCAGCGATCCCGCGGTCGCCGATGATCTGCCGCAGCCATTCCTCCCGCTCGATAAAGGCGGGGCCTGCGACGACAGCGGCGATCAGGCCGTCGACTGCGCTGATGCCGACAAGATCTTCATCCCCTGCGCCGCGCAGGATGAGATCAAGCTCCTGGTAGAATAACGGCGGCTCTTGCATCATGCAGCCGCCTTTGCAGGCTGCGCCAAGCAATCGGGCTTCCAATTCCATGCCAACAGCTCATGCAGCCGGTCGTTTGTCGTGCGGCCTGAGACCATCCGCTCCAACACATCGGTCAAATAACTTTCGGGATCAAGGCCATTCATTTTGGCCGTGTTCAGCAGCGAAGCTATAATCGCCCAGGTCTGGCCCCCGCCTTCGTCTCCGCAAAACAGGCTGTTCTTTTTTCCGATCGAGATCGGCCGGATCGAACGTTCGACGGTGTTGGTGTCCGGCTCCAGCCGTCCGTCCTCCAGGAACAAGGTCAGGCCGGCCCAGCGTTCGAGCGCGTAGTCGATCGCTTTGACCAGGGTCGAACCGCGCGATATCCCATCCTTGGTCTCTTCGAACCGGGCTTTCAACGCTTCCATCAGCGGCTTTGTCTCGGCCTGCCGCACGGCGCGACGCTGGGCGGCGTCCAGGCCGCGGATCTTCTTTTCGATCGCGTAGACGGCGCCGATGCGCTCGATTACTTCCTTGGCGAAGGGCGAGTTCGTCGTCTTGTGGACTTTGACGAAATTCCGGCGCGCATGAACGAGACAAAACGCCAATTGGATCTTGCCGGCGTGCGTCTTGTCTCCCGCCAGCGCCGTGTAGGCGGCATAGCCATCGACTTGCAGCACGCCCTCGAAGCCAGCCAATTGTCCGGCGATCTCCTTCTTGCCCCGGCCGCCCGCGAAGATATAGGCGACCGCTGGCGGCGCGGGCCCTTTCCAAGAGCGATCGTCCGTGGCGTGGGCCCAGAACTGACAGATCTTCGTTCGGCCTCGCCCAGGATCCAGCACTCGCACGGGCGTTTCGTCGCAGAACAGGCGCGGATGCGCATGCATGGCGGCGATCTGCGCGAGATAAAGGCCCTGCAGCATCCAGGCCGTCCGTTTCATCCACCGGGCCAGCGTCTGGCGATCGATGGAGACGCCTTGGCCGGCCAGGATCAGCGCCTGACGATAAAGCGTCGAGCCCCAGGCGTATTTCGCCGCGGCAACCCAGGCAACGAGCGCGGTCGAGGCCATTCCGCTTTCGATCAGACGTGGCGGCGCGGGGGCCTGCACGACCGCTTCTTCACAAGCGCGGCAGGCGTATTTCGGCCGGATCGTGCGCAATACGCGCAGCACCGCCGCAACCCGGTCCAGGGTTTCGCTGACGGTCTCGCCGATGCGGTGAAGGCGGCCGGCGCAACACGGGCACACCGTCGTCTCGGGCTCGATCGTCTGCTCGACGCGGGGCAAATGCTCAGGCAGAGCGCCGATATTGCGTTGCGCTTTGCGGCGGCCTTTCCGCGTTTGGGCGGTTTGGACGGCGGCGCTGTCGTCATTGGCGGGCGCCGGCATGGCGGCGTTCGTCTCATCGCCATCCAATCCCAGCGATAATTGTTCGGCGACGATGAGGGCGCTTCGTTCCGATCGCGGCCCGAAGATCATCGTCTTCAACGTCGCGACCGACGTCCGCAGCGTCTCGACTTCGCTGCGTAAATCAAGGATGATTTCGATCAGCTGGTCGGGGTCGCGAGGGAGTTTTTCTGGGAGAAGAACCATAAGGAAACACTAGCGCAATTCGCCTTGAATCGCCAGCATAATGAGGCGATTCAAGCCGTTTTATGCGGCCGCTTCACGGGCTTTTGGGCAACCCGGGTCCAGTCACGTCCGGCAACCAAACCCGACAGTTGCGTCGCCGTCAGAACGATCGCGCCGTCTTGAACCGGTGGAAAAGTGAACGCCCCTTCCTCAAGCCATTTGGTCGCCAGGATTGTTCCTGTCCCGTCAAAAACCAGGAGCTTCAAACGGTCCCGGCGTTTCGACCGAAAGACGAAGATATCGCCGCGATAGAAATCCCCGTTCAAAGCCTGCGCGGCCATCGCCACCAGACCATGGACGCCACGACGAAAATCGATCGGCCGCGCGGCGACCAAGACCTTGCGTTCGTCGCCAAATCCGATCATCCGGCGCGACGCAGCGCAGCCAGCACGACCGCCAGCGTTTCTGGGTCGACGCCCGTAGGAACGCGCACCAGCGCGCCTCTGGTCTCAATCTCAATCATCCGGCCAGGCGACGACAGGAGTCGAGGCGTCTCGCCAACGGCGTCGCTGCTCGCCTTGGCGATCGCCACTGGAATAAACAGCGGCGCATCCGCCTGCGCCTCTTCGCGAGCCCGCGTCCTGGCTTGCTTGCGCCAATAGTGCAGCAGGCCGCCATTCACGCCGTGTCGGCGGGCGACGGCCGAGACATTCGCGCCCGGCTCGAAGCTTTCCGCCAAAATCCGCGCCCGCTCGTCGTCGCTCCAGCGCCGCCGCCGCGCCGTCCCGGTGATCAACTCGATCCGGCGATAGCCCTGGCTGTCATTGCGATTGTCTTGATGAGTATCATTATGATCG
>NZ_JBKQOU010000316.1:0-5755 GCF_052145335.1 Rhodoblastus sp.
CCCCCCCCCCCCCCCCCCCCGCCGCGTCGCGATGATGGAAAGCGCCTGTCCCGGCGGCGTCTCGCTGCGCACCAGACGAAAGGCAGGCCCTTCGAACGCATCGTTCAGATAAAGATGGGCCAGAAACAGATGCTCGTATAAAAAGCGGCTCATCAACCGCTCCTTGAGCGAAGCGCCGTTCAGGAAGCGCTCCCATTCGGCGATTTCGGCTTCCTCTTGCGCCGATAGCGGCGCCGGCCCCTCATCTGGTGCGCCCTGTTCGAGCCATCGAACTATCAGATCCTGATCCGCCGGATCTATGCCCGGCAAGCCAAAGGGCATACCGGCGAGCGGATGGGTTTTTTGATAAATTTCGAAAGTCTCGATCTTCGGGCAACTCTGCTGACGATCAATGCCGAAATCGAGAACATCCGGCGCGAGGCCGGCGACAGGTGGCGGATGGGCCTGTTTCAACGCGAGAACGCGATAGATCAGACTCGAGGACCGATTTTGCTCCGGCGAGTTCCTGTATTCGCTCAATACCGGATAAAAGCCTTTCTTCCGCCATTCGGATGCTTTTTGCGCGTCGACGAACAGACGCGTCGGCGGCGCCTCGACAATTCTCGAACCGTCATAGACCTTCTCGGAGCTATAGCCGCGCGCGATCCCCTCCCAACTTCCGAGTTTTAACTGGCAAGGCGCGTCGTAGCAGGCGTGGCAGACGACACAGCGGTTTTCGAGAATGGGTTCGATCTGCTTTCGGTAACTCACGAGTCCGGCAGATGCGGCCGGCCTGTCGTAACGCCGGGAATCGGCCTCGCCGTGTTCGCTCCAAAACCGTAAGGCGTAAAACCCGATGGCGAGAGCCCCAACAAATAGGAAAAGGGCGATAAGCAAGCCGAAACGACGAAGCCATTGAGACATGAGCAATTCCGGCCGATTGGGCTTCAGCAAAAATGAGGCGCCGCCGACGACTTGCCGCCGGAATCGCAATGTCTCGGCCCTGCTCGACCCGGAGCACAATGCTATTCCGGCCATTACCGAATGAGCGGCAGTTGCGACGGGACTGTGCATTCAAAGCGGCTTTTTGGCAAACCCGAACATCGAGAGCAATAGGCGCCGCGAATTTCGGGCGCTTTCCGATTGACGTGATGACTTCAGGCGCAGGGGCGAGCTTGTTCCAGGGTTGCGTGGGGAAAGTCTGCTTTGAGCAGCGCCGCGGATCGACGCGCCCTTCTCTCCGCATGTCCGCAAACTCGTCGGCTCTCTGGCGAAGAAGAATGGCGCGCCGATTCGGCACTTGAAAATCGGCGCGGTCATCGTCCGCGAATTTCGCGGCGAGCTGGATGAGGTTTTCGTCGCCGCCGACGGATTTACCTCGCAGGGCAAGACTTATGCGAGCCTGTCGGCAATCGCCAAGAAAATCACCGGCACGCACAAACTGGAACGGTCCGCGCTTCTTTGGGCTGCGGGGAGAACCTGAAGGAGCGCCGAAGGAAACGCGGGCTGTCCCGGCGCCTTCGCCGTTCAAGCGGCAGACAAATGTCCAGAGACTCCAGGCGTCACTCGACAGAACATAATCTCGATCTCGCCTTCAACTCCCTTGACGCGCAGCGAGAGGCTTGTGAGGCCTATTACAAGAGCCAGGCTCACGAAGGCTGGAGCCTTGTTCAGGACAGGTTGACGACGACAGTCTGTCCGGCGCCTAGCTGGACCGCCCTGCCCTGCAGACGCTGAGGCGCGGGCGCGGAAATAGAAAAACACCAAAAATACTGAGCCTGCCGCTGATATCGGCAGGCCATTCTTGTTCTTGCCGTCACTTCAAGACTGCAAGGAAATCCACTTCGCGATCTGCGGCCATGTTTCCTTAAGCGTTCTCGCGCCCATGAAAAGCCCGATATGACCGCCGGGCGCGATCCGCGAGACGATTTTGTCTCTTGGCGTTCCTATGTGCTTTTCGGCATTAAGCACTTGCTCGGGCGTGGTGATGTCATCGCTTTCTCCTGCGAGGAGAAAGGTCGGGCAGACAATGTTCTGCAGGTTCAGTTTGCGCCCAAGGCCGACAAACTCGCCTTTGCAGAAGCGGTTTTCCTTGAACAGTTGATTGATCGCCTGAAGGTACCAACGGCCGGGGAGGTCGAGAGGATGCTCGTACCAACTCGCAAATATTTCCGTCTTCTTGACATAATCCGGATCGTCGATATGCAGCAGAAGCTCGGCGGGTTCGCGCAGGTAATGCTGGGACGGATTCATGTTCTTCCATCCCTGCAACATGACGTCGCCGCGCATCAGGCCGCCGCCCGCCGCGACAAGATCCTCGTAAAAGTGCGGCGGCGCCAGCTTGACCATCTTTTTCAACGGGCCGTCGCCCGCCTCGGTATCGATGGGCGAGCCTGCGAGCACCAGAGAATTGACCTTTTCCGGGAAACGCGCCGCGATCATGGCCGACATCCAGCCGCCCTGACACAGGCCGACGAGATTGACCTTCCCGCCAAGATCGTCGATTGCGACGACCATGTCGGCCAGATAATTGTCGATGTCGAAATCCTTCATGTCCGGAGTCGCCGACTTCCAGTGGGTGAGAGCGACATGGCCGACGCCATTTTCGAGCAAGGTCGCGACTAGGCTTTGCCCCTCGCGAAAGTCCGCGATCACCGCGGAATGCCCGGCAAAGGGCGCATCGACGAGCGTCGGAAGCGGCGACGGCCGGCCATAATCGCGCAAGGTCATTGTCCTCAGCTCAAGCCTGGGTTCATTGGGCGTCGCGAGCTGCGGGCGCAATTCTTCGAAGATCTTGACCCCTTCGTTGAGAGCCTTTGCGTTGCGAACGAAGAGATCCAGCCCGTCTTGCGCAATCTTGTGGGTGGCCAGGAGCGGCCAGAACAAGGGAACGCTTGACAGCGCCGGGTCAGGTTGCGTGATCACATCTGTTTTCTGCATGGACATACCGAAAGGCCTCCTGATGTTGGACGTCGTCACCGCGAGCGACGCCACACTTCGTTGGGTTGAAGGAAAAAGAACATGAAGCGCGGCGTCATCGGCCCCAGACCAGCGACAATTCGGCGTCGCCCGGGAAGCCGTCCGGAAAGCTCACGATCCGCGCGGAGAGGGCGAAACCGAGTGGCCGCAATTGCTTGTCCCAGCGCAGGAAAAAATCCGCCGCCTTGCCGCGCAGGGTGGCCGGCCAGTCGGGATCCGGCTGGTTGATGGCGCGACCGCCGTCCGTGCAAAGGGCGGCCGGAAAAGTCAAAGCCGCGACGCCCGATTCGCCGCGGCGGGCCGCCTCGCTCGCAAAGCTCACGAGATTGACGAATTCGGTCTCGGTGAAGCGGGCGGCCAGGAGCTCCCTGACAAGTTCATTGCGCTTTTTATGCGCCTGCCACGACGCCTCGTCTCTCATTTGCGCCTTGTCGCGCTCGAAGGCGTTCACCATTTCCTTGAGGCTCGCGGCGGTGACCGCTCCCTGCGGCGCTTCGGCCGGCAGCGCCGGCGCCGGCGGCGGCGGGGGCGCCGTCGGTCGCAGCTTCGCCAGCGCAATTCGAATGTCCTCGCCCAAGGCCTCAACGGCTTCCGACGTCACCGGCATCGCCGGCTTTCGCTCCCCGGGCGCGAAGAAGCGCAAAAGGTCGGCGCGGGTGATGACGCCGACCACCGCTCCCAGTCGCGTAACAAGGATGCGCTTGACCCGATGCTGCGTCATCAGGTCGGCGACTCCGGCGATCGGCGCGTCCTGATCGACGCAGAGCGCAGGCTTGGACATGATCTGGCGCACTGTCTCGCCCTCCCGCTCCAGCGCGTCGAGATAGTTCGCGGCGATGTCCTGGCCGCCGGCCAGAACGGCCACCCAGGCTTCGCGCTGCCTCTCGCGCGTCGTGGCGTCGGAGAAGCGGAAATCACTTTCGCTGACGACGCCGAGCGGCCGGCCCTCGCTATCGACAACCGGCAGGCCGCTGACATGAAGACGCAGCATCGCCTCCGCCGCCGCGCGGGCGGTGTCATCCGGCCCGACGGTGACGACCCGCGAGGTCATCACGTCACTGGCGCATTTGCGCTCGATGGAACGGGCGATATCCAACATGGCGGTCTCCTTTTGTGCGAGCAGAATGCGGTTTCATTTCGAATGCGATTCGAGGCGTTGAGCTTGACAGTTTTGCGGGCGGATCAACCGGAACGGCCTATCCCTCGCGATCGTGCGCGCGCCCTGCGAATCGCGGGCCGCGATAGTGCAGCCCGAACATATGGATGGTTTCGTCGATCGACTCGGCTTCGGAAACGGGTAGGCTTTCGCGACCCAATCCGCGGCCAGTTTGAGGATCTATAACGGCGTCGAAACTGTCGGCGATCCAAGGAAACTCACGAGAATCGACCATCAGCATGCGGAGAAAGCCGTCGTAATCGGAATGCCTGTGGAGCTGCAGGAAACCGCGCTCGAAGAACAGACGCTCGGCGGCCTCCACGATGGCCTCTCTCGCCCTCCCCCTCGCCGGACCTTTGAGCCGTCCCTGGCTGAACCATCGCGAAATTCCATGCGCAACCCTTATTGCACTGATTGATGCAATTTTATATACTGCACCATGCAGTGCATTGCAAGGCCATAATTTCCCGCGCTGAATTGCTGACAGGAAAACCTTGAAAGAAACCGGCGGCCAGATTGGCGGCGCCAAGGCCGATCATCTCCTGATTTGGATCGACATTCGTGCGCGCTCGCGCAGCATAGGCGCGCGACAGCACGCTGGTGTCGGCAAAGGAAACCATGGCCACGGCGAAACCGCCGATCAGAACCGGGACGAGCGCGTCGGCGTCGACCCAGGGAAACGAGAAAGCCGGCAATCCGCGCGGAAGGGGCCCGAGGACGGAAAGACCGCCCCGTTCCGTAAGGTTGAAGACGTCGACCAGCAAAGTCGCTCCGGCGACCGCGATCAGAATCGCCGGAAAGCGCTTGTTGTTTTCAGCGCGAAGATCACGGCGAGAACCCCTGCGCCGATAGCAAAGGCCACCCAGTTCACCTTGCCCTGGGCGACAGCTTGGGCGATGCCCAGAGCTTCCGCAACGGTCCGTCGGCCTCGACGGAGAAGCCGAAGAATTTCGGCAATTGGCTGACCAGCACCGTCAGCGCGATCCCGTTCATATAAGCATAGCGAATAGGCTTGGAGAGCAGTTCCGTCACGAAGCCCAACCGGGCCGCGCCCGCCAGTATGCAGACGAGACCTGACACCACAGCCATTATGCTCGCCAGTGACGCGGCGCGCGCCGGATCGCCGCCGGAAAGCGGAAGGACCACGCCGAGAATGACGGCGGCGAGAGACGAATCAGGTTCTAGATGTGAGCTTGCAAAAGGTTGTCCATCCGGACCGGACCGAGGAAGATGGAGTTGCGAAGCTTCACCTTTTCCCGGAGGCCCGGATGAACATCCATAAGAATGCCCGTTTGACCTCGCACGGTCGAGCGGAATTAGCGCGTCGTGTCGTTGAAGGCGGCCAGTCGGTCGCCGAAGTCGCCGCCGCCTTCCACGTCTGCGCCAAGACCGCCCGCAAATGGGCCGAACGGTTCCGTCGGCTTGGTGCAGAAGGAATGTCCGACGCCTCCTCGCGCCCGCATCGCCTCCGCAGACCCACTCCACAAGCGCTGGTCGATGACATCATCGCTCTACGCCGCCAGCGCTTCACCGGAAAGCATATTGCCAAGCTTACCGGTGTCTCGACGGCGACCGTCAGCCGCATTCTTAGGCGCGCCAGGTTGAGCCGCATGCGCGATCTTGAGCCCGCTGAGCCGGTCA
>NZ_JBKQOU010000317.1:0-58795 GCF_052145335.1 Rhodoblastus sp.
TGAGCAACGCGCGATGATCCGCCGCCAATGGCCGGTGCTGGCCGCCGGGATGCTCGCGGGCACCGCCACATCCATTGGAACCAGCTGGCTGCTCGCGACGCTTTTGGGCCTCGATGGCGCGCTTCGCATGAGCCTCCTGCCGCGCTCGATCAGCACGCCTTTCGCCATGGAGGTTTCGGGCGATATCGGCGGCGTCCCCGACCTCACGGCAGTGTTCGTCGTGATCACGGGCGTCCTCGGCGCTGCCCTTGGCGAGTTCATTCTGGCGTGGCTGCCGATCCGCTCGACGCTGGCGCGCGGGGCGCTGTTCGGCGTTGGCGCGCATGGCGCCGGCACCGCCAAGGCGCATGAAATCGGCCGCGAAGAAGGCTCAATCGCCGGCCTTGTCATGGTGCTCGTCGGCCTGCTCAACGTGGTCGCGGCGTCGGCCATCTCGTATTTGCTGAAGTCCTGACCTTAAACGCGATTGCTAAGAATTCCCCTTCATTGTTCGGATCGATTGGGGCGGCTTGGATTTGAATGGGTGATTGCTGCCGGCGTGATGGTCGCCTTTATCGACGATCACCGGAAAGCACAGGGGTCGAGCCGATCTGCAAAATCCGGCCGATCGCCCCTTCAACCTATCATGCCCATATCTCCCAGCGCGTGGATCCTTTGAAGCTTTCCGAGCGGGTCAGGCGCTGTGGGTGTCGGATTTTACCTATGTCTCGACGTGGGGCGGCATGGTCTATGTCGCCTTTGTCATCGACACCTATTCCCGGCGGATTGTTGGCTGGCGGGTCAGTCGGACGGCCCACGCCACCTTTGTCCTCGACGCGCTTGAGCAGGCCCTGCACGAACGCCGGCCCGTTCATGGTGGCGGGCTCGTCCTCCGGCAAACCCGGCGCGGTTCGTTCACCTGGCCGGCAGCGGCGCAAAGGGTGGAGCGCCGGGGTAGCTGTTTCCTCCGGCGCCGAACGGCATGAAGTTGTTCATCACACCCATTGCCGGCCCGAAACTCGAATCGAGATTTCGCGCGGAATGCTGGATCAACGCCACCGTCGCCGCCATATGCATGGTGGAGGCGTCCATCGATTCCATGTGCCGGTCCATTTGCGCCAGCGATGCGCGCATGTCGCTGACATTGGAGCGCATATCGTTGATTGTCACGTTCATCGCGGCCATGTTGCGCGAAATCAGCTCCATCTGGTCGGCCATGCGCAAGGTCTGTTGGGCCATGACGCGCGCGTCGCTGGTCAGTAGATAAATGAGGAAGAATCCGTAAGCCGCGAGCAGGACGAACGCGGTCATTCCGGCATAGACGACAATGCGCACCGATTTGAGCGCATTGGTCGCCTGTTCTAGATAGGCCAGATATTCCGGCGGCTGATAGGGCGGATCGGGATAGACCTGCCGCGGATAGTCGTTTTTCAACTGGTCCCTGGGCAGGCTTTCGAGCGTTTCCATAGCGTCGGTCCTTTCCGGCGCCGCGACGCCCTTCGAAAAAGTCAGCTCAGCGCCATCACCGATTTGGCGAAAGCGTCGAACTCCTTGCTGGCTTTCGATTCTTTCTTGAGTTCGAACACGCCCTAGCCTTCGCTCAAGCTGCGACAAAAGGCGATCCGCCGACCGAGCATGGTCGGCAGGACGCTGGCGCCGTCGCACATGCCCGCCATCGCCTTGAGCGCCGTCAACGTCTCGCGTGTCTCTCGTGAGGCTTCCAGCGGATCGGCGCGATTGACGAAAAGGGCGATGCTCGCGTTCGGCTTGCGTTGCGCGAGGATCTGCTTGAGGTAACGCTGCGTCGCCCAGATATCCGCCTGGCTCGGCAGAACGGGGACGAGAACGATGTCCGCATGCGGCAGGACCTCGTTCATTCGCGCCATATCGGCGGCCCCGAAATCGATCAGCGTCCAGCGGCCTGCGACGGCGGAGCCGAGGGTTTGTGTAGGAGGCTCAAGACTTGGCGTCGCGCCGACCTCCTGGCGAACGGCCACGAGATCGCTCAAGGTTTTTTGCGGATCGAGGTCGACCAGGGCCAGTTCGAATCCTCGCGTGGCCAGCCATACGGCGAGATTGAAAGCGACCGTGCTCTTGCCCGATCCGCCCTTCAGATTGCCGACGACCACCAGCGGCCCCGGCGCCTTGGTCGGGGCCGATTTCCTGCCGCGTTTTTCAGGCGCGAGCCCGCTGTTGTCCTTCACCGGCCGATTTCCCGTCGCGCGTTACTTCTTGGGCGTTTCCAATTTCGCGATCTCCCGCTTGAGATCGTCTCCAAGGGCGCCGTCGCCCTGTCGGACGGCGCTGAGAAATGCCTCCGCGCCGGCGACGTCGCCGCTCTTGAGTTTCAACATCGCCGCTTCGAAATAGACCTGTGCGGCGTCGTGCAGCCGCGCGCTGGAGAAATAGACATTTCCCAGTTCGCCGCGCGCCTCAATGGTGTTGGGATTGCGATCGATATAACCGCGATAAGCGTTGATCGAGCTGAGAATGTCCTGGCGCGCATAGGCCGCGCGCGCATTGACCAGAAGTTCGCCGCCTTCGGGCGCGGCGGCAGGCGCTGCGGGCGCCGTCGCCTTCTCGACAGCCTTTTCGGGCGCCGGCGCAAGCGTGCTCGATGTCCAGGCGCTCAGCTTTTCAAAGCTGTGGACGCCCGCCTCGCTGGTCTGGCGCAGGACGTTCTTCATGCCCGGCGAAACCGAGGCGACCCAGGCTCCGAGAAAGAAGAAGAAGATGGCATAGAATAGTCGTGTTCCGATCCAGGATACCATCGCGACACCTCGATGACCGCTGGTTGAAAGGAGACGAACGTTGGGTTTCGTGGCCCTTCGTTCGCCGTTACGCCGTCAAAAGCTGCGCCAGGGGCCGCCCGCCCAGGGGCCGCCGCCCCAAGGCGTGGCGCCTGGGAAGCCGCCGCCCGGGAGGCCACCCATCGGCGACATGCCCGGATAGCCCATTGGTCCCATCGGCGACATGCCGGGATAGCCTCCTCCAGGATAACCACCCCAAGGACCGCCGCCCCAAGGGCCGCCAGGTCCTCCACCCCAAGGACTGCCGCCGCCCCAGGGACTTCCGCCCCAAGGACCGCCACCCCATGGGTTGCCGCCGCTCCATGGGCTTCCTCCCCAGGGACCGCCGCCGCCCCAGGGATTGTTGTTCCAGCCGTTGCCCCAGCCGTTATTGCCCCAAAGGTTGTTCCAGCCGTTGCCCCATCCGCCGAGGTCGGCGGAAAAGTTCACGTTGCCGTTGCCGCGGCCCCAGCCGTTGCCGTAGCCATTGCCGTATCCGTTGCCGTATCCGTTGCCGTATCCGTAGCCGTTATAGCCATAGCCGGGAGCGCCCCAGGGCCCCCCACCTTGAGGACCGCCGCTCCAGGGACTGCCGCCCCACCATTGCGCCTCGGCGACGAGCGGCGTCAGCAGAGTCGAAGCGATCGCCGCAGCCGTCAGCCAGGTTTTGATTTTTCGCATCGTTCACCTCCACGTTGGGAGAATACGATCACGAACGGGTCGTGATCGCATTTTGATCGAAGCGGCGCGTTTTCCGTTATGGAAAGTCGCGCCGCCGGGTCAGTTGGCGCTCACCACCAGCCGCGGTTGCCATAACCGTTATTGCCGTTCCAGCCGTTATTGCCGTTCCAGCCATTATTGCCCCAGCCATTGCCATTCATGTCGGCGTCGCCGCCGAAGCTGAAGCTTCCTTTCATGTTGCCGCGGCCGTTGCCGGCGCCGTAGCCGTTGCCGCTGCCATAGCCATTGCCGTATCCGTTGCCATAGCCGTTATTGCCGTAATAAGGGCCGGGTCCGTAATAAGGATTGTAGCCATAGCCCGGGCCGTAGCCGTAGCCGTATTGCGGCGGCGGGGGAGGCGGCGGCGGGGCCCAGCCCTGCGGCGGTTGCTGCGGGGCGGCCTGTTGCTGCGGCTGCTGCGGATATCCATAGCCGTAGCCGTAGGGTGGCGGCGGGGGGGGCGGCGGCGGACCCCAGTTGGGATGCTGCGGCTGCGCCTGCTGGTTGCCGGCGGCGGATGCATCGCTCTGCTGTTGCGGCTGTTGCTGCTGCTGGGCGTTATAGGGGCCCGACGGCGGAGGCGGCGTTTGCTGGGCGAACGCGGCGCTGGCGACGCCAGCGGCGCTCAAGATTGCCGCCAGTCTGATTATGTTTTTCATTGCTTCACTCCCTTTACTCATGTTTGGGGTCGCGGACGCGGCCCTACCAGTAGGGCGGCTGAACGCCAGCGCGTTCGCGCCACCAGTTCCATGTTTGCGCATTGGTCCATCCCGACAGCGGGGTGCTCCAGGGCACGAACATGAAAGGGGTACTCAGGCCCGAGGAATTGAACGGGTCCGTCGTTGAATTGGCCTGGCCGAAGCTCCAGACCTGCAGCCGTCCATTGGGGAGGTCGCCCTCCGGGCCGAGCGGCAGATAGGGTCTTGGCGAAGTTCGGGCGGAGGGCAGCGAGGCCGCGCCGGGCGCGTCGAGCGCCGCCGGGGCAACGCCTTGCGGTCCGCCATAGTAAGGCTGCGGCGGGCATTGCGGACAGGCGCCGACGCCGGGAGGCGACGCATAGGGACCGGCCGCGTAAGGGTTCGGCGGATAGAACCCCGGCGGCGGCGCGCCCTGCATTGCCGACAGTTCGGAGTAGGTCGCGGCAACCGCGCTTTCGACGCAGACCGCTCCCGCCAGAAGGGCCGTCGCGGCGACCGCCAGAGAGCGCATTGCGGTGGATGATCCCGGTTTCATGCCAGTTCTCCCGGATCCGACGTTTCCGTCTTGAGGCGAATGCCGCGTGCGACTTTTTCGCGCGAACGCGGCGCCGCGCTTGTGGTCTTGGCTTTCCTTGCCGCCTTGAGGGCTGCGACGGCGCGCGCTGGCTTCGGGGCGATCACGGGAACAGCGTCTTGCGGCAGCGGGTCCATGACCGTCGCCGACGCTTGCTCCGCCGGGAGCGGCTCTGATTTCTTGACGAGTCGCGGCGGTCGGCTCGCCGCCGGAGCGGCGAGCGTTTCGCCGAAGGCCGCAGGAGCCGTCGTCAAGACGGCTTCGGATTTTCTGACTAGGCGCGGAGGACGTCCCGCTGCCTGCGGGCTGACTTCCGCGGCTGCTTCTTCAGGGGCCGCTGAAACCTGTTCCGACTTCTTCACCAGCCGCGCCGGACGCACCGATGCGGTCGTCTCATCCGAAGCCGGGACCGAGGCCAAGGCTTCATCCGGGATGGTTTCAGTCTTGCGCTGCAGTCGCGGCGGGCGGGGGCCATCTTCCGGCGCGGACGGCGGATTGAAGGGTGGGGGCCCGCCGTTCGGCGGCGTCTGGCCGGCGTCATCCCCGTTGAAATATTTGCGCGCCGACACGCAGCCGAGCGGAATGACGATCAAAGTGAGGAAGGTCGCGATCAGCGAGCCGAACAGCAGCGAGACCGCCATGCCCTGGAAGATCGGATCGCTCAGCAGCACCATCGAGCCGATCACCAGCGCCATCGCGGTGATGAGAATCGGGCGCAGGCGCACGCGGCCGGCCATCACCACCGCGTCGCGAACGCTGAGGCCCTCGGCGACTTTTCCGCGCGCGAATTCCACCAGCAGGATGGAATTGCGCACGATGATGCCGGCTAGGGCGATGAAGCCGATCATCGAGGTGGCGGTAAAATCGGCGCCGAGCAGCCAGTGGCCAGGCACGATGCCGATCAGCGTCAGCGGGATAGGCGCCATCACCACCGCCGGCAGCATGAAACTCTTGAATTCAGCGACGACCAGAATGTAGATCAGCACCAAGGCGGCCATGAAGGCCAGTCCCATGTCGCGGAAGGTGACATAGGTGACTTCCCACTCGCCGTCCCATTTGAAGCCGGTGCGATTGGTGTCCTCGGGCCGGCCAAAATAGTGGCCGCTGATGGTCTTGCCGTCCGGCGTTACGTAATTTTTCAGGGCGGCGTCGACATTGAGCATGCCGTAAAGCGGCGCGCCCAGGCGCCCGACCACGTCGGCGGTGACATATTCGAGCGCGCGCAAGTCCTTGTGGTAGATCACGGGATCGACGGGCTTGTTGACGAAGCGTCCCAATTCGCTGAGCGGAACCAGCGCGCCCGTCTGGCTACGCACCGGCATGACCAGGAGATTGCCCAGATTGCCGCGCGTCGCCAGCGGCGCCTGCAGCACAATGACGGCCTGTTCGAGATTGCGCGGGCTCTTCAAGGCCCCTATTTCGAAGCCGCCCGTCGTCAGCGAGATCTCGCGGTTGATGTCCTCGACGGAGACGCCGAACATCGACGCCCGCAAGCGGTCGACTTCGAATTGCAAGTTCTCGTGCGGGCTTTCCATGAAAGTGTTGATGTCGGCGATGTCGGGCGTCTTGCGCAGGATCGCAAGCAGGTCGGTCGCCACCTGCCGCCGGATCTCCGGCGTCGGGCCGTAAAGCTCGATCACCATAGGCGCGAGCACCGGCGGCCCCGGAGGCGCTTCGGCAATGGTCAGACGCGCGCCGGCGGCGGCCGCGATCGGCGTCAGCGTCGAGCGCACATAGGCGGCGATTTCGTGGCTGGCCCGGCTGCGTTTGGCCTTGTCGAGCAATTGCACGGCGATGTCGCCCTGCCAAGGCTGCGAGCGCAGGAAATAATGGCGGACGAGCCCGTTGAAATTGAACGGCGAGGAGGCGCCGACATAGGTCTGGAAATTCGTCACCTCGGGAATTTTCTCTAGCTCCACGCCAAGCCGATGCGCGAGATTGGCGGTGAGGAACAGATCGGTTCCTTCCGGCATGTCGATGACGACCTGCAACTCCGACTTGTTGTCGTAAGGCAGCATCTTGAACGGCACGAGCTTGAAGACGAACATCGAGACCGCGCCCAGCATCGCGGCGATGATGGCGAACAGGGTCAGATAGCCAACCAGCCGATTGTCCATGATCGGCGAGATGATCGAATTGTAATGGCGGCCGATGAAGGCGGACTCGCGGCGCTCGCGCTCCTCCGATTTTTCCAGCGTCGCCATGCTCGGTTTCAAGCGCGCGGCGAGCCAGGGCACGAAGACGAAGGCGGCGAAAAGAGAAAAGATCATCGCCGCCGAGGACAAGACGGGGATGGGCAGCATGTAGGGGCCCATCATGTCGCCTACGAAGCCCATCGGCAGCAAAGCCGCGACGACGGTGAAGGTGGCGAGAATCGTCGGATTGCCAACCTCGTCCACTGCTTCGACGGTGATGTCGTCGGAGGTCTTTCCCGATTCCAGCCAGCGCCTGTAGATGTTCTCAACGACGACGATGGCGTCGTCGACGAGAATGCCGATGGCGAAGACCAGCGCGAACATCGATACGCGGTTGATGGTGAATTTCAGCACATAGGCGACGGCGATCGACATCAGGAGGACCGCCGGAATCGTCACCATCACGATCAGCGCCGGACGCAGGCCCATCGTCAGGAAAGCGAGAACCGTGACCAGCGCCGAAACGATGAACAGCTTGAAGATCAGGTGCGAGACCTTGTCCTGCGCGGTCTCGCCGTAATCGCGCGACACGACGACCTGAACCGAATCCGGGATGAGCGAACCTTTCAGCGCCTCCAGTTCGGCATTGATCGCGCTGGCGACATCAATGCCATTCGAACCGCGCTTCTTGGCGACGGCGACAGTCACCGCCGAACTCGATTTGAAGTCGCCGTCGGCGGTGCGCGTGGAATTGTCGACGACGCTTTTCGTCTCGGATTCGCCCTGGCGGATATTGGCGACGTCGCGCAGGAACACCGGCCGGTTCTCATCGACGGCGATGAGGAGATTTCCGACGTCGCGCAGATTGGAAAGAAAGGCGCCGGTGTAAATATTGAACCATTTGCTGCCTTCGACGATATCGCCGGCGGGCGCGCGCTGGTTGGCGGCGGCGACCGCATGCGCCACCTGGCCGAGGGTGACTCCATGCGCGGCCATGCGCGGCAGATCGGCGTCGATGCGGATCTGCTCATGACTACCGCCGACGACGAAGCTCTGACCGGTGTTCGGCAGCGCCTTGAATCGCTGGACGACATCCAGTCCGAGCTTGCGCAACTGCACCAGATCGATTTTGTCGGAACTCAACGTGACAGTCACCACCGGCACGTCGTCGATGCTTTTCGGCTTGACCAGCGGCTGCATGACGCCCTTGGGAATGGCGTCCATGTGCGAAAAGAGATTGTTGTAAAGCTTGACGAGCGAAGGCTCCATCTGCTCGCCAACGTCGAAGCGCACGGTGACCATGGACAGGCCCTCGCGCGACATCGAATAGACATGCTTGACGCCGGAAAGCTCCGACATCAGCCGTTCCAGAGGCTCGGAAATCAGATTGGCGACCTCGCTAGCCGAGGCGCCGGGATAGGCGACGAAAACATCGACCATCGGCACGGAAATCTGCGGATCCTCCTCGCGCGGCGTGATCATCATGCCGAGCAGCCCGATCAGGAAGAACGCCATCAGCAGGAGCGGCGTCAGAGGCGATTCGATGAAGGCGCGCGCGGTGCGTCCGGCTATGCCCAGTTGGCGATGGTGCGAGGCGCTGGTAGGGGCGGATTCGGTCTGCGAGGAGGAATCGGTCATGCGTGAAAACCTCCCCTCCTCAACGTCTCTGTCCGAAGACGGAATCGCCGGATTTCAGATCCGGCTCCGGATGGGCGACCACATGTTCGCCGGGCTGCAGTCCAGAAAGCACCGCGGTCTTGTCGCCCGAGACTTCGCCCAGCCGCAGGATGCGCATTTCTACCGCGCCTGCGCCGTTGACGACGAAGGCGACGGGCAGCGAGCCGCGATAGGCGATGGCGCCGTTGGGCAGGAAGGGCGCCGTCTCGGACTGGCCGCCGCCCCCCGGCTGCGCGACCCAGGCCAACCCGTACATGCCTGGCGCGGCCGGCGCGGCAGGCGGCAGCGCCGCCTTGACAGTCACCGTATGCTGCAGCGTATTGGCGGCCGGAAAGATCTGCGAAACCACCGCCCAGACGTTGGCGTCGGAGAGGCTGACCGGCAATTGATCTCCGATTTTCATGTTGACGGCGAGATTGGCGGGAACCTCGACGCGCAGATCGAGCTGATCGGGATCGGCGAGGTCAACGAGCGGCTGGCCAGGCTGAACGACGTCCCCGACACGCACATGCCGGGTCATGAGCACCGCGGCATAAGGCGCCACGGATCGCCGGTTGCGCAATTGCTGGTCGAGCGCGTCAATGCGGGCCTGCGAGGCGACCAGGCCGGCCTGCTGACGCTCGTAATCGGCGCGCGCATTATTCATGGCGGGGAAGGAATGCTGCTGCTGCGCCTGGCTCTGCATCGGCGCGCCGCCGCCCATGAAGGGCTGCATCATGTTGTAGAAAGGCGTGAATAGGCGTTCATAGGCGTCGTAGCCGGGACCTCCCATGGGAGATTGCCTCGCGCCGTACAGCGAATGATATAGCTGCGTCTGCGCATTCTGCTGGGCGGCCATGTCGCCGCTCAACGCCGCCCAGGCGGAACGATACTCCACGCGCAAGGCGTCGTCGTCGAGTGCGACGACCGTATTGCCGGCGGAGATTCTCTCGCCCTCCTGCCCGGCGACGAAGGTCACCCGACCCGGACCTTGCGCCGTCAGCCGGACAAAATTGCGGGCCTCGACATATCCGCCCAGTTTAAAGCGCGCCGCGGTCGGCATTTGCGTAACTTCGACCACTGGCGCCTGCGGCGAAAAGAACATGCCCGCAGCGGCAGGAGGAATGGGCGGCTGGTTCTGTTGCGGATGGCCACCCAGCCACAGAACAACAAAACCACCCGCGAGAGCGGCGAGAAAAAAAGCCAGGGCCCGGATTAAGCTCGACAACATTACGCGACGACCCTTCCGGGAACTAGCTGCGCGGGACGGTTCCCATCGCGCCGAAACTCTTGATGAAGGGACCCGCCATCGCAGGGTTCTTGATCATCGCGCCGTAATCGCCGACCTTGAATTTCAGCTTTCCGGACGTGTAGGCGATGCCTAGCGACATCATGCCTATGCCTTTGGCGCACCATTTCTCCCAATCGGCAGGACTGGCGCGCAGGTCCCAATTCAGGCTCTGCCCCGCATAGGCGCCGGCCTCGATCACATAGCCGTTTTCGACCCTCACCACGCCGCGAGGCTTGTCTTCGCCGTCGAAGCCATAGCCGATGGTCGACTTGAACCCGATCTTGGCGAGCGCGTCGCCAAGATCCTTGTCCTCGTTCCAGGCATTGCCGAAATCGACCATCCAGTCGTCGGAAAACAAAGACGCCATTTCGACGCTCCAATCTCACGCGAAAGACCGCGCACACATTCTCGTCCGCTCCGGTTGACCCGGAGACGTAAACGACGCGATCAGATGACCGCGCAAATAGGGGGCATTTCGGTCTCCGCGAGGCCGCAGAGCTCATTGCAATGGGCAGCAGACCCGGGCAGGTAAACCGCGAAGACCAATTCGTGAAATTTTCCGATCGATCAACTCGGACGCGAACGCGCGCGCGCAGTGAAGCGCGATGTTGGCGTGGGGCTGAGGTTTTTATGTGATCTTTGGCGCTCGTTTGCGCATGCCGCCGATATTCGTCAAAGGCTCCCTCCGCCGATCATGTCTCGCGATGACCCGACTTATTTTCTAATTTAGTCACATTCATATATGACGTTATTAAGATGTTAAGACAGCTAAAGCGATCCTGTCAAGGCGGAAATCGAAGCTCGTGAAAATTACTTCGCGGCTGTGCCGTTTGTTTCAAAGGCTCCGCGAGAATTTTCGGAGTGAAATGAAAAGGCTGCGCCAGATTTCGAGAGGGCATCGCCGTGCAACTAAACTTAAGTAGGGTTACTGACCTTCATGCACGCCCTGCCAGTTTCCATGAAAGCGGATCTCAATTTTTGCGCGCCAATTCCCGCGTCTGCGCGACTGCCGATTTGAACGCCTCGTAATCAAGCCCCCCGCTCGCCTTGAACGGACCGATCAGAAAATTAGGCACGCCTTCGAAGCCGAGCGCCTGCGCCTGCGCCACATTGCGCTTGATCAGCGCGTCGATTTCGGGCCCATGCGCTTCGAGATCGGCCTTGAGCCGCGCAACGTCGACGCCGGACGAGGCGATGGCCTCTTCCATATAGGATTGCGGGTTTCTCTTCCCGGGCACACGCATCAGAGTCCCATGGACCAATTCATAGGCGCCCTGGTATTTCGCGGCCAGAGCCATGCGCGCGCCATATACCGACGCTTCGGTCAAGACCGGGCAATCCTTGTAGACAAGCTTGACGCCGCCGTCGGTCTTGACGATCCGCTCGAGGTCGGGCGCCGATTTCTTGCAATATTGGCAATTGTAATCGAGGAAGGCGACGATCACCACATCGCCGTTGGGATTGCCCGCGATCGGCGCGTCGGGATCGTTGGCGATTGATTGCAGCGTCATCGCCTGAGCTTTGGCGCCAACGGCGCCGACCAGATCGACGATGGCGATCGCGCCAGCCGACAAGCCCGCGTGCAAGAAAAATCGTCGGTCGATCGAAATCGATTCCGATTCGGGAACATTGACGAACGGGATTTTGATGGTCGAGATTCTCAAAGGCATTCTTCCTCAATGATCGCCGGAAACTCTCGCCGCTCCGTCGGCGCCCTTGTCGATGCTTTCACCAACAACGCCAGGGCGATCTATAAAATGGGGCCATCGGCGGCGTCGGTGGAATCTTCGGTTATCAACCGGATGCTACGCAAGGTCGGTTGCACGAGGAATTCGCCGTCTCCAGCCTTCTCGCCGACAGCTAGCGCAAAATGATCAGCGCCAGCGATGCGGAGCAGAAAAAGGGTTTCAAGGCCCACGAGCGACAGGGATGTCGGCGCATAAGCGGTCCTGTGTTGGCTGCCGCAGCAAATTAGTATTACGTTTATTCGGATGTATGAATATACTAAGGCATGGACGTCAAGCGATTAAACGACGCGGCCGAAGAGGCCTCCGATTTTTTGAAGGCTCTAGCAGCCCCAGGTCGCTTGCGCCTGCTTTGCCTGCTGTCAACGGGCGAGCATTCCGTGACGGCCCTCGCCGAAGCGATGGGCGCCCCGCAACCGACGGTGTCACGTCATCTCGCCCTATTAAAAAAGGATAGGATCGTTGCTTCGCGCAGCAGGGGCACGACGCGCTTTTACCGGCTCGCGGATATGCGTGTTGAAATGCTTATGAGAGTTCTCTCTGAACGTTTTTGTGGGAAAACGCCTCACCCGTGACCATCAACCGCGAATAGATGTCAGCACCAGCTTGCCTGATCCGGGTTCGGAAGGTCCCCCATGGCGCTGTTGCGAGTCCTGTCTAATTTTATAAACTTCCAGAAAATTTGAAAGCCTCGAAAGGGACTTACGGATGAGCGGAAAAGATTTCGGCGTGTGGCGGCCCATCGCCACAGCGCCAAGGGATAGTTCGCGGATACTCGTGGTCATTCGCGCCTCGGAGCAGGCGGCGGCCGAAGTCGATGTCGTCAAATGGGGATTTCCGCAGCATTCGAGCGACGCCTGCTGGATCGCGGTGGATTCGGATGCCGAATGCCAATTCGTCTATACAGATATGGAGCTGGTGTTCTGGATGCCGCTGCCGACGAGTTTTCCTACGCGCCGCGCTGCTCTTTTGGATGCCGATTTGCCTGAGCCGCCGCACCTGAGCGAAGGCGGTGGATCGGGTATTTAGAGGGCTGACGCGAATTTCAAGGCGGGATCTTGGGCACGGTTAGACGTTGTGGTCAGCTGCGGTAGGACCGCCTGGCGCCAAAACCAGAAATCATCCCCTCAGCAGCGCGCGACTTTGGCGCCGCAAGATCAATGATAGGGAAGATTTACTTGGAAAAGGAACCAGCTACCGCCTGGCTTAATGCTTTTACGCCGCTTGCGCAGCTTGAAGAGCCGTCGCGTTCGGCGCTGGCTCGCTGTTTGCCGATGGAGTTTCGAAGGCAAACGCCTGTTCCCTCCGGGCGAGCCGTGCCCGGGTTTTGCGTTGCTGCTCGCCGGACGCATCCGCGTCGGCTTGACCGCCGAAAATGGCCGGCGGTTGTTGCTTTATCGCGTACTCCCTCCTTGCGCCTCGATCATATAGACGTGCGGGCTGATTTTTGTCGGCGGCCGACCCGGCGCCGGCGGGCCCTTCACAAGGCCTTCGGCGTCGGGAGCGGTCCGGCCCAGGCCTTCCAGCCACCACACAGCAGCGGCGCGGAAAACGCCGCGCAGGCAAACAGGCCTCGTCTTGTGATGCGCGTTCTCATGGCGCCCTTTTCGAGACGGCTATTTGAACATGTAGTAATCGTGATTGAGCGCCGCGACCAAGGCGCCGATTTCATCGGGAGCGATCGGCGCGTTCAGGCTCGCCACGCATCTCTCGACTTGTTTTCGCAGGCCCGCCAAATCCTTCACCTTGGGATTGGGGCGCGTGTACAGGGTGAGCGCATTGCCATCCGGCGAATGCTTCTGATGGCAGGCGCCATTGCAGTCATTTTCCGCCAGCAGGCTGCGACCGAGGGCGATGGTCGCGTCTTCTCCGGCCCAGGCGGCGCTGGTGGTCGAGAAAAGGGTCAGAAGCACAGCTTTATGGAACCACATGGCCAAACCCCCAGAATTTTTTCTGATCGAGCAACCTGTCGGTGAGCACGGCGCCGATCCACATGGACCATAACACGATCCAGGCCGTGACGGCGAAAACCGAGGCGCCGGAAACGCCAGCGCCGACGGCGCAACCGCCCGCCATCACGCCGCCGAAGCCCATCAGGCAGCCGCCGGCGATGTAGCGTCGCATGCCTGCCCCGTCGTGGAAACCTTCCAGCTTCAAATCGCCGCCCGCCGCGCCCGCGAGAAACGCGCCGAGAAAGACGCCGGGAATCAAGGCGAGATCGAAGGAGAGACCCGTTCCCGGCGGCGAAAGCACATACATCAGCACGTCGGCTGAAGGCGAAGTAAAGCTCAGCGAATGGACGGGCGCCATTTCGAACGAGCTTGCGGACATGGCGTAATTGAAGGCCCAGGCCGCGGCGACCGTCAGTCCGACGCCCGCGGCGGCCAGCCAGTTCAATATCCGCACCTTGCGCCGCAGAGCTATGAAGAAGCCCAGGACCAGCCAACAGACGCCGAACAGAATAGCGCCAGAATGACCCATATGGAACATGGCGATCATGTCGCGCGACGAACTGTCGATGGTCCACCATTCATTGATGCCCGAACGCAGCTGCGCCAGCGCGCCCTCGCGCGACATCTGGGCCACCACGGCGAAGACCAGGCCGGACAGCAGGGCGCGCAGATTGCCGGTCGCGGAGAGCACCAGCATCCGGCTGGCGCAGGCGCGGGTCAGCGCCATGCCGCAGCCGAACATGAGCCCGCCGACGATCGAGCCGGACAGGCTGCCGCGGTTGTTGAGCGCGCGCACCGCGCCGGTGTCGAACAGGCCGAACCGGATCAACACCTGCGTCGCGATCAGCGCCGTGGAGAAGGTGAAGAGCCAGATGGCCAGCCTTTCGCCGACCACGCCATGGGCGACCTCCAAGGTCGCGGCGCGAAGGCAGAAGCGCGACCTCTGCGCCAGCGCGCCGAACAGCACGCCGATGAGGGCTCCGCCCAGGGCCAGCGCGTTGCGGTCGCCGACGAGATCGATCAGTTGGTCCAGCATCACGGCTTGATATAGGCGAAATGGTCTCGAGTCTGAAGCCGGGAGATGCGAACGACGCCGGACGGCGTGTAATCCGCCTCCATCACGAATCGTTCCTTGCCAAGATTGCGGCGCTTCATCGTGATCTCGCAAACTTCGAAGGTCACGCCCTGGACCTTAAGGCCGGCGATCAGCGGTCCAAACTCGACGTTGCTCTTCGGGTCGCGCGCGCCATCGAACAGAAAATCGACGCCGTCGCCATGCGCCACGACGATAATCCTGGTGTCCGGCGCGACATCCATCTGGTTGCGGATATTGCGCAGGGCCTTGAGCGCTTGCCCGGCTGCGTCGTCGATATGATAGACTACCTTGTCCCGCGCGGATTCGGCCTGGGCCATGGCGGGCGCCGCCTGGTCTTGCGCAACGGCAGGCGCCGCGCAAAACAGCGTCAATATGAAAACAGCCTGTAACCAACGCATCGCGCGCCTCCGTGACCCGCGAGGAACGGTCAGCTCGCAATGCCGAGATTGCCCTGGACGTTCTTCAGTTGAGGAAGGTTGACCTTGGGCGCCGCGATGGACTTTTTCGCGCGAAGATGCCGGGCGACTAGTGCCCAGATTGGTTCGCCGCCGGCGTCCCGGGCCGCCTCCGAGACGGGCGCCCAACCGGCGACCTTGTAGGTCTTTTCCGCGTCGATCGGCTTGCCGTTGAGGCTCATATCGCCGATTCGATTGCCTATCGTGGCGGCCGGATCGCAGGAGTAGCTCATGCCGCCGACGCGCACCATGTCCCCGCCCTGCTGATAATAGGGATCGGCGTTGAACAGATTGTCGCCGACGTCCTCGAGGATCTGCTTGATCTGCGACCCTTTCATCGGCGTCAGCGTGACATAGGGATAGGTGATCGCCGTCTGGTCGAGCACGTTTTCCATCGTGATCGACTCGCCCGGCATGATCGTCGTCCCCCAGCGGAAGCCGGGCGAAAAGGCAATTTCTGCATCCTTCTCCGCTATCAGGGCGTCGAGGATCACCTGGTCGAAACTGCCGTTGAAATTGCCGCGCCGGTAGAGCAGCCCCTCGCTCACCGCCAGCTTTTCCGTAAGCCTGCTTTCGAAGGGCGCGCGCGTCCGGGTGATCAGCGCATCCATCTCCGCGTCCGCCGGCAGGAGATTGGCGAAAACCGGAAGCAACCGGTAGCGGAAGTCGGCGACATGGCCGTCCCTCACGTCGAAATCGAGCACGCCGATGAATTTGCCGTTCGAGCCGGCGTTGGTCACCAGGGTCTTGCCCCCGCCGTTGCCGACGATGCTCGGCGTCGGGATTCCGTCATGGGTGTGGCCGCCGAGAATGGCGTCGATTCCGCGCACGCGCGAAGCCATTTTGAGATCGACGTCCATGCCATTATGCGACAGGACGACGACGACCTGCGCGCCTTCGGCGCGGGCGGCGTCGACCGTCTTCTGCATGTTGTCTTCCTGGATGCCGAAGCTCCAGTCGGCGACCATATAGCGCGGATTGGCGATGGGCGTGTAGGGAAAGGCCTGGCCGATCACCGCCACCTTGACGCCATTGATCGCGCGCGTGACGTAGGGCTTGAATACCGGGTCGCCGAAATCGGTGGTCTTGATGTTCTGGGCGACGATGTCGATATGGCCGGCGAAATCCTTGTCGGCGATTTCCTTCACCCGGTCCTGTCCGTAGGTGCATTCCCAGTGCAACGTCATGGCGTCCACGCCGAGCAGCTTGGCCGCTTCGACCATGTCCTGCCCCTGAGTCCACATCGCCGCGCCGGAGCCCTGCCAGGTGTCGCCGCCATCGAGCAACAGCGCGCCGGGACGGGTCGCGCGCAGGCGCTTCACCAAAGTGGCCAGATGAGCGAATCCGCCAACCTTGCCGTAAAGCGCGGCGTAACGCTCGAAATCGAGAAAGGTGAAGGCGTGGGCGAGTCGGGTCGCCGGCGCGATCGCGAAGTGTTTCAGGAATGCCTCGCCGACGAGATGCGGCGGCCGGTTCGCCATGTCGCCCATGCCGATATTCACATTAGGCTCGCGGAAATAAATCGGCCGCAATTGCGCATGGCAATCGGTGATGTGCAGCAGGGACACGTTGCCGAAGGCCGGCGCGTCGTAAATCGCCTCGGCGGCTTGTTCGGCCCGTGCGGGATCGAGAGGCAGCGCCAGACCCGCCGCGCCGGCGGCGGAAAGCACTTGCAAAAATTCGCGGCGGTTCATGGCGTGGTCCTGGTTCGGCTTATTGATTGACGGGCGATTGCGGGTCGAACAGCAGGGCCGTCGGATCGTGAATCTGATCCTCTGTCGGGATGCCCATGCGCTCGCCACGCGGCATGTTGGAGCAGGCTTTGGACGCCTTGGAATTATAATTCTTGCCCCAGGTGCACCACGCTGTTTCCGCGTCATTTCTTCTTGAAGACGACGACGGCGCGATGGCCGCCCCCGCAATCCCGCCTCAGCTTACAGTCGCTTCGTCCGTGCGGGAGTCGCCCGAAATGTCCGTCCATGTGACGGAAACCTTGTCGCCGGGCTTGCCGCCCTTGACCTTGAAAGCCAGGAACGGGTTCTTCGACACCGCCTGTCCCCATTGCGCCTGCATCACCACCTTATCGTTGAGCTTGGCGGTGACCTCGTTGATAAACAGGGCGGGGACAAGCGCGCCGGACCCATCCTTGCGCAACCCGGTCTCCATCACGTGGTTCATCAGCACTTTCACTTCGACCACGTCATCCTTGGCGGCGGCGCGGATTTTCATCGGAAGGCCCATGAGATTTCTCCTTTGATTTCGAATTCGAGCGAACGTGGCGTTGGCGCTGTGGCGTCTCGCTCTGGCTTTCGCCAACCGCTCGACGACTGGCGCCAAGGCTTCAGTGACATCAGCCGCCGCAGCCGCCGAGCGTCACCTTGATTTCCTTGGTAGCCGTGTAGAATTTCCCATCGGCTTTCACTAGCGCGACGACATTGGACGTCTGACCCATCTTGATCCGAGTGCTGACGTCCGGAAGCGTATCCGGTCCGAGGTCGAACTGGGCTGTGAGCATGTTCGGGTTCTTTTCCACCAGAAAGGAGATCTGGGTGGTGTTGGGAATCTTGCTGATCGCCTGGACCGGCACCACGGCGCCATTTTCGGCGATATCCGAGGCAATGAGCTGAACGTCGGCGCTCGCGGTCGGAGCGTCGACGCCCATGACTTTATATGTGTCGGCCATGGTCTTGGCCTCGAAGGCCGCCTTGTTCCAGGCCGCATGGGCCGCGCGCGGCAGGAAGGTCAGGGCGGAGACGGCAAGGCCGAGCAGGCCCGTCTGGCGCAGAAATCCGCGACGGCTGGCTTGGTGTTCGAGATTCATGATTTTCTCCTTGGAGGGAAGGTCAAAGCGAAAAAGCTCGTTCTGGCGGTCGGGATCCCGCCGCGCGTTGCAAAAAGGACGAGGTCATTGGCGCGCGAAGACTCAAAGTCGCCTGGGCGCAACGCGGCTACGGTCATCATTCCTCCCTTGAACGCGTCGCCTTTCCGACTGCGCAAACCGGAGCGTCTTCGTCCAGGGGGGCTCTCCCTCCGCGATGGACATTGTCCCGATTTACGCCGGGCATTTTTTGCCCGGACGCTGTTCCTTGTCCTGCAAATCTTGGCGGCGGCGAGGTCGCGCGCCTATCCGGGACGTCGCCGGGGGCGTATGGGTGTTTTCACCCAGGATACGCCCCGGTCCTCCGGGCGATCGCCCAGACCTTCCGGCATCCCGCCGAGACGCGCGTCGAGATGGTCGGCGCGGCTCAGCGGAAGACGGAGTTACGCCAGAGCGTTTTCTGCTCGTTGGCCTGTTCGACCGAAAGTTTGGCCTGCGCCAGCGCCTCATCGGCGGCTGCTTTCGCTTCGTCCCATTTCCCGGCGGCGACCGCCTTGTCGGCTTTGGCCAAAGCGGCCTCGGTCGTCGTCCAGGCAGCCTTGGCGGCGACCGCCTCCGATTCGGCCGCATGCGCGGCGGCCAGAGCCGCTTCGGCTTCCGCCTGTGTCGCCGCCAGGGCGGGCAGGCTCAGCATCGCGAGCCCGGCGGCAAGAACGATTGAACGCATCATGGACGAGCCCCTGGACCGACGATAGGAATGCCATTGCTCATGTAGGAGAGGAAATATTCGACATCGCGATAATCCTCGTCGTCTGGCTTCAGCGGCAAGGCGCGGGTCTGCGACGAGCAGGTGGAAATACGACGAATCGAGGTGCCCATGCTGCCCCAATCGGAGCGATAGATCGGCATGGCCGCCAGAATGCCCAGCGCCGGGGCCAGAATGTCGCCGCGCATACGCTGGCCCGCCGGCGACATATGGCACGACGCGCAGGAGACGCCGAGCTGGCCTTTGCGCGAATAGAAGAATTCCTTGCCGCGTTCATAGGCGGCCAGTGCGCGCGGATCGTCCGGGATGGCGATCGCGAACGGATTGCCGCGCGAGGACTCGGACATCACGGCGGCCAGCGACGCCATCAGGCCCGTCATCGGATCGAGCGGCTTTTCGCCATTCTCCACCCGGCAGCGATTGATCGCGCCTTCCAGCGTCTCGATCTGACCGGTCCCGGCGATGAAGCGCGGATAGGTCTGACGGATGCCCTCGCCCTTGTTGTCAAAACAATCGGCGTAATGCTTGCCGTTGGCGAAAGGCTTCGCCCACTCGGCGCGCCCCTCATCGAGCGAAAGTTCGTAGGGAGGAAATTCCATGATTTCCTTCCACTGCTTGCGCATGTCTTCATTGACCGCATAAGGGCCATTCCCGAAATCGTCTTTCGCCACTTTGGGGAATTTGGCGAAGAAGAACGCCTGAAAAGCCTTGCGATCCTCTTCTGGGTCCGCCTTGTCCGCGGCCATCGCCGGCGCCATCGCCAGCATCAGAGCGCAAACAACATTCCGGGCGAGTGCAAATCGGTCGCGCAGGCGGGACTTGATCATGCGATTGTCACCGTCACAATGTCGGTCTTGCCGAGGTTGCCCATCCATGCCGCTTCCCGCTGGCCGGGAAAGATACCGGCGACTACCTGACGGCTCAAACCATGCGCGCCAGGCGCGGCGGGCAGCTGCGGCGCGGTCCAGGTCCAAGAGGTCGCCTCGATTGAGACGGAATCCCACGTTTGCATTGCGATACGCCATGTCGATCACTGCGTGTAAAGGAAGTCGATGATCTTTTCGATCTCGGCCCGGGTCAGAATTTGGTCGCGGCCAAAGGGCGGCATTGGCGCTATCGAATTGCGGTTCGGCTCATCGGTCAGGATCTCCACCAGATCGGCGCGATTGGGGAAGCGACGTTTCATGTCGACAAGCTCGCGACCGACGCTGCTGGGCGCGTCGCCGCCCTTGATCGTATGGCAGGCGAGGCAATTGCCCTTGGCGCGATCGAGCGCCAGCTCCTGCCCGGCCTTGACGTCATCCGCATGCGACGACGTCGGATTTTCCGGAACATAATCGAGTGGTTTGTGGGCGATCGCGCCACGTATGGCGGCGACGTCGCTCGCGGAGACCGGCGATGCTTTGTTGCCCCAGCTGGCGCGGATGAACGTGAGAATGTCAGCCACGGCGCCATCGTCCAGCTTGGCCAGCTCCGGCATGGAAGGACGCGTCTTGTCCGCCGGCGTTCTGGCCATCGCGCCGCCAGCGAGCGTGATGTGGATCAGTGAACTCGGATTGTCCGTCTGCGCGACCGCATTGCCCGCCAGAGCGGGGAACAACCTTGGCGTGCCCTGCCCATTCATGCGATGGCAGGGCGCACATTGCGCGACATAGCCGAGCGCCCCCGGGCTATGTTCCGCGCTGTCATAAAGTTTCGCAGTGGTGTCGTCCTTCGCCCTGGACGCGAATGGGTCATGGCTGGGCCGGGCCGGGCGGCTTGCCAGATAGGCGGCGATAGCCGATGTGTCGGCGTCGCTCAGATGTTGCGTACTGTGCTGAATGACGTCGGCCATGCTGCCAAACGCCGCCGTGCGGGCTTTGCGACCTGTCTTGAGGAAATCGGCGATCTCTTGCTGGGACCAGCTCGCCAGCCCAACATCCTCGTGACGCAGACTCTTGGCGTACCATCCCTCCAGTTCAGAGCCGGAGAGGAATTCGCCATCGGGTCCATCCTTGAGGGCCTTCTCCTGGAAGGCGGCGCCGCGCGGCGTATGGCAGGCGCCGCAATGCCCGGCCCCCTCGACGAGATAGGCGCCACGCGCCACTTCCGGCGTTGCTCCTTCCGGCGGGGTGAAACCGCGATGACCGCCGAATAGCATTTGCCACCAGGCAAGCGGCCAACGCATATTGGACGGCCACGGGATCGTCGAGGCCTGGTTGCGCTGCGCGACGGGCTGAACCGTAGAGACGAAATAGGCGTAAAGCGCCTGCACATCCTCGTCGGTCAGCACGGAATAGGAAACATAGGGCATCGCCGGATAGAGCGGGGAGCCATCCTTGCGGACGCCATGACGGACCGCCCGTTCGAAATCGGCAAAGTCGTATCCGCCTATGCCCGTTTCCTTGTCCGGAGTGATGTTCGTCGAATAGATCGTGCCGATCGGCGTCTGCATCGCCAGACCGCCGGCGAACGCTTTGCCGCCGCTGGCGGTATGACACGCCACGCAATCCGACGCTTGCGCGATATACCGACCCTTTTCGATCAGGGCCGGATCGGCGGAATTCACATCAACATTCTGCCGCGGCGCGAACCAGATTGGCGCCAGGTAGCTGCCGCCAACGGCAACCGCCAACCCAATCGCCGCAACGGAGACACTGAGCTTGAGAAATTTTATGACCGACACTCCAACCCCCATGAGACGCTGCCTGCGACGAGATTGATTTTCGAGACCCTGACAAGGCGAGCATGCCAAATTGGCGACGCGCGTAATCCCGACCCAGGTTGCAGTGCAAAGCCGATCATTCCTCGAGGCCAGGGGGCGCGACGAAGCTGGCGGGGGCTGCGCTGGCGTCCGCATTGACGGCTTCGGAACCAAGTCCCCGGGCGCAAAAAGTCGCTAGGGCGCTCAGGCGCGGCTCGGATATCGTCATCATTCCTCCCGTCGACACGTCGTCTTTTCGACCACGCGAACCGAAGTCATGGCGTCCGGGGAGTTGCTCTCCCTCTATGATGGACGTGTACTCGATCCGCGCCGGGCGCTTTTCCTGCCCGGACGTTGTTCCTCGTTTGACAAATCTTGGCGGCGGCGAGGCCGCATGCCTATCCGGGATGGCGCCGGGGGCGCCTGGGGGTTTTCACCCAGGCGCCGCCCCGTCGGCTTCCGTCGCCCAGGCAATCAGTTGGGCCACCGAGGCCACGCCGGCCTTAGTCATGATATTGTGGCGGTGATTTTCTACCGTCTTGACCGAAATATCCAGCGCCGACGCAATAACCTTGCTGGTCTTGCCGGCAATCAACAGACGCAGCACGTCGCGCTCGCGTTCGGTCAGGCCGCTGAGTCGCCGTTCGAGGCTGGCGCGGCTGGCGCGGCGGCGCAATTCTTCGGCGCTGGCGGCGAGCGCATCGCCAATGCGGTCGAGCAGCATCTGATCGTCGAAGGGTTTTTCCAGAAAGTCCACGGCGCCTAGCTGGATTGCGCGCACGGCCTTTGGGATGTCGCCATGACCTGAAATGAACACAATGCGTGCGGCGGATTTTCGCTCGGCCAATTCGCGTTGCAATTCCAGTCCGCTCAAACCCGGCAGCCGCACGTCGAGCACCAGGCAGGAGGGAAGGCTGTCGTCGAGCGCGTGCATCAGCTCCTGCGCCGAGGCGCAAAGGCGATGGCGATAGCCGACCGAGCTGACAAGAAAGGCGATGCCGTCGCGCACGGCCGGATCGTCGTCCACAATATAGATGATCGGCGACGCCTCAGACAAGGGCGCGCTCCTGGACGTTTTCTTGCGCTTCATTTTGGGCGATCGGCAGATAGAATCGGAAGGTGGCGCCGCGTTGCGCGTTTTCGTCCGCGCTGAGACGCCCGCCATGGGCTTCGACGATCGAGCGGCTGAGCGAGAGGCCCAGACCGAGGCCTCCGGGCTTGGTGGTGTGGAAGGCCTCGAATAATCGTTCTCGCGCTGCGGGCGAGAGGCCGGGACCGTTGTCGCTGACAGCTACGACAATCGAGGAGCCTTCCTGCGTCACGACGAGCCTGACTCTCTTTTCCGGCTGTCCATCGACGGCCTCGAGAGCATTCTGCA
Organism: Rhodoblastus sp.; assembly: GCF_052145335.1. GTDB lineage: Bacteria > Pseudomonadota > Alphaproteobacteria > Rhizobiales > Beijerinckiaceae > Rhodoblastus. The sequence goes on from NZ_JBKQOU010000317.1 coordinate 22,736, forward strand.
GCAAGTTCAGCGTCACTTCCTCGATCTGGACGCGATCGGCGAGAACCGGGGGCAGCGAATCTGGCACCTCGGCTTTCACCCGCAGCTCGTGGGCCGCCGCGGAAGGTTCGAACAAGGCAAGGGCGTCACGAAACATTGCAGCGGGTTCGAGCGGCTCTTGGCGAGCTGGATTCTTGCGCACAAATTCGCGCATGCGATGGACGATGTCTCCGGCCCTTTCGGCCTGGACGGCGATACGGCCTATCGCCTCGCGCACGCCATCGACATCCTCGCCGTGCGCCAGCCGCCGTTCGCAACCGCGCGCATAGCTGAGAATCGAGGCGAGCGGCTGATTGATCTCATGGGCGAGCGAACTGGCCATTTCGCCCATGAGCGAAAGGCGCATGGCGTGCTCCATTTTCGCGTCCTTCAAACGGGCGAGTTCGTGCGCCTCTTCCAGTTCGCGCGTGCGCCTCCTGATGATCTGCGCGACGCGGATCACATGGGAGACCCACCACAGCGCGGCCATCCCGACCAAGGCGGCGGCGTAACGATAGGGCCAGAGCAGATCGGCCATGCCCAGACGGGTGAAAGGGGCATAAGGCCCGACCTTGAGCGAACGATAGAGCTCTTGCACCGTTTGGTAGTCGTTGGGTTCAGTCCAAATTTTATCGCCGGGTCCAGGCTGCATGCCGAGCAGCGCCCGCGTGACGGCGTCGGCAAGCGGGGCAGAAGTTTGCGCAACCTTGACGAAGGCCCAGCCGGGATAAAGGCGTGTCGAAACCTGACAGGTCGCTATATCCGTCGGCTTGCGCCCGAGCACCTTGAATTCGTCAGCGTCAGCCTTGCCCTGCCCGATGAGCTTTTCCAAAAGGCAGGATCGGATGATTCCAGTGTCGGCGCGGCCCGAACGCAGGGCGTCCAGGACGCCGTCGGCGGGATAGCCGACAAACACCGGACTGACGTCCTTGAGTGGATCGACGCCGCGATCCTGCAGTTCCCGCGAGGCGGCGCGAAAGCCGAAGGCGTCGGGCGCGACTGCGGCAAGTTTCAATCCTCGCAGATCGGTCAAATGCTGTAAATCCTTCCGCCGATCGAGCGCGACAACGGCCGCGCCGACCGATTCCCCCGATGCGAAACCGTCGAGGTCCTGTTCGGTCGCCAGAGCCGAAGCGGAATAATCGATCTTCAATTCAAGATAATGGCCGGGATTGGTAATGAGGAAATCGAGGCGGTGCGCTGCGACGGCCGCGGTGAGAAAGGCGACGTTTCCCGCGACCATGGTGAAGCGGTAGCCCGGGAGGGTCGCGTTCAGATAGGCCAGGGTTGGCTCCCAAGCGCTTTCTGCCTCTTCGAGGCCGAGATAGGCGAGCACGCCGACCCGAATTTCGGTCGGTTGCGCCGCGCCAACGAACGGTGCGATCCAAAAGGCCAGCACCGCAGAAAGCGCCAATATCTTGCGCGCCCGTCGAAACATGTTTCTCCAACCGTCAGGGGCCAAAAGTCGATCGACTTAAAACATTCTCACATTTGTATGCGTATGTTTCAATAGGGTGACGCGCAGCGCAGACCGCCGCATCGGCGCGTCGCCGCGATAAATGATTCGATCGGCTCCACGCCGGGCCAGCCGACGAAAGCGAACTCGCCAAGAACGAAAGAGGGCGCCTGAGGAAGCGACAGCGTTCGCGCGCGCTCGACGTGGGCGGCGAGGAGCTCCGCGATTTCGGCGCGCTCTGCTTCCTTCGCCAGACTTCCGGCGTCTAGTCCCTGCCCCGCGGCGACCGCGAGAGCCTTTTCCGCATTCACCGCGCCGGGCGCCTGGAAAATGCCGACATGCAGGCGGTAGGCGACCTCGTCGCCGTGAAGCCGCGACGCCGCCAGCGCCACCCGCGCCGCATCCGCGGATCGAGAGGAAAGCACGGGGTGCTGCACCAGCCCCAATCTTACGCCCGAGTCAGGAGACAGCAGCATGTCGATCTCCTGCGAGGCGACCCGGCAATAGGGGCAGGCGTAATCGAAAAATTCGTAAAGGACAGGCTCCGCATTCGCGGAACCCGTCAGAATCAAGCCGGGCAGATCGGAGGGCGCCTTGGCGGGCGCAATACGAAAATTGCGGATTGGAGCGCCGTCCGAAGTCGCAATTTCGAAGGCCCGCCCCGTCTTCGCCTGTCCTACGCCCGACGCCGAAAGCGCCGCCGCCGCTGCGACGAAAAGGGACCTGCGATTCAGAAGGAACGGCATTTCCAACCCCCATTTCGACTCAATGAATAGCCCTGCGACACCGACGGAATGGACAAAATCCGACGGAATGTCAGGCGTTCCGATGAGGTCGCGGCGCCCTGTCTCCTGAATCGCGCTCCGAAACGCCGGCAAAATCCAATGACGATGGAGCGATCGGAGCTGAGCCGTCATCCGACGGCTCAGAATGTTTGGGGTTTGGGCCTGGCGTCGCCCGTGCGTCCCCCTCGCCCTGGCGCGGGGCCAACCTTCAGGCAGGCATTGTCCTGCCGCGACGGTCGCTTTGCCGATGTTCGTCCAACGAGTTCCGTCAACGGATATAGGCTTGGCTTTCGGTCATTTTATAGGCCCAAGGAAGGCCGGCGTTTTTCCAGCCGTTGAGGTCGCGGCGTCCGTCCTTGTCCATGTCGCCCTCGAAACCATCGACCACGGAATAGACCTTGGAGAAGCCCGCCTCTTGCAGCAGGTTTGCGGCGCGGGAGGAACGATCGCCGGAGCGGCAAATCAGGATGACGGGATCGTTCCTGGTCAGATGCTGGCGGTCCGCCAAGGCGCTGACAGCGCTCACGAAATCCGAGTTGGGCGACATGGCGTAACGATTATTCTTCTTGTCCCAACTCGCCGGATCGTCGATTTCCATATAGGGGATATTCATATCGGTGACCGAAGGGGTTCCGAGGAACAGGAATTCGCCCTTCGTCCGGATGTCGATGAAGAGCACCTTCTCGCCGCCCTTCGTCTTCATATTGAAGGCTTCCGGGGCCGAGAGATAAAGGCCGAGTTTGGATTGCTTGACCTCGGGAAGTTTGCTCGTATCGACCGGCTGGTAGTTTCCAGCAAAAGCGGGCGTCAGCAACACGGCCATCAGCAGGCCAAGGATCAACTTTTTCACGACTCTCTCCTCCCATTTTCGGGCGTTTCGCGCCCTGTTTGGTGACGGCCGTTCTGGCATTCTTGCACCGACGTCGCCTAACCCGCGCAACATTAGTTTATTCAAGGCGCCCATTCCGGCTTCATTGTGCGGCGCATTCGGCGCTTCGACGGCATCCGACGCCTTTGGTTGGCAATCGCCGCGCGACCGGCGCGAACGAACGTCCAATGATAGCCGAGACCGAAATGATATTGCAACATCACGATTTATAAATGTATCTTTTCTCCAATAGCGTCAGCGTGATCGCCAACGCGATCACAATGAGGGCGTAGAAGGCGTCGAGTCTTAATTGCAAGCGCAAAACAATGCGCGGCCGACTTGGGCATCGAGTGAAAAATCAGAAAAAGGGCAAGGAGAAAAACACATGCAGCTCATCAAGAGCATCCTTGCGTTCATAGGCGTGATCGCGATTCTCGCGATCGTGGCGGTTTTTTTCAAGGCGCAGTCGGTCCTGGCCGGCTTCGATCCGGAAGCGCGCGCGACCTACGCGAATATCGCGCAGGTCTTGCTCGAGACGGGAAATCCTGCGGAAGCGACGGTGTGGAAAGCGCAAGTCAGGGATGGGCTTACTTTTGATGACGTCGATCAGGCGATCGGATCGATCGCGGCGGCGATGAACATCAAGGACGTAGGCGCACTCCCGCTTGGCGACCAGGTCAGCGCGATGGAAGGAAAGCCCTGGAGAAAGCTGAAAATTTATTTGTATTGCAACCCGCTCACGGCGGCGCAAATGATCGACTATTCCGACGCATTCTCTGCCTATCTTCCTTGTCGCATTGCCTTGCTACAGGACAAGACAGGTAAATTATGGATCTATACCATCAATATGGACCTGCTGATTTACGGCGGAAAGCCGCTGCCTCCCGCACTCAAGGAAGAGGCGCTGAAAGTGAAGAAAGTCATGCAAGCCATCCTGACTGACGGCGCAAACGGAGAGTTTTGAATTGAACTTGCGGTCGAACAGGCGGAATCTTTTTAAGGGCAAAATGACCGCAGCTGAGACAGCAGCGATATCTCCACGATGGCCGCGCTCATGCCGCGCTTTCCTTGGACCAAAAGGAAGCGGAGAGCCTTGGCTCCAAAGTTAGCCTGACATTCTGAACGAGGGACGCCAGAAACGATACTGCAATGCCGGCGATCGAATTATCAAACGAATATCGAGGCGCTTCTGCGCAAACGGAACCCGGACCTTGCAAGCTGGCAATCAAGCAAACTTTATCGAATTGAAGACGTAAAATTTTCCGCCACATCTAAAAATGCTCGCGCCGCGAGCGATTCATAACGCTCTTTGTGCCGCAAGACGTAAAACTGCCGCCGCGGCAAAGCCAGGGGCAAGGCGACCAGAGAACCGGCCTTGATAGAGGCGCTGACGACAAGCCGCGACATGGCCGCCAGGCCGCAGCCAGATTCCACTGCAGCACGCACAGCCTCGTTCGATGGAAGTTCCAGCACGATATTGCGGTTCGAAGTCTCGACGCCGAAATCTCGCAGCGCCGCTTCGAAAACGGCCCTGGTTCCCGAACCTTTTTCTCGTGCGACCCACGGCGCCTGCATTAGCCATTCCTTGTTCAGCCCGTCAGGCGCCACGGCCTGGCCGGGAGCCGCAACGACGATCAGTTCGTCCTCGTCAATCGGCCGGATCGCCAGACTGGGTTCGTCGACTTCGCCTTCGACAAAACCCAGGTCGATTTCTCCTTCAGCCGCGAGCGCCGCGACTTCCGTGGTATTGCCGATGGTAAATTTGATCGAAACGCCAGGGTAAAGCCCGGCGAAGCGATTCAGCCGTGGCGGAAGCCAATAATTGCCAACGGTCTGGCTGGCCGCGACGGTCAAGGCGCCGATTTTCAGCCCAGCCAGATCGGCAAGCGCCTGTTCGGCGGCGAAAGCCCGTGCGAGAACGGCCTTGGCCTCGCCGAGAAAGGACTTTCCAGCGGAAGTGAGAGCAATGCGCCGCCCCAATCGGTCGAATAATTTGACGTTGTGTCGCGCCTCGAGGGCGGCGACGGCGGCGCTGGTGGCCGATTGCGTCATGTTCAACGCGTTCGCAGCCTGAGTCAGGTGCTCGCGTTCGGCCACGGCGACGAAAATGCGCAATTGATCGAGCGTCATGGGTTTTCCCGGAAGCTTGTCGCGCGAATTTGCGCTTGCACAAATAGCCCAATCGCGGTTCGATCCATACTTGTCTGCGCTTGTCGCGAATTTTCGACCGAGGAGTCGCAAATATGATCGCCCCCGAGCTTGACGTCGAAGGATATCTCGTCGACCCCTCCGCCTGGAGCGAGGACTGGGCGCGGGAAACCGCGAAGCGCCTCCAGGTTGACCTCACGGAAGACCATTGGGAGGCGCTGCGTTTTATGCGCGCTTTCCTCGACGAGCGCCAGGTCGCGCCCGACGCGCGTTTCGTCATGCGCCATCTCAGCCAGACCAAAGGCGCCGGCCGCAACCGCCTGTTCGAGCTTTTCCCTTATGGCTATGTCGGGCAGGCATGCAAACTTGCGGGCATGCGCCGTCCGCGTGTCTGGAGCACCGGCTGAACCATCGCGTCGCGCGGCGCCCGCCCGGCGCGTTCAGGTCACATTGATCGAGACCAGTTCCTCGCCGTTTGGATCGACCACATGCACCGCACAGGCGAGGCAGGGGTCGAAACTATGGATGGTGCGCTGAATTTCCAGTGGCTGCTTGGGGTCGAAAAGCTTGTGGCGGTCCTGCAGCGCCGCCTCATAGGCGCCGCTCTGGCCTTTGCCGTCGCGCGGGCCGGCGTTCCAGGTGCTCGGAACCACGGCCTGATAATTATCGATTTTTCCGTCCTTGATCACCACCCAATGCGCCAGCGCGCCACGGGGCGCCTCCATGAAGCCGACGCCGCGCGCCGCGCTTGGCCAGCTCGCCGGGTCCCAAAGCTTGTTGTTGTGGACGCTGACCTCGCCCCGGTGGAGATTGGCGACCAGCGCGTCGAGCCAGCCATTCATCTGGTCGGCGATGATCTTCGTCTCCAGCGCGCGGGCGGCGGTCCTGCCCAGGGTGGAAAACATCGCGGTCAGCGGCAAGTCGAGTTTTTTGAGCGCATAGCCGGCGAGTTCGCGGGTCTGTTCATGTCCCTTGGCGTAAAGCATCAGCACGCGCGCCAGCGGTCCGACCTCCACCGCCTTGTTGCGCCAGCGCGGCGCCTTCAGCCAGGAATAGGATTTTTCCACGTCGAGCTGTTCATAGGGCGGCTTGGGACCGCTATAGGCCAAGGTCGTTTCGCCGGCATAGGGATGCAGGCCGGCGTCCTTGCCGACGCTGTAGTCATACCAGGAACGGGCGGCGAATTCCTGAATCTGCTCGGGATCGTTGAGATCGACCGGCTCGATATGGGTCAGGTCGCGGTTGAGGATCACGCCCGACGGAATGAGCAGATTGGCGCCATTGGCGCGGCCGTCGGCGGGGAAATCGCCATAGGTCATAAAATTCCCCAGGCCCTCGCCACGTGCGAACCAGTCCTTGTAGAAGCCGGCAATCGCCAGGACATCGGGAATATAGACCTGTTCGACGAAATCGCTCATCGACTTGATGATGGAGCGGACCTGACTGATCGCGACAATGTTGAAGGCGGTCGAAGCCGCTCCGCCGCCTGTGCCGAAGCCGAGCGCTTCCGGCCCGCCGCTGAACGGCGCCGCGACGCCGCCGACGAGAAAGTTCGGATGCGGATTCTTGCCGCCGAAAATCGTGTGGATCTGCACGACGTCGCGTTGCCAGGCAAGCGCTTCGAGATAATGCGCCACCGCCATAAGGTTGGCCTCCGGCGGCAACCGGTATTCTGGATGCCCCCAATAGCCATTGGCGAAAATGCCGAGCTGTCCGCTATCGACGAAAGTCCTCAGCTTTTTTTGCACCTCGATGAAATAGCCGGGGCTCGATTTAGGGTAGGACGAGATGGACTGCGCCAGTTCCGACGTCGCCTTGGGATCGGCCTTCAGCGCCGAGACCACATCGACCCAGTCGAGCGCATGCAGATGATAGAAATGCATGACATGGTCATGCACATATTGCGCGCCGACCATCAGGTTGCGGATGAGCGCGGCATTGGCGGGAATGTCATAGCCCAGGGCGTTTTCGACGGCGCGGACCGACGCCAGTCCATGCACCAGAGTGCAGACGCCGCAGATTCGCTGGGCGAAAGCCCAGGCCTCGCGCGGATCGCGCCCTTTCAGGATCAGCTCGATGCCGCGCACCATCGTGCCTGACGAATAGGCGTTCTTGATCGCCCCGTCCTCGGACAATTCCGCTTCGATCCGAAGATGCCCCTCGATCCGGGTGATCGGGTCCACGACAATGCGCTTGTTCATCGGATATTCCTCAGTTGGTTTTCTTGGTCGCGACGGGTCGCGATCAAGGTCCCTCGCGTCAGCTCGGCGTCGCATTCGCTCCTAACCGCTTCCGACAGGCTATCGCCTCCCGAAAGGGGCATGCTCGAACATTCTTCTCAATCGATCATGTTGTCGGCGACCAGCTCCAGCAGGCTTTCGACCTTCTTGTCCCATTTGAATTTCTTCGCCCCGAGCGTCAGGGTGATGCGGCACTGGCCGCAGGCGGTGACGAAATGCTGGGCGTCGGCGTCCTCGACCTGCTTCTTCTTCAACTCGAAGGCCTTGAAGCGCAACGGATCGGCGCGGACATTCGACACCACGCCGCCGCCGCCGCCGCAGCACCAGCCGAGCGCGCCGTGATCCTCCAGTTCCTTGATCTCGAAGCCCATGGCGCGCAGCACTTCGCGCGGCGCCTCGGTGACGCCGCCACGCCGCGCCAACTGGCAGGGATCGTGGAAGGACGTTGTTTCGCCGATCTGCTTCAACTTGATCTTGCCGCTGGCGACAATCTCGCCCAGAAATTCGGTCATGTGGATGATGCGCAGCGGAATCTTGCCGCGATACCAGCGCGCGGCCTCCCAACGCGCCGCGCCATAGGCGTGGCCGCATTCGGGCAAGATGAGCGTATGCGCGCCGATGTTGACGGCATTGTCGATCATTTTCCGCGTCATCTTCTCCTGCAGGTCGAGATCGCCGTTGATATAGCCGATGTTCGAGGCCTCGAATCCTTCGGTCGAATAGGTCCAGCTGGCGCCGATCCTGTTGAGGATCTTCGCTATGTCGGCCAGCGCCTTGGTATGCTCGGTCAGTTCGGCCGGCGCGGTGGTGACGACATAATCGGTCTTGGGCAGGTCGATATTCATCGGCACGCCGTTTTCCTCGCCGGCCTCGCGGATGATGTCGGCGAAATCGTCGGCCGGCGTCGCCGGGCTACCCCAGGCTTTCGCCGTGCGGTCCATCAGCTCCAGCCGATCCGGAACCAGGCCGGCCTTGTACATGCCGTGCCGCGCTTCCTTGATCAGTTCCGCGATGTCTATGCCCATCGGACAGGCAAGCGTGCAGCGGCCGCACAGGCTGCAGGCGTCGAACAGCAGCGATTCCCATTCCTGCAGCATTTCGACGCCGACATTGGAGCCTATGCCGAACAGCCGGTAGAGCGGCGCGAAAGGCCCGATATGGCGGTGATAGGCCTGCTCGAACGGCCGCAGCTTGTTGATCGGCGTATATTTCGGATCGCCGGTGCCGACATAGAAATGGCAGGCGTTGGCGCACATGCCGCAGCGCAGGCAGGATTCCATGTGGATCGCCGCCGTCTTGGCGAAATCGCGTACGAAAGTCTGCATGGCGGCGTCGCGACGCTCGATGTCGCCCTGGTTTCCCTGAATGTCGTAGGCGACGCCGGAGGCGGTGGTTTTCGCGGTCATAGCTGCGCTCCTCTATGCCTGAATCGAATGCCCGTCGCGCCGCGCGAAAAAACGAACAGGAAGGCGTGCATGAGCTTGCCGAAGGGGAACCAGATCAAAAACACGCAGATGCTGAGGATGTGAATGGCCAGCAACGTCTCGTAGCGCGCGCCGAGATGCGCGGCGGCGGCGAGCCCGGTGACGACCGGCAGGAAGGTCAGCGCCCAGCTGATGTAATCGTCGCCGCGCGAAATCAGTTTCAGCACCGGACTGGTCAGGCGATAGGCCAGAGCCGCGAGCAGCGAGCCGGCGGTGAGCACGCCGGCGGCGTAGATCACGCCATTGGGCAGGGCCGGCCAGCTGAGGCCAAACAGGCTCTTCAGGAACAGAATGTGCGGCGCGAAGGCGAACACGCAGATCGCCAGGCCGATGTGGAACACATAGCCGTTGACCGTGGTGAACATGCCGGCTTTGAGGAAGGTCCGGTGCGGAATCATCTTGCTGAAAATGGCTTGCAGCGCGGCGAGCCAGGCCGGCGGCGCCCCCTCGCGCGGGGCTGAATCGTCGCGCCAGGCCGGAAGGGACAATACGCCGACCAGCCGCCACAGCACGCCAAGGACGAAGATCGCCATGGCGACGGTCAATGCGGGACCGCGCGAAAAGCTGAGAAGATCCATCGATCATTCCTCCCCGGATTTGGTCGCCGCGAGATAGTCTTTTTGATGCTTTCGCGCCGAAAGGGCCGCGCCCACGCCGAGCGCCACGCCCGCGACGGCAGCCCCGGCCAGAGCCGGACCCATCGCGCCGAGCGGCGTCGGCAGCGGCCGGTAAAAGCCGCCCTGGTCCCAGAAATTCGGCTCCGAACAGCCGAGGCAGGGATGGCCGGATTGAATCGGGAAGGAGACCCCGCCGTTCCATTTCAAGGTGGCGCAGGCGTTATAGACGACCGGTCCCTTGCAGCCGAGCTTGTACAGGCACCAGCCCTGTCGCGCGCCCTCGTCGTCGAAACCGTCGGCGAACAGGCCGCGCTCGTAGAATGGGCGCCGGTAGCAGCGATCGTGGATGGTCTCGCCGAAAAAGGCCTTTGGCCTGCCCAGATGATCCAGCTCCGGCAGTTTGCCGAAGGAAAGCACATAGGACAAAGCTCCGGTCATCGCTTCGGGAATCGGCGGGCAGCCAGAAATATTGATCAGAGGCTTGCCGCCGACGAGTTCGCCGATGGCGACGGCGCCGGTCGGATTGGGATGCGCTTTCGGAATGCCGCCGAAGGCCGCGCAGGTGCCCACCGCGACCACGGCGAAAGCGTCGCGCAAGGTCTCCTCAAGCATCTGCTGGTTGCTGATCCCGGCGATGGCCGAGTAGACGCCGCCATTTCCCAACGGAATAGAGCCGTCGACGACGACGATATATTTGCCCTTGTTGGCCTCCATCGCCGATTTTCGCGCGGCTTCCGCCGCCTCGCCGGACACCGCCATCAAGGTGTGGTGATAGTCGAGCGAAATGAAATCGAAAATCAGGTTTTCCAGCGTCGGACTATGCGAGCGGGTAATCGATTCGGTGCATCCGGTGCATTCCTGAAACGACAGCCAGATCACCGATTGCCGTTGCGCCTTGGCCAGGCCCTCCGCCAGCGCGCCGGCGGAAGCGGGCGGCAGGGCCATGATCGAGGCGACATAGGAGGCGTATTTGAGAAAGGCCCTCCGCGATACGCCGCGTTGCTCCAACATGGCGGCCAAAGTCTGGTCATTGCCCATCCGACATCTCCGTCGAAATCTCCGCAAAAGCGGCGTTTCTCTGTTGCAGCGCCAGCGCCAGCTTTTGCGCCGCCCGGCTCGCGTCGCGACGGTCCGTCCGCAGAATTTCCGGACAGGACGTTATTTCGATCAAATCGACCGCGATCTTCTCCGCGCCGAAGTGGCGCACCCGCCAGACGCCGGAAAAAGCCGTCTCCCAGACTTCGGATCGTCCAGCCAGATCGATCGTGGCGGCGACTTCGCCCCGCCCAAGAACCTCGTCGAGTTCGACGCGGTCGCGTCCGGACATAGGCAGTCCACCCAGATCGACGCAGGCTGTCTCGCCGGTCCCGGCGAAAACTTCCAGCAAGGCGTGGATTTCCCGCAGGACCGCCTCCGCCATCCCGGTCTGTTCGTGGAGGGGTTGTGGCGGCGCGGCGCAGGCGGGGCTCATGGGTTCCACCTTTCCACCAGTTCGCGCACAGCCGCATGAATCTCCGGTATGGCGGCGGAGACGGTGGGCGTCGGCTCCAGCCCCCAGTCGACGATTTCCGGCTGCACGCCGATCAGGGCGCGGCGCTCTGGTTTGGAGCCAAGAAATTCAGCCGCCGCCAGCAGATCGAACAAGGCCACTTCATGAACGGAATATTTCTTGCCGGAGAGCTGGGCGTCCATTGCGGCGCCCTCGAAGGTCCTCACCGTTCCGGGACATGCGCTTAAAATCGCGGCGTCAAGGACGATCAGACCGCCGCAGGCCTCCACTTCCGGCAGAAGCGACAGGCCGAGCGTGCCGCCATCGCGAATGACGACACCGTCGCGGCCATAGACCCAGGAATCTCGAGAGGCTTCGAGCGCATTGGCGGCGTGAACGCCGACGCCATCGTCCTGCATCAGGATATTGCCAAGTCCGAGTACGAGAATGGATCGCTCCGCCGACATCGAGCAGCCCTATAAATACGAATATGGCGATATATTAACGCCGGTTTTCCCGCCAGCGCCTTGACGTGGATTAATTAGCGGGATTGGCGATGCGCTTTTTTCCGCCGCGAAAGACGGGGCCAAACAAACGAGGCCGTTTTGCCGACGGCCTCGGCCTTTTTGCCGACGGCCTCGGCCTTTTTGCCGTTCGCGACAGGCGACTACGGTCAACCCGCCGGAACGATCAATATTTCGCGATCACTGGCGCGGGAGTGTCGAAGTGATAGGTATATCCCAGCGTCACTTCGAGCTGCGACATCGAGAGGGTGATGTCGCGTCCGGTCGGCCCAGACGGGGTGAGTTCCGGTCCGGAAACGCTCGTGCGCGGCGCATAGACTATGGCGAAGTCGACGCCCGAATTGCGGTTCACATTATAGGTGAAACCGCCGCTGATATGATTCTGGACTACGGCCGGCGCAAGAATGTTGAACGTCACATTGTTGGAAGTGATCGGCTGCGTATTGTACGCATAGCCCGCGCGCAGGGTCAGCGCGTCGGTATATTTCCATTCAACGCCCAACGACACGACGTTTACGTCGCGCCAGCCGAAGCCCGGACCGTTAGTCGAGCCCAGCAGGTATTGCGCGCTCATTTGATTGGCGATCGACTTTACGCTGCTATAGAAAATATCTTTCCAATCGACCATGACCGCCAACGTCGGCAGGACCTTGTAGGACAAGCCCGCGCCGATCGTGGCGGGAACGTCGAAGGATCCGCCCTGGGCGAACAAGCCGCTGTATTGGGTGAAGCCCGTGGCCCAGATCGGCGTCGAACCGTCGATGGCGATCGAGAACTGCTCGTTGATGTGATAAAGCGCGCCGGCCCGCACGCCAGCGCCGAACGACCAGGCGACGGAACGGTCGGTCAGATCGCCGGGATTGGAGGAAATGCCCGAGAAAGCGCGAAGGCCATAGGCCGAAAACACTTGCGTCACGAAGGTCGGAGCGACGCCGAGCGAAAGATTGCCGAACCTCTGGGCGTAACCGACGCTGATGAGCGCCTGATTCAGGTCGACGCCAGCCTTGCCGCCGCAAAACACGCCCTGCGATGGCGAGCCGAGATAGGCGCAATTGGGGTTGGCGGTGTTGCCGGCATAAGTGGTGTTCATACCGCCATTGCCGTTCATCGCAAAGCCAAAGGCCTGATCCGCATTCAGCGGCAGCGAATAGCCGATCGCCGGAATCGCGAAAATATCGCGATAAGAACTGACCGTGCCGGGAGCGACGAAGCCGGGCGCGTTGCTTGTACTGTATTCGCGGCTGGGGTTGAACAACGACACGTCGGCGTTGAACTGATGGCCTACATCAACCAAGCCGGCCGGGTTGTTGGCCGTGGTCAGAGCATCTGCGGGATTGGCCATGCCAGCGCCGCCCAAAGCCTGATCGCGCGCGCTGACGCCTTCGACGAAATAGCCTTCGGTCGCCTGCGCTCCGCCGGTCGCCGCGCCTAAAGCCAGCGCGCAAATTCCCGCGCGAAACGAATTCCGCAATCTCGACGCCATCTCTCTCCCCTTTCGATTTTGTCCCCGACGCGCCGCTTTCCGCGCCTTCGCGTTTAAGGATTCTATTATGAATTGAATGATCACATATGAATGTATTACGTCATAGAATGCTCTTCGGTTCTCCGCTCGAATTCCGGCTGGTGCGCTATTATGGCAACAGTTTGGCGCCGCTTCGGGCGCGGCCGCCGATTTTGCGTTCCAGCTTCTTTGTGCAATGAATTGCGATCCTTACCCGGCCAAAAATGTCTGAACCTGAATCGAAAACGATCGACGCGCCTTGGCGACTCATACGGCTCGGTCCGCGCGACGGCGACCGCTATTGCGATCACTTGATGCGTCTCGACTCGGAGGATCGGCGTTTTCGTTTTTTCGAAGAGCCGGAAGAATTCCTGATGGCGCTTCACGCCGGCGCCGCTGTCGCCGATGGACGCATAGTCGTGGGGTGCGAGTCGGAGGGCCAAATTCGCGGGGTCGGTGAACTCCTGGCCGATGCGCAAGATCCCAGGCGGGGCGAATTGGCGTTCAGCGTCGAACGCGATTGGCGGCGGCGAGGTCTCGGCCGCGCCTTGATGCAGGCGATGATAGACGCCGCCCGCGACAAGAGCTTCAGATGTTTGGAGCTGGAGATCCTACCGGATAATCTGGCAATGCAAAATCTGGCGCGGCGCTTCACCTCGGACCTGCAGCGACGTAACGGAAACGTGATCGCCACGATCGGCGCCTGCGTCACCAAGTCGCGCGTATGAGCCTTGAAAACCAAGCTTTTCCTGCCAAAATACCAACTACATATCCACATATTCGGGTTTGCAAGAAAATGCTTTACGCGGCGCTAAATTGACCTTATTTGTCAACTAACCATTGTGCAGTTGCGAACAAACGAGGCGCCCATGGCCTTGCCGAAATTGAAAAACATGACCGTGTCCGAAGATCTCGGACAGATAGCGGACAACGCGAGGGACGCGAGCGAATTCCTCAAAGCCCTCGCGCATGAGTCCCGCCTGCTGATCCTGTGCATACTGTCGGAAGGCGAAAAATCCGTCGGCGATCTTGAAACCCTGCTGGCGCAGAGGCAATCGACGGTATCGCAACAATTGGCGCGGCTGCGTCTGGACGGCCTGGTGACGGCCCGTCGCGACGGCAAATCGATCTATTACAACCTGGCCAATGACAACGTGCGCACCATTCTGCAAGCCGTCTATTCGGTTTTTTGCCACAAGCCGAAACGCCGGCGCTGAAGCGCGACAGAGAAAAAGCCCGTTCAGTTTTTTCCGTTCGCAGATCCCAGTCGCCGCAGCAAATCCCAGGAATAAATTCCTGACCCATGCCTGTCGTCGAATTGCACGCGTATCGCGTAATTGCCAACGAGCTCCAGGTCGAGAATCGCAACGTCCTTGACGCTGGGGATGCTTTGAGCGGCTGGTGATGAAATTCCCTTTCCTTCGACGCTGGGACTGTTCGAACGCAAATCTTCCGCCGCCAGCGCTAAAGAACTTCCATCTTCGAAAAAAAGCCTCAGGACTTTGCCCTGATCGGTCAGCTTGATCTCAGTGGGCTGATTCGAAACATCCATCGCGCGCCTCATCATGTCTGGCGCTGAGCGAGCGAAACGCCCGCTTGACCGGCACCGCGATCCAGGTCATTAAATTCGAATATTATCATATTATGCGACAAGGCAAAGACCGTCGACGAGTCTGATTTCAACCCCGAGGAACAAGCTTGTCGATTGATGCCCTTGCGTTTTTGTCCGGCATACTCGTCGGTTTCGTCCTCGGCCTGATTGGCGGCGGCGGTTCCGTCTTCGCCGCTCCGTTGCTGGTCTATTTCGTTGGCCTTTCCGAACCGCACGTAGCGATCGGCACGAGCGCCGTCGCGGTCGCCGCCAATGCGGTCGTGAATCTGATCGGCCATGCGCGGGCAGGGCACGTGAAATGGCCATGCGCACTTATTTTCGCGGGTTCGGGTGTGATCGGGGCAGCGGCCGGCTCCACCCTCGGCAAGCATTTCGACGGGCAAAAACTGCTGCTGCTGTTCGGCCTGCTGATGATCGTCATCGCCGCGCAGATGTTTTTCAAGAAGCCTGTCGCTCAAGACGACGATATTCACTTCACGAAGCAGACGGCGCGGCATCTCGGTCCGCCATTGACGCTTTATGGTTTTGGCGTCGGCGCCTTGGCGGGGTTTTTTGGAATTGGTGGCGGATTTCTGGTTGTGCCAGGCCTGTTGGCGGCGACAGGAATGCCGATCCTTTCCGCCGTCGGCTCTTCACTCGTCTCGGTGGCCGCATTCGGCGCGACCACAGCGGCGAATTATGCGCTTTCCGGAATGGTCGACTGGCGCGTGGCCGGGTTCCTGCTGGCGGGCGGCGTATTCGGCGGACTGGGCGGCGGAGCGCTCGCGGTGCGACTTGCGGTGGGCAAGCAAATTTTGACGAAGGTTTTCGCCGTGCTGGTGGCGGGGGTCGGCTGCTACGTCGTTTCGCGTGGCGCCCTTACCCTTCTCGAACAGTGACGCCAACCCCCTAAGCCGCCGCCGAGCCATTCCGTCTTCCGGTTGAGTTGAAATTTGGCTATTCTGTCGTCACCAGGAGGCGGATGGGCCCATATGGGAAATGTCGGATGAAAAGTTTTTGGCGCCGCTGGAGGCGCGACGCGGAACTTCGGTTGGCGGCGAGCTGAGGGATAACAAGATGTGTGTTGGCGTGCCGATGCGGATTATCGAGGGCGACGAGGTTTCGGCGCTGTGCGCGCGCGACGACGACTCCCGGCGCGTCTCGATGCTGCTGATCGGCGCGCAGGAGCCGGGAACGCAGGTGCTGGTCCATATCGACACCGCCATCCGCGTGCTCGACGCGCAGGAGGCGCGGCTGATCGACGATGCCTTGCGCGGGCTGGAAGCCGCCCTGCGCGGCGAGAGTTTCGATGCGCTTTTCGCCGACCTGATCGACCGCGAACCTCAATTGCCTAGACATTTGCGCTGAAGGCGCTGGAAAGTTTGCTGCTTTCTTTCTTTCCATCTGAGGCCTCGATGTCCGCGCATTCCGGCCGTTCATGGGCTCGACTTTTGCCGATCCGATCAAAATCACGAGGAAACGCGACGACCACACCATTGCCTCGCGCCTTGACCTGCCGAAGGTCGACGAGGCCTCACTCAAAGCCTTTCTCGCGCCGGATCAGTTCGAAGGCCTCTAATAGGAACGCCGCTCTTGCAAGCGGCGTTCGACAAATTATCGATGAAGCTCAGGCGACGTGTTTGATGAGAAAACGATAGACGCCGTCGCTGGAGGTGGATTCAATCAACTCGTTGCCGGTCGTCCGGCAAAAGGCGGCAAAATCTGCTACCGAACCGGGGTCGGTCGCCAGAACCTCCAGCGTGCCCCCGGCCGGAACTTCCTTCAACGTCTTTTTCGCTCGCAAAATCGGCAGCGGGCAATTCAATCCTTTTGCATCGAGTGTTTTGTCGGCCATGAGGATTCCTCTTTGCTTGTTGATTTGATCAGATGAACAGATTGATGTCGGACTTTAGCGCCCGTTCCATATAGGTCGCTGCGCCTCCCAGTTCCACGCCGTCGATCAGGTCCGATTTCTTGTATTCGAACAGGTCGAGCGTCATCTGGCACGCTATGATCTTGACGTCGGATTCGATCGCCGCCTCGCGCAATTCCTCGATTGAGGCGACGCCCTTTTTCTTGATCAGATTCTTCATCATCACCGTGGCGCCGGCGTCCACGCCGGGCAGCATATTGACGATATTGGGCATGGCCATGTGCATCCCCATTACCGGCATTTTCATCGCCGCGTTACCAAGCGCCGTCACCTGCAGGTCGAGCTTCTTTTTCAAGAGTTCGAGCCCGTAGAAGGTAAAAAACAAGGTGACGTCGACGCCCATGGCGGCCGCCGTCGTCGCCAGGATGAAGGGCGGATAGGCCCAGTCCAGCGAACCCTTGGTGACAATGATGCTCATCGACTTGGCGTTGCCGCCCGAATTTTGATTCTCGGTCATCGACCCTCCACGCGCAGTCACTTGCGCACCTTGCCCGCCGGCGTGAAAAAAACCGGCAGTCGCTACTTTCAATCGCTGGTTATGTTCTTGAGCTTGCCGATGCCCAGCATGGTGAGGGCGGCGTTTTCGTAGAAGGGCTCGCTTTCGCCCTTGCGCATCTTGCGGATGAAATATTTCTCGAAGCCGATCTTGGCCGCATGGACCCAGCGGCCCGACGACGACCAGTTGACATTGCGAGGCGGAATTTGTGGCTGCGCCACGAAGGCGATGCCGGAATCGCCGAAGTCGGCCAGGCAGACCGCATTCCAGGTGCCCTGATATTTCGCCGGGCGGCCACGCAGAATCTCGCCCAGATTTTTCGCTGTCGCGGTGACCATGGATTCAATCATGAAGCCGGTTTTCGGCACGCCGCAGGGCACGGGAGTCGGACCCATCGGCGGGATGGCGACGCAGACGCCGACAGCAAAGATATTCCGGTATTTTGGATTCTGCTGGTGCTTGTCGACCAGCACGAAGCCGCGAGGATTGACCAGGCCGTCGATGCCGCGCAATGGCTTGATTCCTCGGAAGGCGGGCAGCATCATCGAGTAGCCGAAAGGCAGTTCGTGCGTCGCCTTGACCGATCCATCGTCCGCGACCTCCTCAACGGTCATCTTGCCGCCTTCGACCTTTTTCACCCGCGAACTGGTGAACCACTTGATGTGCTTCTCGCGCAGTGCGCTTTCGAGCAGCCCCTTGGTGTCACCGACGCCGTCAAGGCCAAGATGGCCGACATAGGGTTCCGAGGTCACGAAAGTCATCGGCACCTTGTCGCGGATTTTTCTGCGCCGCAGTTCGGTTTCCAGGATGAAGGTGAATTCATAGGCGGGGCCGAAGCAGGACGCGCCCTGCACCGCGCCGGTAATGATCGGACCAGGCTTCTTGCAGAATTCTTCAAAACTGACGCCGGCTTTCTCCGCGTGATCGATGTGGCAGATCGAGGTGGTGAAGCCTTCGGGACCGAGCCCTTCGATTTCGTCGAAAGCCAGCTCCGGGCCGGTGGCGATGATCAGATGATCGTATTTCAGCGTCGAGCCGTCCGCTAGCTCGATCTGATTGGCTTCCGGATCAAGCTTTACGACAGGCGTCGGTTTGAAACGGATGCCGCGCTTGGCAAAGGTCGGAGCCAAGTCGATTTCGAGAGACTCGCGTGTGCGCCAACCGACGGGTATCCAGGGATTGGAAGGAACGAAATGATAGATCGGATCCTTGGTGACAACCGTGAGTTTGTCCTCCGGCCGCATCTGGTCCTTCATTTCATAAGCCATTATGACGCCGCCCAAGCCGGCGCCCATGATCACGATTTCCGCCACTATAGCCTCCCCGCAATTTTTGTTTGCGTTCACGGCAGCCGCCAAATTGTGGCCTCGCCCTGTCGCATTTTTGTGATTGTCATATTAGTTTATTCGCATTTATGAAATTATCAAGCGGTGCGGCGCTGAAAGTTTCAGCCTCATCCTTTCGGCGTACCCCGTCGCGCTAACGATTTCTGCAATAGCGTTTGCGCCGACTTGCCGCTCGGGGGCCAGTCATTGGCCTTTTTCGGGAAGTCGGGGCGCGATTGAGGGGAGAAAAATTCGGTTATGTCGAGCGCGTCCGCAAAACCAGCGAAGGCAAGCATACATCCTGATGTCTTCGCATCATTTCATTTGCAGCTCCCTGTCAATCCGACAAATAGAGGGATTTGTTCTTGCCATAGCGGAGCGGCAACGCATTAAATGGCTCCTCGATAGCGCCACCCTCTCTATTTCATAAGCGTTTCACAGCGCCAGTTTTATTAAGGCCAGCACCAGAAGGCTGATGAAGGCGGACGCGAACAGGCCGAGCGCCAGCGGTCGGACGCCAGCCGAAAACACATGGCGCAGATTGGTATGAAGCCCCATCGCCGCCATTGCCATCGAAAGCAGGAACGTCGTCGCGGCGCGCACCGGACCGGAGATTTCGAGCGGAATCGCGACCAAGCTGTTCAGCGCCGCCATTGCGAGAAAGCCGATCAGGAACCAGGGAAACGGCGGCTTTCCACGAACGCCCTCGCCAGCGAAGCCCATGCGCACGCTCAACTCCCCGAGCACGATGATGACCGGCGCCATCATGGCGACGCGGGTCAGTTTGGCGATCGTACCGATATACAAGGCTTCCGGGCCACCCTGCGACGAGGCGAAAACCGCTTGCGCGACTTCATGCACCGACGAACCCGCCCATAGTCCGTAGGCGGCGTCCGACAGATGGAGCGCGCCCTGAAGGGAGGGATAAAGGAACATGGCGATGGTGCCGAACAAGGTCACGCCGGCGACGGCGTAGGCGGCGTCGTCATCCTCGCCGCCAGTGGCAGCCTTGGCGGCGACGATCGCCGATGCTCCGCAGATCGAAGTGCCGACCCCGATCAGCAGCGCGAGGCCGCTTCGAATGCCCATCAGCCGGCCTACCAACATTGTGGCGCCCAATGTGGCCAGGAGGCCCGTGGCGATGACGGCGAGGCCGCCGAAGCCAACTTCGGCCGCCTGCTGGGCGGTGATCTGCAAGCCGATCAGGATGATCGACAGGCGCAGAATGCGGCGCAACGAAAAATTGACGCCTTCGGCGGTTCCCTCGATTTTTCCGACGGAATTATGGATGGCCGCGCCGATGAGAATCGCCAGGATCATCGGGCTGAGCTTGTCCACCCCCGGAATATAGCGCAGGCCATAGGCGACGATGGCGATGCCGCCTGTCAGGGCGAGACCGGGAATCAGGTCGAGAACCGGGCTTTTGGGATGCATCGCCGCATCCGCGGCATTTACGCTGGTCATGTGACGGCCTGCTTTCCATGAAACTGTCACATAATTGAATGTTGCGATCTAACCATCCATCGCATAATTTTTGTCAAAACGTTCGATAATTTCGATCAATCGGACGGGTTCCCACCGCTTTCCTGCGCCCATTGCACCATCTTCCGCCCCCATTCCCCGGCGGTTGCGGCGTCGATTTCGAGAATGGTGAAACGGCTGCCTTCCCGAATCGTCAGGCGCAGCAGGGTCATCCCGCTTTCATAGGCGATTTCGTCGAGCCTAATCCGCCGTCCATAAGGGGCGACGATCTCCGCCAGTTCGCGCTTGGGGGTTGCGGTCATTTCCGCGGGCTTTCGGCGCGATAGAAGGCGAGTTCGAGCTGAAGCTCCCATTTGCGCGGCGTATCGGGAAACTCGGGCTTGATGTCCATATAGAGATGAATTTCGCCCTCCCGCGCCGCCTGCACGACCAATCGCTCCAGTTCGGCAAAGCTCCCGATTTCGGGATGACCGATGATAAGCTCGCTAATTCGCGCCATTTTCGCTCCTCGATGCGTGGTCTATCGTGTTGTGAAAGCGGATGCGGCACAGAAGCCGCGCGCTCAGCTGGTCGTCTACGAAGCCCGTGCGATCGTGCAATACATTATTGCACAGCACGCCCTGGCCCGCCGCCAGTTTGATCCGGCGAATCATCGGATCCGATTCGATCAGCCCGAACAGTTTTTCCGCTGCGGCGCGCGTCGCCGAATCACGCCATTCGACGAATTTCTTTCGCGCCGTATAGCGCATCGCCAGGGCGCCGGCATCGTCGACGAAAAAAACCGGCCCTACATTTTCCGCCCGAAAACGCCCCGACTCATCCGTCGCTTCGGGAATGGTCATGGCGCGGGGATGCAGCAGCAGCCGCGTGGCCTCCCTATCCTCGTCGCGCAAACGAAGATAAGCCAGTTCATGATCGAGCAGGCGATTCTCGCCTCCGTCCCCGGCGGCCCGGGCGCAATGGAGGATCATCGCCCGCACGCAACGCGATGGCCCGTGGTAATTGTAATAGCCGTCGGTATGCCAGCTGATCGCCTTGTCGGTATAAGGAATATAGCCGCGCCGGCCACCGCCTTGGGCGATCTCGATTCGCACGACGCCATTGCGATTGGCCGAGCGATGATCCTCCACGGCGCGCAGGCCGAAAGAGGACGTGAAGGCGAGCAGCCATTCGTCCCGTTCCGAGTCCGAGGGCGGCGTCACGCTCCACGAATAGAGCGCCATATTGGCGTCTGCGATCTGCGCCGACAAAGCCTGGCGTTCGACTTTCGTCAAAGCCAGCGGATTGGCGATCGGCGTTGGCATAGCTTTTCGCGCACACTCGAGCCGCGCCAGTTTTTCCCGCCGCCAGAGGCGATAAGCCTCCGCGTCGTCAAGCGTGAAAATACGACCCGGCCCGCCCCCGCGAGGCGCCGCCAGGCCCGCCAGCTCCGCTTCCGTTATGGCGCAATCTATTGGTTTCACTGGCTTTCATCCGGTTTTTGAAAAAATTCCATTTTCCACCTTTGATCTATTCTCATATTCGAATTTCCTGTTATTATACATCATCAAACAAAGAAAAATGCGAGCTGTTTCCGATCTGGATCGGGAAAAAAAGCCGCTGCGTCGGGAAGAATCTCTCGCCGAAGAGAGGTTGTGAAACGTAACAAGCTGCGCCGCAATTCGACGGCGCGCCAGGGGAGGTTGATCATGGCGCAAGACGAATCGAATCAGGCGCGGGGCGCCGGGGAACAGAACGCGCGTCATCCGACGCCCATGCTCGACGAGTTGGAAACCGGGCCCTGGCCGAGTTTCGTAACCGGCCTGAAACGCCTGCGCGATAATCAGGGCGCGCAATATGCGCCGATGATGAACGATCTGCTCGGCCAGCTTGAACATTCCTACGAGAATCGCCTGGGCTATTGGAAAGGCGGCACCGTTTCCGTCTTCGGCTACGGCGGCGGCGTCATTCCGCGCTTTTCCGAAGTGGCCGCCAAATTCCCGGCATCGAAAGAGTTTCATACCTTGCGCGTTCAGCCGCCGGCCGGGTTGCATTATTCGACCGACATCCTGCGCAAGCTTTGCGATATCTGGGAGCGCCATGGCTCCGGGCTGATCGCTTTCCATGGGCAGAGCGGCGACATCATGTTCCAGGGCTGCTCCACAGAAAACGTGCAGAAGGCTTTCGACGAATTCAACGAAATCGGCTTCGACCTTGGCGGCGCCGGCCCCGCCCTGCGGACGTCGATGAGTTGCGTCGGCCATGCCCGTTGCGAAATGTCCAACTACGACGAAGTGAAGGCGCATCGCACCGTCCTGAACGAATTCCTGGACGAAATGCATCGACCGGCTTTGCCCTATAAGTTCAAGTTCAAGTTTTCCGGCTGCGGCAATGATTGCGTCAACGCCATTCACCGCGCCGATTTCGCCGTGATCGGCACCTGGCGCGACGACATGAAGGTCAACCAGGACGAGGTAAGGGCCTATGTAGCGCGCGTCGGTCGCAAATATGCGATCGACCAAGTCATCACCCGGTGCCCGACCCGGGCGTTGAGCCTGAATGACGATGACACGCTGGATGTCGACAACAAGTCCTGCGTGCGTTGCATGCATTGCCTTAATGTCATGAACAAGGCGCTGGCGCCTGGCGACGACAAGGGCGCTTCGATCCTGATCGGCGGCAAGCGGGCGCTCAAGGTTGGCGACATGATGGGGGTGATGATGATTCCCTTCATCAAGCTCGAAACCGATGAAGACTACGAACATCTCAAGGATATCGCGCGCAATCTGCTCGACTTCTTCGCCGATAACGCGCTCGAGCATGAGCGCATCGGCGAGACCATCGACCGTATTGGGTTGCCGGCCTTCCTCGAGGCGGTTGGCATCGAGCCAGATCCGAACATGATGAATCATCCGCGTACGTCCTGCTATGTCCGCACCGATGATTTCACGGAAGAAGCCGAGAAATATTTCGAGCGCAAGGCGCGCGAGGCAGGGCTCAACGTAGCGGCCGATTAAGAGAGCCGTATCTTTTGTCGGTGATCGCCCGGCGCCCGGCGCCGTGCGATCGAGAGATCAGTCAATCCAGGGAGAGAACCGAATGAATAGCGTCGCTACGCCGCGCCGCCCCGTTGAAACGGGCGTCCCAGATCCGTTTCCCTACATGCATCCTGTGATGCGCAAGAACTATGGCGCCTGGGCGTGGCATGACCGCCTGCGCCCGGGTGTGCTGCATCATGTCGCCAAGAGCGGCGACGAAATCTGGACGGTTCGCGCCGGCACGCAGCGCCAGATGGATGTCTTCACCATCAAGAAGCTCTGCGATATCGCCGATCAATTCGCGGAAGGTTTTGTCCGTTTTACGACCCGCTCCAATATGGAGTTCATGGTCAGCAAGCGCGAGATGGTCGAACCGCTGGTCGGAGCTTTGGGCAAAGAGGGATTTCCAGTCGGTGGCACCGGCAATTCCGTATCGATGATTTCGCATACCCAAGGCTGGCTGCATTGCGACATTCCCGGCACAGACGCTTCCGGCGTGGTGAAAAGCCTGATGGACATGATGCATCATGAATTCATCAACGAGGAAATGCCCAATCGCGTCCGCATCACCACGTCCTGCTGCCAAATCAACTGCGGCGGTCAGGGCGATATTTCGATCAATGTGCAATACACCAAGCCGCCGAAAATCAATCACGATCTCGTGTCGAAAGTCTGCGAGCGGCCAGCCGTCGTCGCGCGGTGCCCGGTGGCGGCGATTCGTCCGGCCATGGTGGACGGCAAGCCGTCGCTGGAAGTCGACGAGCAGAAATGCGTGTGCTGCGGCGCCTGCTACCCGCCCTGTCCTCCGATGCAGATCAATGGCGCGGATTCAACCAAGATTGCGGTCTGGGTCGGCGGCAAACATTCCAACGCCCGTTCCAAGCCGACCTTTCACAAGCTGGTCATCGCCAATCTGCCCAACAACCCGCCGCGCTGGCCGGAAGTGGAAGAAGTCGTTCGCAAGATCCTTTACACCTACAAGGAAAATGCGCGCGACTACGAGCGGGTCGGCGAATGGATTGAACGCATCGGCTGGCCACGCTTCTTCGAGATGACCAACTTCGCTTTCACCAAGCACCATCTCGACACCTGGAGCGGCGCCCGCAAAACGATGAACATGTCGGCGCACGTCCACTTCTGACCGCGGGCGCCGTCGCTAGCGGCGGCGCCTTTGTCATCGCCCCCATCCATTGATCAGTGAGGTCGCTTTGCGCTTCGCCATCCAAGTCAAC
The DNA here is from genome assembly GCF_052145335.1 of Rhodoblastus sp. Classification (GTDB taxonomy): domain Bacteria; phylum Pseudomonadota; class Alphaproteobacteria; order Rhizobiales; family Beijerinckiaceae; genus Rhodoblastus. Next base: position 46,942 of record NZ_JBKQOU010000317.1, read on the forward strand.
GAAGGCCCCTACACGCATCAGGCGTCGGACACGGCCTATCAATTCGCCAAGGCCGTTTTGGCAAGGGGACACGAGATTTACCGCGTGTTCTTCTATCATGACGGCGTGAACAACGGGACGCGCTATACCGTGCCGCCCCAGGACGACCGCAATTTGCAAAAATTGTGGAGCGATCTGGCGGAGGCGCACAAGCTCGACCTGGTGGTCTGCATCGCAGCCGCGCAGCGACGCGGCATTCTCGACGCCAACGAGGCGAAACGGCAAGGCAAGGATGGCGACAATATCGCCCCTGGTTTCCGCATCTCGGGTCTTGGTCAATTGATCGAGGCCGCCATCCAGGCCGATCGCCTGGTCGTTTTCGGCGATTGAGGAGAGAAAAATGACCGACGAACAACAGCGAAAGACATTTCTCTACATCAATCGCAGGGCGCCCTTCGGCACGATCTATGCGCTGGAATCCTTGGAAGTGGTGCTGATCGGCGCCGCTTTCGAACAGGACGTCAGCCTCGCTTTCATTGACGACGGCGTGTTCCAGTTGCTGAACAATCAGGACGCGACCGCTGCGGGCATGAAGACTTTTTCCAAGATTTACCGGGCGCTCGGCGATTACGAAGTGCGCAAGCTCTATGTCGAAAAAGAGTCGATGGATCTTCGTGGACTGACGATCGAGGATCTCATGCCCATCACCTACGAGGACGAAGACGAGGACTATGCCGAAAAGCCCTCGATCAAGGTCGTGGACAGGTCGGAAATGGCGCAATTGATCGCCAGCCAGGATGTCGTTCTCAGCTTTTGAGGCTCTGCTCATGTCAACTCTGCACACAGTCAACAAATCGCCCTACGAGCGCAATTCGTTGAAAACCTGTCTCGAGCATCTCATCGCCGGCGACCGAATTTTGCTGACCGAGGATGGAGTGTTGGCTGCGCGCAAGGGCGGCGCCTTCGCTCAGGCGCTGCGCGACGCCAAAGCCACTTGCGCCATTTATGCGCTGGGCCCCGACGTCGCGGCGCGGGGCGTCGGCCCTAACGATCTCGTCGAGGGGATCGAGATTGTCGACTACGGCGGTTTCGTCGATCTCGCCGCCGATGCCGCGCGCGTTTGCGCCTGGCTGTGATTTTTCTAAACATCTCAGGAGAAAAGAATGTCGGGTTATCAGGTGAATGGTTCCGTCATTGAACATGACGAAGAAGGCTATCTCACGGACATCGGCCAGTGGAACAAGGATATTGCCGACGTAATCGCCAAGGCAGAACAGATCGACATGACCGATGAGCATTGGGTCGTGGTCAATTTCTTGCGCGACTATTACGAGGAATATCAGATCGCCCCGGCGGTTCGCATCCTGGTGAAGGAAATGACCAAGAAATACGGGAAGGACAGGGGCGACCAGAAGGCGCTCTACGCCCTGTTCCCTTATGGACCGGCGAAACAGGCCTGCAAGATCGCGGGACTGCCCAAGCCGACCGGTTGCGTCTGACGTCAATCCGATAGGTCCGAAGCGCCAGGAAGATCGCGCGGATCCGGGAGGGAATAATGCTGACGACCATTTATGCGACGGCGTTTTACGCGGCGTCGCTGCTGCTGGCTGTTGCCCTGTTGCGGCGCATCTGGCTTTACGCAGCGACACCCGCTCCGCTGAAAATCCCGACCACGCCGGCGCCGCTGACCAAAGGCGGTGTGGCGCTCCGGATGCTGCGCGAAGTGACGCTTTTCGAGAGCCTGTTCAAGGCCAATAAGTGGATCTGGCTGTTCGGCTGGATTTTCCACATGGCCTTGGCCGTCGTTCTGCTGCGCCATCTGCGCTATTTCTTGCAGCCGGTTCCCGCTCTCATTGTGTTGATTCAGCCCGTCGGTGTGCTCGCCGGCTTCGCCATGGTGGCAGGGCTCGCCGCTCTCTGGGCGCGCCGCTTCTTCGTCGAGCGCATCCGCTATATCACCGGACCGTCCGATCATCTGATGCTGGCGCTGCTGATGGCGATCGGCTGCTCTGGCCTCGCCATGAAATATCTGGCCCGCACCGACATCGTCGCTGTGAAGGCGTTCTTCCTCGGCCTCATGTATTTCGACTGGCGACCTCTGCCTGCCGACCCGGCGCTCCTCGTTCACCTGACGCTGGTGCTGACGCTGATGGTGGTCTTTCCCTTTTCGAAACTGCTGCATGCGCCGGGGGTATTCTTCAGTCCCTCGCGCAATCAGGCCGACGACAGCCGCGAACGCCGTCACGTCCCGCCCTCCCGGCTTGAATCGACCCCGCGTCGCGCTTGAGGATTTTTGAAATGGCCGAAGCAAAGAGCGATTTCAAGCCGATGGAAAAGATCTCGGGCGACCCGCTGGAAATGCCGCATCTCGCATGCGGCGCCATGGCCGATTCCAAGCCGTTCAAAGCCGGGCCCAACCACATGAAGCCGCTTGGCTTTCCGGGCGAACTGGTGGAGGATTGGCACGACAAGGCCATCGCTCGGCTTGGCGAATTGGTCAATGGTTCCAGGGCTTTGCGGGTCTATCTCGACTCCTGCGTCAAATGTGGCGCCTGCACCGACAAGTGTCACTATTTCCTCGGCACCGGCGACCCGAAGAACATGCCGGTGGCCCGCCAGGACCTTTTGCGCAAAGTCTACCGCCGCCATTTCACTTTCGCGGGAAAATACCTGCCCTGGCTGGTCGGTGCGAAGGATTTGACCAAGGACGTTCTCGACGACTGGTACAGCTATTTTCATCAATGCTCGGAATGCCGTCGCTGCTCGGTGTTCTGCCCCTATGGCATCGACACGGCCGAAATCACCATGGCCGGTCGCGACATCATGGACACGATCGGCATCGGCTCGAAATACACGAACGAGATCATCGGCAAAGTTTTCAGCGTTGGCAATAATCTCGGCCTTCCACCAAAGGCCCTGCGCGCCACGCTGGAAGGGCTGGAAGAGGAAATCGAGGAGGAGACCGGCGTCCCCGTCAAGCTGCCGCTCGACCAGAAAGGCGCCGATATCCTGCTGGTGACGCCCTCCGCCGACTTCTTCGCTTCACCGCATATGGAAGGCCTTATCGGCTACGCCAAGGTTTTCCATGAGGCGGGCGTCTCCTGGACTCTCTCGACGCACGCCGCCGAGGCCGCCAATTTCGGCATGTTCATCGGTTCCCAGGAGAACATGCAGAAGATTTCGCTGCGCATCCGCGACGCGGCCCTTGATCTCGGCGTCAAGCGCATCGTGTTCGGCGAATGCGGCCATGCCTGGCGCGTGGCTTACAGCTTCCTCGACACGCTGGCCGGCCCCTTCGACTTCCTCGACAGGAATTATCCGATACCCCAGCACATAGTCGAATTCACGCATGACCTGATCCAGAAGGGCAAGCTGAAATTCGACAAGTCGAAGAATGACGAATTCCGCCTGACCTTCCATGATTCCTGCAATGTCGCCCGCGCCTCGCGCATGGGCGACGAACCAGGCGGGCAGTTCGAATTGCCTCGCGCGGTGCTGCGCGCCGTCTGCAATCATTATTTCGACATGGCGCCAGAGACGATCCGCGAGCAAACCTTCTGTTGCGGCGGCGGCGGCGGCCTGTTGAGCGACGACATCATGGACATACGCACCAAGGGCGCCCTCCCGCGCATGCGCGCGCTGAAGGAAGTTTCCGACGAGCATGGCGTGACGCACATGGCCGCCATCTGCGCGATCTGCAAAGCGCAGTTCTCGAAGGTCCTGCCGCAATACGGCTTCGACCGCGAAGCCATCGTCAGTGTGCATCAAATGGTGTCGAACGCGATCCTGCTGACCGGTTCGACTCAGGCTGAAGAATATGAGCGGCGCGAACCCGCCGTCACGAGCAAATAGGGAGAATAGGCCATGAACGAAGCAGCTCCGACCAAAGGTCTTACCTTCCGTCGATTCAAGAACGGTCAATCGCCGTGGGATCCCCAGGATCTGACCAAAAAGATCTTCCAGCAGGACAAGAGCTACAAATGTCCGACCTATGTCCATCGCGCGCCCCCCTGTCAGGGCGGCTGCCCGTCGGGCCATGACATTCGCGGATGGCTGGCCATCGCGCGCGGCATGGACAAGCCGCCCGTGGCGGGCGTGTCCTGGCAGGAATATGCCTTCACGCGCATGATGGAGGCTAATCCCTTCCCGGCCTCGATGGGACGCGTCTGCCCTGCCCCTTGCGAAGACGGCTGCAACCGCAATGAGGTCGACGATTTCGTCGGCATCAACGGCGTCGAGCAATATGTCGGCGACTGGGCGATCGAGAACAAGCTTCAGGCGCCCAAACCGCCGGAACTGTCGGGCAAGCGCGTCGCGGTGATCGGCGGCGGTCCGGGCGGTCTGTCCGCGGCCTATTTCCTGCGCCAGAAGGGTCATGCCGTCACGATCCACGAAGCGCACGACGAGCTTGGCGGCATGATGCGGTTCGGCATTCCCGGCTACCGCACGCCGCGCGACATGCTGGATGCGGAAATCGCCCGGATCACCTCGATGGACGGCGTCGAGGTGAAGACCGGGTTGCGCGTCGGACGGGACGTTTCGATCGAAGAACTCGACCGGAATTTCGACGCGGTGTTCTGGGCGATCGGCGCGCAAAAGGGCCGGCCCCTGCCGGTTCCCGGCGCCGATGCTGTCAATTGCATCACTGGCGTCGAATTTCTCGACACGTTCAATCGCGGCTGGCTGTTTTCGACGGCAAAGAAGATCGTCGTGGTCGGCGGCGGCGACACCTCGATCGACGTCGCCTCGGTGGCCCGCCGCCTCGGCCATGTCACACGGTCGCACCGGCATGACGACGCCGCGGCCTCGCCAGGCGAGTTCGGCTATGCCGCGCATGACGTCGCCAGCGCGCTGGAGCGCGAAGGCGTTTCGGCGGTCCTGACCACCTTGTTCCCGGTTGAAAAAATGACCGCCGCCGAACGTGAACGCGAGGATGCGAAGCGCGAGGGCATCGACATCCGGGGTTCGGTCATGCCGCTGGAAGTCATCAAGGACGAGAACGGCGTCGCAACCGGCCTGCGCATGTGCGAATGCAGCATGAAAGGCAATGTGCCGATCCCGGTGGAGGGCACGGATTTCGTGCTCGAATGCGACATGATCATTTCGGCGATCGGCCAGATGGCCGATTTGTCTGAAGGACTGGAGAAACTCGACAGCGGGCGCAGCTCCATCGCCGTCGACGGCCTCTACAAGGTCCGCAACGTGGACAAGCATTTCGCCGGCGGCGACGCCATCCGCCCTCATCTGCTGACGACGGCGATCGGCCACGGCCGCATCGCCTCGGAAACCATCGACCATTTCCTGCACGGTGAGATGGAAGACAAGCGTCCGAAAGTCGACGTCCATCAGTTCAATCTTCTCGAAGAACTGCATGCGCGCCATCTCGACCCGTCACCTTACGATCATTTGCAGGTCCGCGGCACCGATCACGCCAAATTCGCGATCCATAATTACGAGGATCGCGGCTCGACGCAGATCATCCCGCACACCCAATTGTTCAAGGGGCATTTCGGCTATGTCGCGCGCTCGACCCGCGATGAACGTCATGTCGATGCGGACAGCGTCCTTGGCGATTTTGCCGAGCGCATCGTCGGCTTCACCGAGGAGCAGGCCCAGACCGAAGGCAAGCGCTGCATGTCCTGCGGCATGTGCTTCGAATGCGATAATTGTGTCATCTATTGCCCGCAGACGGCGGTGTTCCGTGTGACGAAGAAGGACCGTGCGGTCGGACGCTATGTCGATACCGATTACACGAAATGCATCGGTTGCCATATTTGCGCGGATGTCTGCCCGACCGGCTACATCCAGATGGGCCTCGGGGAGTAGCGCATGACGCGCGCATTGCGAAAGTTATTGGCGGCCGGCCTCGCGCTCGCGGCGGCCTCGGCAGCCAGAGCCGAGGACGCTGGCGGACGCACACCGTCGCCGCATCCGGCGAAGGGCCAGGGCGAGCATTGCGTCGCCGACACGGATTTCATGCGCCGCAACCACATGCTGATGATGCTCGACCACCGCAAGGAGGCCGTGCATGAGGGGATACGGGCGCCACAATATAGTCTGGCCGGCTGCGTCTCCTGTCACTCTGTCAAGGGCGCCGACGGAAAAGCGGTCTCCTTCGCCAGCCCCGACCATTTCTGCCGCTCCTGCCATGGTTACGCGGCGGTCAAGATCGATTGCTTCGAATGCCACGCCTCGAAGCCGGAAACGCCGCAAAAAGGCGCGGACGCCAGCGCGCCGCGGGACGAGGACGCGGCCAGGCTCGCGGCTTTTCTGCGCGAGGCCAAGCCGTCGGCGGAACAGGGGAACCGACCATGAGCAATTGTTGCGGCAAGGGCAAGGATGCGGCGGTCGAACGGCGCGGCTTCTTGAAAGGGGCGGCCGGCTTTGCTGCGACCCTTCTCGCGCCCGGCGTCACCCTTTACGCCTTCGGCGCCGGCGAGGCGAGCGCGCGTCCCGCTGGCGAGCCAGCCTCTCCAAAAGTGCGCTGGGGCATGCTGATCGATCTGAATAAATGCACGCCGGGATGCAATGCCTGCGTCACCGCGTGCAATGAGGAGAACGGTCTCAAAAGCACGGGCCGGCCCGAAATCGACGCGCAATGGATTCGCAAGGTCACGCTGAAAGATCCGAAGACCGATTTTATTCGTTCGGCGCCGGTGATGTGCCAGCATTGCGAAAAGCCGCCTTGCGTCGATGTTTGCCCCACCGGCGCGTCGTTCAAGCGCGCCGACGGAATCGTTCTGGTGGACAAGCATATCTGTATCGGCTGCCGCTATTGCATGATGGCCTGCCCCTACAAAGCGCGCTCCTTCGTGCATGAAGAGCATGACGATCAGAAGACCAGTGCGCCGCGTGGAAAAGGCACGGTCGAGGGCTGCAATTTGTGCGTCGATCGCATCGATGCGGGTCGCCAGCCGGCTTGCGTCGAAGCCTGCGCCCGCGAAGGCGGGGCGATGATTTTCGGCGACCTCAATGATCCCGACAGTGAAATCGCCCGGACGCTGCGCCGGCAGCCAACGGCGGCGCTGCGCGCCGATCTCGCGCTGAATCCGGGCGTGCGTTACGCCAATCTGAAATGACAAAGGGGAGAGCGCCGATGGCGCAGCAAAAATACCGCCGGCTTACAGCGCATACGCCGCAGTTCTGGATGCTGATCGCCTTTCACGTCCTGGTGGTAGCGGCGGCCTTGGGCGCCGTGATCTACATGGAAGAACAGGGCCACGGCGTGACCGGCATGACCAATCAGATCGTGTGGGGCATGCCGCATGTTTTCGCGGTCTTCCTGATCGTTGCAGCGTCCGGCGCGCTTAATGTCGCCTCGGTATCCTCCGTCTTTCACCGTCTCGCTTACAAACCCTTCGCCCGTCTTTCGGGCATTCTCGCCATCGCCTTGCTGATCGGCGGACTGGCCGTGCTGGTGCTCGATCTCGGTCGTCCCGAGCGCGTTTTCGTGGCGATGACCACCTATAATTTTAAATCTGTTTTCGCCTGGAACATCTACCTTTATTCGGGCTTTGTCGTCATTGTCGCCGGCTACCTGTTTTCGATGATGGACCGGCGCGTGTCGCAAATACCGAAGGTCAACACGATTTTCGGTTGGACCGCTTTTTCCTGGCGCCTGATCCTGACCACCGGCACCGGCTCGATCTTCGGCTTCCTAGCCGCCCGCGAGGCTATTTTCGGCGCGATCATGGCGCCTTTGTTTATCGCTTCCTCGTTGGTTTACGGCCTCGCCTTCACCGTTCTGGTTCTGATGACGATGTCATTCGAGACCAGCGACAAGCTCTGCACCCCGGAGATGACCGGCAAATTTCGCGGCCTGCTGATCATCTTTTCGGCGGCGACCCTGTTCCTGACCGCCATCGCCCATCTCAACAAATTCTATAGTGCGGCGACCCAGGGGGTCGAACTATTCCTGTTGCGGGACGGCGGAATCTATCCCCTCGTTTTCTGGCTGGGCCAGATCGTCGTCGGCTCGCTGGCGCCTCTGTTCCTGCTGGCCTTCATGAGCGAGGGCGCCGCGGGGCGCCGCAATCTCGGCCTGGCCTCGGCCTTGTTCCTCGTCGGCGGTCTGGCGCAAATGTACACGACCATTGTCGGCGCGCAGGCCTATCCGCTGAATATCTTTCCCGGGGTCCAGGCGTCGAGTTCATTCTTCGACGGCGCGATCAATTCCTACACGCCGAGCTTGCCGGAAATTCTATTGGGGATAAGCGGCATTTCCATCGCCATGCTGATCGCTGCGCTGGCTTTCCGACTTTTACCCTTCCTGCCGCAATCGCAAACCCAAAGCGGAGACTGAATTCATAATGGATCAGCAGCCCCATCCCTTCGCGCGTTTCGTCAGAATTCTTGGACGCGGCAAAAGCTTTACTCGATCGCTGACGCTTGAAGAGGCGGAGGAATCGATGAGCATGATTCTGGCGGGTGAGGTTTTGCCGGAACAGCTCGGCGCCTTTCTCATGCTGCTGCGCCTCAAGGAAGAAAGCGCGGAAGAGATCGCCGGGTTCGCCAGGGCCGCACGCAAGTCGACCGGACCGACCGCAGCCGGCGCCGTCGATGTAGATTGGTCGTCCTATGCGGGCAAACGCCGACAATTGCCCTGGTTCTTGCTGGCGGCGCTGGTTCTGGCGCGCAATGGCTGGCGCGTATTCATGCATGGCTTTGACGGCCATACGGCGGGCCGTCTCTACACGGGCGAGACACTCGAAGGACTCGGCGCGCCACTGGCCAAAGACCTGGCCGACGCCGAGCGCATGCTGGCCAAAACCAATTTCGCCTATCTGCCCCTGGACAAGCTCTGCCCGAAGCTCGCCGAGATCATGGCTCTGCGCCCCATTTTAGGATTGCGCTCGCCGGTTCACACTCTGGCGCGAATGATCAATCCATTCGAGGCTCCCTGCATGATGCAAGGGGTGTTTCATCCCGGTTACATGCGAATTCATCGCGACGCCGCCATTTTGCTCGAGCAGCCGCGCATGTCCGTTTTTCGTGGAGAAGGCGGCGAGATCGAGCGCCGGCCGGGCAAGCCCTGCGAAGTCATGTATGCGGTCGATGGCGCAGGTTTTGAAGAGCGCTGGCCGCCGATGATGGACGAGCCGCGTCAGACTCCTGACGAAAATATGGATATAGCGCGCCTGCTCGCGATCTGGCGGGGGGAGGCTTGCGACGATTACGCTGAAGCGGCCATCATCGGCACCCTTGCAATCGCCGTGAGAGCGATGGGCGTCGAGCCAGATATGGACAAGGCGCAAGCGCGCGCCACGCGTCTTTGGATCAACCGCGACAAGGACCGCCTCCTGGCGGCGGCGTGAGGCCATGAGCCGGTTCTTTGTTTCCGCCATAGCCAAATCTTCCGGCAAGACGACGATTTCGATCGGCCTTGCCGCCGCCTTGGCTTCACTTGGAAAGAAGGTTCAGACCTTCAAGAAAGGCCCGGATTATATCGATCCGATGTGGCTGGCGCGCGCCTCTGGGCGGGTCAGTTTCAACCTCGATTTCAACACGCAAAGCCGCCGGGAAATCGTCGCAGCCTATGGAAATGGCTATGGCGACGCTGATCTCGCTCTAATCGAAGGCAACAAGGGCCTGCATGACGGCGTCGACCCGAAGGGAACGGATTGCAGCGCGGCGCTGGCGAAACTTCTCCGCGCGCCGGTTGTGCTGGTCGTCGACACGATGGGCATGGCGCGCGGCATCGCTCCGCTGCTGCTGGGCTATCAGGCTTTCGACCCCGAGGTGGAGATCGCCGGCGTCATCCTCAACAAGGTCGGCGCGGCGCGGCAGGAGAGCAAGCTGCGGCAGGCGGTCGAAAACTACACGGATTTGCCGGTGCTCGGAGCGATCGGCCGCGACAGCGCCCTCAATGTCAACGAGCGCCATCTGGGCCTCACCACGCCGAGCGAGGCGAGCCAAGCCGATTCCGTGATCGCGCGCGTCCGCGAGGCGGTCTTCCAAGGTGTCGATTTCGACGCCTTGCTAGCGAAGGCTTCGAGGAAAGAACCCGCAAGATTGCCGCTGTTGCGCGGAGTTTCGGCTCCGGACGTCACCATCGCCGTAGCTCGCGACGCAGCTTTCGGTTTCTATTACTCCGACGATCTTGAGGCTCTGCGTCGCTCCGGCGCTAAGCTGGCGTTTTTCGACGCTTTGCGCGCAAGCGATCTGCCGCAATGCGACGGCCTGTTTATAGGCGGCGGCTTTCCCGAGACGCAGGCCGCCGAACTCGCCGGCAATCGATCCTTGCGGGAAAGCATCCGCGCGGCGGTCGAAGCCGGCCTTCCCGCCTATGCGGAATGCGGCGGCCTCATGTATCTGTCCCGCTCGATTTCCTATCGGGGCGCGCGGCACGACATGGTCGGGGTCATTCCCGCCGATGCGGTCATGGGCGACAAGCCCCAGGGGCGCGGTCTCGTGCGCGTCGAAGAGACGTCGGAAGCCCCGTGGCCTGGCGCCCAATTCGGCGATGCGACGCCAGCGCATGAATTCCATTACGCGCGACTGGAAAATATCGCGCCGGACCTGCGCTATGCCTATCGGGTGAAACGCGGCTTTGGCATCGACGGAACGCATGACGGGATCGTCATTGGCAACCTGTTGGCCAGTTTCACCCATTTGCGTGACACGTCCCGGTGTCGCTGGACGGATCGCTTCGTTTCATTCGTTCGTGCGCGCAAAGAACAAAGAAAAAATTCATCGCTCTTCGAGGATTCGGGAGCTGTTCAAACGAGGGTAGGACCATGCGTTACGCGCAATTCTTCCAGGATGCGATCGGCAAGCTGAAGTCCGAGCAACGCTACCGTGTTTTCGCCGATATCGAACGTGACGCCCAGCGCTTTCCCCATGCCACCTGGCACAGGCCCGACGGTTCGGCCCACGACGTCACCATCTGGTGCTCGAACGATTATCTCGGCATGGGCGTCAATCCGGAAGTGATCGCCGCGATGAAAGGCGCCGCCGGCAAGCATGGCGCGGGCGCCGGCGGAACCCGGAACATTTCCGGCACCAGTCATCCCCTGGTGAAACTCGAGGAAGAACTCGCCGACCTGCACGGCAAGGATGCGGCGCTGGTCTTCACCTCCGGCTGGATTTCCAATCTCGCCGCCATTTCGACCATCGCCGACCTGCTGCCCAATTGCCTGATCCTGTCGGATGCGCTCAACCATAATTCGATGATCGAGGGCGTTCGCCGCTCCTCGGCGGAGCGGAAGATCTGGCGCCACAACGATGTCGTCCATCTTGAGGAATTGCTTGCCGCCCAGCCGCTCGAGCGCGCGAAACTGATTGTGTTCGAGAGCCTTTATTCGATGGACGGCGACATTTCGCCGATCAAGGAAATCTGCGATCTGGCGGAAAAATACAACGCCATGACCTATATCGACGAGGTCCATGCGGTGGCCATGTATGGCGCGCGCGGCGGCGGCGTCGCCGAACGCGAAGGCCAGATGCACCGCATCGACGTGATCGAGGGCACGCTGGCCAAGGGATTTGGCGTCATCGGCGGCTATATCGCGGCGGCCCCCGCGATCATCGACGCGGTGCGCTCCTTCGCGCCCAGCTTCATCTTCTCGACCGCCTTGCCGCCGGCCGTCTGCGCCGCCGCGGCGCAATCGGTGCGTATCGCCAAGACCCGGCCGGAATTGCGCATGGCGCACCAGCGCCAGGCCTGGCTCACCAAACATGCGCTGATGCAGGCGGGACTGCCGGTTCTGGCCAATCCGTCACATATCGTGCCGGTGATGGTGCGCGACGCGCAATTGTGCAAGGCGGCGACCGACATGCTGCTGGATCGCCACGGCATCTATATCCAGCCGATCAATTACCCGACCGTGCCGCGCGGCGCCGAGCGCCTGCGCATCACTCCGACCCCGCATCACGG